>DATCPK010000001.1:0-2770 GCA_036570125.1 Candidatus Limnocylindria bacterium
AACGACTCCTACGCATTCGGCGTTCCAAACCTCACAGGCTTCTTAGACTCGGCATCGAATGGCCCTTCGCGTGAGGCTCCTGGGGCGGCCGGGTCTCGAGCACGACGGTGAATCACGCCGCCTCGAGGGCCACAAGCCATGGGCGCTGCTCACCTATTTGCTGCTCGAGCCGCGCGCTCCGACGCGCCGCGAGCTCGCGGATCTTCTGTGGTCGGAGACGGACGATCCCCTCGGCTCGTTGCGCTGGTCGCTGAGTCAGGTGCGAAAGGCGGTGAATCCGCCGGCGGAGATCGGCGAGCGCGATGGGCGCATCAAGATCGACGCCGAGGTGCTCGTCGTCGATGCGGGAGAGCTCCTCCGCGGGGAATGGGACGAGAGCTCCATCGACGACCTCGTGCGTGGCGAGCTGCTCGAGGGGATGAGCTTCGGCGAGGCACCGTCATTCGACACATGGCTTCAGGTGCAGCGGGCGCGCGTGGCGACCGCGGCCGCGGATTCGCTGCGCTGGGCAGCAACGCTGCTCTCGCACCGCGAGCCCGATCGCGCCCTCGCCCTTGCGGAACGTGCGCTCCGCAGCGAGCCGTTCGATGACGGTCTTCACGAGCTCGTCGTGGAGATCCACAGCGCGCGCGGCGATCGCGAACGCGCACGCACCTACGTCGCCGGTCTTGCGCGTCGTTATCGCGACGAGCTATCGATCGAACCGCCGGCCTCGATCTCGCGGCCGCTCGATCGGCCGGCCCGTTCTGCGGCCGAGCCACTTCTGCACCTCGACGTGCAGGCGCGCGCGCTGCTCGACATCGCGAAGGTGCGTTTCGAGGCCGGCGAGTTCGCGAGCGCTCGTGACATCGCGCTGCGGGCGGCGCGCCAGGCTGCCGAGAGTGGAGACCGCGCGCTCGAGGCCCGCGCGCTGATCCTCGGTTCGACCACGTACACCGGAGGCGGGCTCGGCACTGCGCGCGAATGGACGAGCCACTTGCAGCGGGCGCTTCGCGTCGCGAACGAGCTCGGCGACCGCGCGGCGGTCGGAGAGATAGAGACCGAGCGCGGCCGGATCTCTGCGATCGAGGGACGGTATGGCGCGGCAGAGGCGTCGTTCCGAAGAGCGCGCCGCTTAGCTGACGCGATCGACGACACGAAGCAGGCGGGCTGGGCGAGAGCGATGCTCGCCGTCTGCCATGCCGATCGCTGCGAGTACGCGGCCGCGGAGGAGGAGCTGCGGGCCGCGTTACCGGCCTTGGCGTGGGCGTCGTTCGCGATGGGCGCGCTCGCCCGCGTCCTGCTCTGCATCGGGAACGTTGAGGAGGGCAAGGCGTTCGCCGATGCAGCCGTGACCAGGGCCGAACGCGAAGGTCTCCTGCCGGATCTGCCTTGGGCGCTCGTTCAGGCGGGCGACGCCCGACTCGCGGAGGGAGACCGGGACGGCGCGACAGAGCGATTCACGCGCGCGCTCACGATCGCGCAGGAGACGAAGAACGCGAGCTGGCAGGCGCTCGCGCTTCGCGGGCTGGGGCTGGTCGCCCGGTCCAGCGACGATGCATCCCGAGCGCTCACCCTGCTCCGCGAGGCGCTGGCCCGCGAAGAACAGGGACAGGGCAATCGCTGGATCCTCGCTGCGATCCTGGCCGACCTGGTCGAGGTCGAGGGTGGGCGCGACAAAGAGCATGTGGACCGCGGCCTGCGCATCGCGCTGGCCGGACCGATGCCCGATCTGCACGAGCGCTTTCGGCGATTTTCGCCTTCCCACACGCAAACCCACACGCCGCCGCACACGGGTCGCCACACGGTCGTCCCCTAGAACACTCATTGCCGGCGCAAATCAGAAAAAGGGAGACGACGAATGCCGCTTTACATGGACGTGCACCGCAAGGCACCCGAGGGAGCAAAGGCAAAGGACGTCGCCGACGCTCACATGGCCGACGTGAAGACCCAGGGGAAGTACGGCGTTCAGTACCTGCGCTACTGGTTCGACGAGAAGAACGGAAAGATCTTCTGCCTGGTCGACGCGCCCAATCCAGAAGCCGCGAACCGGGTCCACAAAGAGGCTCATGGTCTCGTCGCCGACGAGATCTACCCAGTCACCGAGGGCATGTAGATGTTCGCGCGAAGCACGAAGACGCTAGTCGGCGTCGCAGTCACGGCGATCGTGCTGCTGGCCGCGCCGTCCCCCGCGAACGCGGGGGCGGCCGACCTCAGCACCGCGCGAGCGGCCACGGCGCATTTCCAGCAGGTCGACGCGGCGACGGCCGCCGGGTACGGACGGTTCCTCGACGCGGCGAGCATCGCGTGCATCGAAACACCGGGCGTTGGCGTCATGGGCATTCATTACGTGAACGGCGCGCTCGTCAGCAATGGGGTGGTCGACGCCACGACGCCTGAGGCACTCGTTTACCAGCCAATCGGTAATGGAAAACTGCGCCTCGTGGCGGTCGAGTACATCGTCTTCTACAGCATGTGGGCGGGCAGCTCGAAGCCCTCGCTGTTCGGACAGGACTTCAAGCTGATCGGAACCCCGAACCGCTACGGCATCCCCGCGTTCTATGAGCTCCACGCGTGGGTCTGGCAAAACAATCCGAGTGGGATGTTCAAAGACTGGAACCCGAGCGGGAGCTGCACGAACTGAACGCGAAGAGCTAACCCGTACCGAACTGACGATCTCCGGCGTCGCCGAGTCCTGGGACGATGTAGCCCTTCTCGTTGAGGCGCTCGTCCAGCGCGGCGACATGGATAGGGACATCGGGGTGCGCGCTCACCAGAGCGCGCACCCCTT
>DATCPK010000002.1:0-4124 GCA_036570125.1 Candidatus Limnocylindria bacterium
GGTCCACGTCCTCGTTCCGACGGACATCCGCGACACGCAGTGCGGCGGCAAGATGTACACGGCCGAGGCGGCGAAGGATCTGTTCGGACGGCAGCGCTTGAACGGCTTCGCGTTCGATGCCGAGGTGCTGTTCCTCGCGCGTCGTGCGGGTTACACCGTGCGGGAGATCCCCTTTGCGCTGCGGCAGCACGGCGAGACGCGGATCGACTTCCTCGCCGATACGCCCAAGATGTTGCGGGACCTCTTCGTCATCCGGCTGAACGCGATGCGTGGCGTGTACGGCCGGTGAACCTGGTCGTCACAGCCGACGACCTCGGTCTGTCGCCCGGTGTCACGAAGGGGATCCTCGAATCGCACCGCAAAGGCATCGTTCGCTCGACCTCCCTGATCGTCACCTCTGACTCATCGGCGGAGGCGGCCGCGCAGGCGCGGATGGAGCCCGACCTCGAGGTCGGGCTGCACATCGACCTCGTGGGCGGCTGGCCGGTGAGCGATCCGGCGACGGTGCGAAGCCTCATCGATGAGGAGGGCCGGTTCCTCGGGCTTACGGAGCTCAGCAAACGCCTCTTGAGCCGGCGCGTCCGTGCCCGCGACATCGCCACGGAGATCCGCGCGCAGGCCGCCCTCGCGCGCTCGTGGGGGATCCTGCCGCTCGCGTGGGACTCGCACCGGCACGTCCATCTGATGCCGCCGGTGGCGCGCGTCGTTGGACGCATCGCTCGCGACGAGGGCGTTCGCTGGGTCCGGCGCGCCCGCTCGCCGCGTACCTGGACCGGCCCGAAGGAAACGGCCCTCCGCGCGGCGACATTCGTCTCGGCTCTCGCGTTCCGTGGCATTCCGGGGAACCGTTGGTACGTCGACATCACCTCGCAGCGGCCGCGTCTCGATGCAGCCGCCGTCGCACTTCTCGCGGCCTACGGCGGAGTGGGGGAGATCGGCGCGCATCCTGGGTATGTGGATGACGCTCTTCGCGCGGCCGACACGCTCGTCGACGACCGCCCCAAGGACCTCGAGATCCTCACCGATCCGCTGCTCCGCACGGCCTTCGGAAACGACGCCGTCCGCTGGCGAGTGCCCTGATGCCCGGCGCGAGCACGAGCGCGGCGCTCAACCGAGCCGTCCACCGATATCGCTCCGCGCCGTTCGGCGCGCGTCTCTTCGTCCACGGCCGCGCGTTCCTGTCGGACCTCGCCTTCGTCGAGCGTTTCGTCCCGAAGAGGGGATTCATCGTTGATCTGGGCTGCGGCCACGGTCTCTTCCCATGCCTGCTTCGTGAGGCCGCCGAGCAGCGCCGGGTCCTCGGGATCGACCTCGACGAGCGCAAGATCGAGGTCGCGCGCGGCGCCGTGCGCGACACGCAGTGGCTGCGCTTCGAGGTAGGCGACATCATCAAGGACCAGCCCCCGCACTGCGACGCGGTCACGATCGTCGACGTGCTGTACCTCCTGCCGTTCGAGGATCAGGAGCGCGTCCTCCGGAACGCCGCAGCGGCGCTCGGCGAGGGCGGGCCGCTCATCGTGAAGGCGCAGGAGCGCCGAACCGATCCGCGCTACGCGATCACCTACGCGCAGGAGATGGTGACGGTCGGGCTCGGCTTCACGCGCGGTGGTCACGAGCGGTTCTATTTCCCATCGCGCGAAGAGGCCCTCGCGATGTTCGAACGCACCGGATTCGTCGTCGAGGTGGAGGACATGCCGCGCCGGCCGTACACCGACGTGGTCTACCTCGCACGGAAGGCTCCTCTAAAGCCTTCCCCCGTCGCATAATCAGCCCATTGAACGACGCCTCGACCGATCTCCGGCTCGTCGCCGACGAGATCCGCGCCTGCACCGCGTGCCCGCTCCATAGGAGCGCGCGGCAGGCGGTCCCCGGAGACGGCAGCGCTGACTCGGGGATCCTCTTCCTCGGCGAGGCGCCCGGCTATCACGAGGACCTCCAGGGCAAGCCTTTTGTGGGTGCCGCAGGGCAGTTTCTCGACGAGCTGCTCGCGGGGATCGGCCTCGATCGGCGCACGGTCTTCATCACCAACGTCGTCCGCCACCGGCCGCCGGAGAACCGCGACCCGCTACCAGAAGAGATATCGGCCTGCCACATGTGGCTACTGCGTCATCTCGAGGTCCTCCAGCCGCGCGTCATCGTCACGCTCGGACGCCACGCGATGGGGAAGTTCTTCCCCGGCGAGTCCATCTCGCGCATCCACGGCAAGCCGCGAAAGACCGCCGAAGGCCTGCTCATCTTCCCCGTGTACCACCCGGCTGCGGCGCTGCACCAGCCAGCCCTACGCCAAGCGCTTCACGCCGACTTCGCGGCGCTGGCGCTCTTCCTCGCGACAACTCCGCCCACGAAAGAGCCGGAGGAAAAACCGGTGGAGCAGATAACGCTCTTTGGCTAGGTCGAACGCGGCGCTGCGGGTGGTCCCCCTCGGCGGCGTCGGTGAAATCGGCAAGAACATGATGGCGGTCGAGCTCGGCGACGACATCGTCGTCGTCGACGCCGGCCTCATGTTCCCCGACGAGGGAATGCTCGGCATCGACCTCGTCATTCCCGACATGACGTATCTCAGGCAGCGGAAGAACAAGATCCGCGGGTTCCTCATCACGCACGCCCACGAGGACCACATCGGCGCGCTGCCGTACGCGCTGCGAGACCTGCTCGAGGTCCCGATCTACGGGACCAAGCTCACGATCGGGCTCATCCGCACGAAGCTGAAGGAGCACAAGCTCGCAGAGAAGGCGACGTTCCGCGAGATCGCTCCGGGAACACCGTTCACGATCGGGAGCTTCCGCTGCGATTCGTATTACGTCTGCCACAGCATCCCGGATGCGATCGGCGTGACCATCGACACCCCGTATGGGACGCTCGTGCACTCGGGGGACTGGAAGTTCGACCACACGCCGGTCGATGGACGCCAGACCGACTTCGCGCGCCTCGCGGCGATCGCCGCGAAGGGCGTGCTGCTGCTCATGTCGGACTCGACGCGCGCCGAGGTGCCCGGCTACACGCAGTCGGAACGCCACGTCGCCGAGATGTTCGACGCGATCATGTCGCGAGCGCCCGGACGCGTGATCACCACGACCTTCGCTTCGAACATCTCGCGCATCCGGCAGATCGTCGAGATCGCGCACGCGTGGGGCCGAAAGACCGCGATCGTCGGTCGCTCGATGGAGAACTACACCAAGACCGCGAAGGAGCTCGGGTATCTCGAATATCCGGAAGGCTCGATCGTGAGTCCGCACGAGATCGGCAAGCTCCCCGACCACGAGCTGTGCATCATCACGACCGGGAGCCAGGGGGAGCCGACGAGCGCGCTGTCGCGCATGGCCCTCGGCGACCACCGCCACGTCGCGGTGAAAGAAGGCGACACCGTCGTCATGTCCGCGACCCCGATCCCCGGCAACGAGGAGCTCGTCTCGCGGACGGTCGACAACCTCTTCAAGCTCGGGGCCGAGGTCGTGTACGACCCGCAGAGCCGTCCCCACGTCTCCGGACATGCGAGCCAGGAGGAGCTGAAGCTCCTCCTCAACATCCTTCGGCCGAAGTACTTCCTGCCGATCCACGGCGAGTACCGCATGCTCGTCCGTCACGCACGCCTGGCGATGGACCTCGGCGTCGAGCCGAAGAACGCCTTCGTGTTGACGAACGGCG
The DNA here is from genome assembly GCA_036570125.1 of Candidatus Limnocylindria bacterium. GTDB lineage: Bacteria > Chloroflexota > Limnocylindria > P2-11E > P2-11E > 3-1-20CM-2-70-9. The sequence continues at coordinate 3,646 of DATCPK010000002.1, forward strand.
ACGTACTCGAGATCGACGCGAACGGCGCGAAGCTCGGCGAGAAGGTCCAGTCAGGCGTCGTCTACGTCGACGGCCTCGGCGTCGGCGATGTGAGCCAGTCGATGATGCGCGATCGCTGGTCGATCGGGAGCGACGGGATCTTCCTCGTCGTCGTGACCATCGAGCAGCGGACCGGCGCCGTCGTGGCGGGCCCCGACATCGTGACCAAAGGCTTCGTGCCGGAGCACGATGCCGGACAGCTCGTGGAAGAGGCCAAGCAGAAGATCCTCGACGGCCTCGCCGAAGCGCAGACCGGCGAGCATCTCGCGGAGCCCTCCGCGCTCAAGGACGCGATCCATAACAGCGTCGTGAATTTCCTGTACGAGCGCACCAAGAGGAGACCCATGGTGCTGCCCGTGATCATGCAGGTTTAGTGGCGCGCAGAGCGGCGAGCTCGCGACGGAGAGGCGCGACCCCGGCGATGGAGCCGCGCATCCGCG
>DATCPK010000003.1:0-2396 GCA_036570125.1 Candidatus Limnocylindria bacterium
GAGAAGCTGCTGGCGCTCGACGGGGTCAGTGGGCTGACCGCGCTCGAGAAGCTCGAGGTTCGTGCGGAGGCTGGTCAAAGGAGTTCGCAGCTCATGCGACGCGTCCGCGACAAGCTGACGCTGCGAACGGAGCGACGTCTCAAGCTGTCCGAGCATGGCGTCGAAGCTCGTGCCGAGCCGACTCAGCTCATCGCGGCCCTGCGCGGCGACGCGACGCGAGAGGTCGCGCGTCCTCGTGACCTCTTCGACCGTGGCGGTGAGCCGCTTCACCGGCGCGAGCGCGGCGCGCCCGATGAGCGTACCGAGTGCAGCCGCGAGGAGGATCGCACCAGCGGCGAAGGCGATGAGTAGGAGTCGAGTTTGCGCGAGCGCTGCGTCGATTGGAGCGAGCTGCTGGACGACCTGGATCGCGCCGCCCTGGATCGGCTTCACGTAAATCTCGTAGCGAGCGTCGCCGACCATTGCGGTCGCGAAGAAATCGGGCGCCTTCCCAGCGGCGACGTCCTTGACCTGGGCAGTAACGAGCGTGGGGATCGAGTAGCCGCCGTCTCCCTGCACGACCGTGCCGCTCGCGTTGATGATCTGGCCGAACACCTCTGGACGGTTCGACACTATCTGGTCCCCCGGTCCGCGCCGGAACGGGCCAGAGTCGCGGATCGGCCCCGAGGCCGCCGCCTGAAGGTTCTTGTCGACCTGGGTGATGAGCTGGTCCTGCACGACGAGATACATCGCGACGGACGCACCGATCGCGGCGACAGCGACAGCGGCCGCGATGAACAGGGTCACGCGAAGTCGAAAGCTCACGGCTCCTTCATCACGTAGCCGACGCCACGAACCGTTTGGATCACGCGAGGCTCGCCGCCCATCTCGAGCTTGCGCCGGAGATAGCCGACGTACACGTCGAGCGAGTTGGAGTCGGGACCGAAGTCATACCCCCACACCCGATCGAAGATGACGTCGCGCGGGAGGACCTTGCGCGGGTTCGCCATGAAGAGCTCGAGCAGCGAGTACTCAGTGCGCGTCAGCGGGATCATGCGGTCGCCGCGGTGGCACTCCATCGCATCGCGATCGAGTGCGATGTCCAGGAATTTGAGAACGCCACGCGCCTTTGCTCCGTCGTCGCCGCGACGCCCGAGCGCTCGGATGCGCGCAAGCAATTCGTCGAGCGCGAACGGCTTCACGAGGTAGTCGTCGGCGCCTGCGTCGAGCCCTTCGACGCGATCGCGGACCGCCGCGCGGGCGGTGAGCATGAGCACGGGGACCTGATTCCCCGACGCCCTGAGGCGACGGCAGACCTCGACGCCATCGAGTCCAGGAAGACCGAGATCGAGGACCACCGCGTCGTATGGGTTGCTCATCGCGAGGTCCAACCCGGCCGGACCCTCCCGTGCCAGGTCGGCCTTGTGGCCGGCGCCGCGGAGGGCGCGCTCGACGGCATCCCGGACAGCGGGCTCGTCTTCGACCAAAAGGACACGCATTTGTGTCGAGTTTACGAGCGGGTGCGGTAAGAACGGCCTAAGGAACACCGTCCTTAGCGAACTCTTGGATTTCTCTCATGCAACGGAGGGGCTCGGACCGTTTGCTAGTCATAACACGACCTCGGAAAGGGGATCGCGTGAACGCAGTACAACCAGCAAAGGCGCTTCTCGTCGCGGCGGTCATCGGGCTCGGCCTTTCGGGCGGGTTCGCGGCGGCCGCCTTCCTACCGGGCGGTAGCGCTCCCACGGCGATCTCGCAGGTCTGGGACCAGACGGTCGGCCAGATGTTCGGTAACGGCCTCGGCAGCAAGGGCTCGTACTTCACGGCCGCGGCGACGTACATCGGCATCACCGAGGCCCAGCTTCGGACCGAGCTCGGGACCGACAAGAGCCTCGCCGACGTGGCCGTCGCGCACGGCAAGACGCGCGATGGGCTCATCGCCGCGCTCACCGCGGCACAGCAGCAGGACATCGCGACGCTCGTCGACCAAAAGGGCATCGGCGCGCGTCCGAACCCCGCGAACGGTTACGGCCCCGGTCCTGGTGGCTTCGGCCGCGGACCCGGCGGCAAGAACGTTACCGGTGACTCAGAGGCGGCTGCGGCCACGTACCTCGGTACCACCGAGGCCGATCTCGAAACGAAGCTTCGCGCGGGGCAGTCCCTCGCGCAGATCGCGAACGCGACCGCCGGCAAGAGCCGTGACGGTCTGGTCAACGCGCTCGTCGCCGATGCGACCGCGAAGATCGACGCCGCACAGACCGCCGGCAAGACCACGGCGGATCAGGCGACTCAACAGAAAGCAAATCTCGCGACGCGCATTGCGCAGGAAGTCGACAACGTCGGCCGGCGTGGCCGCTAGCAAGCTCCCTCCTTCCGCAGGAGGTGCCGGATCCGCCAGGTCCGGCACCGTTCCCGCT
>DATCPK010000004.1:0-8659 GCA_036570125.1 Candidatus Limnocylindria bacterium
GGAATCGATCCGCACTTCACCGACCCGCTCACGGACCTGCAGCTATCGACGCACGCGCGAGAGCACGTGGTGAGCTGGTTCGCGTCCACCACGTACCCGTGGGTCGCGATGGGAGGCGGCGGCTACGACCTCGACGCCGTGCGCCGAACCTGGTCGATGGAGTACCTCATCATGCTCGGCGCACCCGTGCCTGAAGCGCTCCACGACGACGATCCGCCCGTCCTCGGCGGCCGCGCGCGGACCGCGGTGGACGCCGCGACCGACCAGGCCACGCACGAAGCGCTCGCCGCAGCCTTCAAGTGATGGCGACGGTCGCCGAGCGATGGCGACCGAGACCCTTCGCCGCGTGGGCCCTGCATGCGAACACCTTCTGGGGCCTCGTGTGCGTTCCGATCGCGATGGTCTTCTCGACGGCCAGCGCATATCGGCTGTCTCAGACCGTCCACGTCGACGACATCGTGTTCGGCCCGACGCGCAGCGCGATCGTCGACACGCTCCTTCTGGCGATCGGCGTCGAACGGACCGCGGTCCTCGTGTACGTGTTGCAGCGATCGTTCGACGCGCTCGTCATTGCGGCCGCCCTGACGCCGATCTTTCTGTGGCTTCTCGGCTCGAGCGCCATCCACGCGGCCGCGCGTTTCCGTGGCGTGCGCGGCCGCCCGTACCGGCCGCTGCTCGTTCTCTTCGGGTACGCCGAGCTCGTCTATCAGCTGCCGACATCGCTCGCGGGGATCGTGTTCGCCGGCGGACCGCTCACGCCCATCGCCGACGTGATCAGCGTCGTGATGCTGGTGTGGATCGCGTTCGTCGTTCATCGCGCGATCGAGCTGCATTACGGCGTGTCGGGCGATCAGGCCACGGCGATCTTCCTCCTCGGTGGTCTCGCCTTCTACCTGCTGCCCCTGATCCTTATTGGCATCCTGCTCGTCGCGATCGTGGTGGCGGCGGCCATCCTGCAGTACTTCTAGCGGTGCGCCGAGCGTGGGCGATCTGTCGAAGCCGTTGCCCGCGATGTCTTCAGGGCCGGATTTGGCGCGGCGTGATGTCGACCAACGAGCTCTGCCCCGTCTGCGGCCTGCGCTTCGAGCGCGAGACCGGATACTGGACCGGCGCGATGGTCGCGAGCTACGCGCTCGGCATCCCTGTGCTCGCGCTGATCGTCCTCGGGCTCTGGCTCGCGACCGGGCGCGACATCGGGCTCGCGGTCGTCGTGGGGGATGTTCTGTTCCTCGCGTTCGTTCCATTGATCTGGCGCTACTCACGCGTGGTGTGGCTCCATCTCGACTGGCTGATCGACCCGGTCCCGACTGCCCGATAACGCTACCGTGACGACCGTGACCGCCGCGTGGACCCCGAGCGCCGCGTACCTGGAGCGAAGCCGCCTCCGCGCCTTCGCGTTGAAGAACGGCTGCGCGGACTACGAGGCGCTGCTGCGCTGGTCGACGGAAGACCTGGAAGGCTTCTGGGCCGCGACCGAGCGCGATCTGCATATCTCTTGGCGCACGCCGTACACGCACGTGCTCGACACCTCGCGCGGTATCCCCTGGACGACGTGGTGGACCGGCGGCCGGATGAACTACGTGGCGACCGCGCTGCGTCACGACGGCGATCGCGTCGCGATCGTTGCCGAGAGCGAGGAGGGCACGGTGCGAACGCTCACGTACCGGGAGCTCTCCGACCAGGTCGCGAGCTTCGCCGCGGGCCTGCGCTCGCTCGGTGTGAAGCGTGGCGACCGCGTCGCGGTCTTCCTCCCGCTCACGGTCGAGTGTGCGGTCGCGGTGCTCGCCATCGGCGCGATCGGGGCCGTCCTCATCCCGATCTTCTCGGGGTACGGCGCTGAGGCGATCGCCGGTCGGTTACGCGATGCGCAGGCGAAGGTGCTCATCTGCGCGGACGGCTTCTATCGCCGCGGACAGGTCGTCAACATGAAGGAGACCGCGGACGAGGCGGCTGACGGCGCGCCATCTGTCGATGCGGTCGTCGTCGTCGACCGGGTCGGGCGGAAGTATCCCAAGCGCGGCCGCGACGTCCTCTGGGCCGATGTCACGCACGCGGGCGCGATGCTCGACATCGCGGACACCTCCGCCGAAGACCCCTTCATGGTCATCTACACGTCGGGCACGACCGGCAAACCGAAGGGCGCGCAGCACGTGCACGGCGGTTTCCCAGTGAAGGCCGCGCAGGATCTCGCGCACTGCTTCGACCTGCAGGAGCGCGACGTGATCCTTTGGTCCACGGATATCGGCTGGATGATGGGTCCCTGGCTGATCGCCGGCGGCCTGATGCTCGGCGCGACCATCGTCCTCTACGACGGAACGCCGGATTTTCCCGACGCGTCGCGGATGTGGTCACTCGTCGAGCGCCATAAGGTCACGCATCTCGGGATCTCGCCCACCGCCATCCGCGGTCTGATGCGCTCCGGTGAGGATCCGGTGCGCGCGAAGGATCGCTCCTCGCTCTTCGTGCTCGGGTCGACCGGCGAGCCGTGGAATCCCGATCCGTGGTGGTGGTATTTCCGGAACGTCGGCGAGTCGCGCTGCCCGATCATCAACTACTCCGGCGGCACCGAGATTTCGGGTGGCATCCTGGGCTGCACGACCTGGACACCGATCCAGCCGAGCTCGTTCATCGGGCCCTGCCCCGGAATGGATGCGGACGTGGTTGACGAGAACGGACGACCGGTGCGCGGTGCGGTAGGCGAGCTCGTCATTCGCAAACCCTGGCCCGGGATGACGCGCGGTTTCTGGGGAGATCGGCAGACAAAGGATGGCCGCTACTTCCAGACGTACTGGGCGAGGCTTCCCGACGTTTGGGTTCACGGCGATTGGGCGCGGATCGACGAGGAGGGCTACTGGTACATCGAAGGTCGGAGCGACGACACGCTGAAGGTCGCCGGCAAGCGTGTCGGGCCGGCGGAGGTCGAGTCCGCGGCGGTCGCGCACCCCGCGGTGTCGGAGGCGGCGGCGATCGGCGTGCCGCACGAGATCAAGGGCGAGGCGATCGTGGTCTTCGTGGTGCCGCGTCCACTGCACCATCCGACCGACGAGCTCGCGAAGTCGGTCCAGGACAAGATCGCGGAGATACTCGGCAAGCCCTTACGGCCCGAGGCCGTGCGGTTCGTGACGCAGCTTCCGAAGACGCGCAACGCGAAGATCCTGCGGCGCGTCATCCGCGGCGCGTACCTCGGGAAGCAAGATCTGGGAGATCTGAGCTCGCTCGAAAATCCTGCCGCTATCGAGGAGCTGCGGAGCCTCACGCCGCACTGATCCATGGAGCGACCGCACGAGGGCGGCCGCTCCGCAGCGCGCTAGGTGGTGCGGGGTGAGGTGATCGCGCGGACGACCGCGACGATCAGTGCCGCGATGAGGAAGAAGAACGCGACGGCGAGAAGCGCGGCGAGATCGAGCGCCGGCGGACCGGACGGCTCCGGGAAGATCCCCTGGAACGGTCGTACCAAGGGCTCCGTGATGCGATAGAGGCCGGACACGAGCGCCTGGTTCGCATTCGCTCCGAATAGCTTCAGGATGAAGCGCAGGAGCAAAAGGACTTCGAGAACGGTGAAGAGCAGCGTCACGATCCGGGTGACCGCCCACACCGCGTCGTTCCGCGCGACCACCGCGCTCGTTGGTCCGACGTTCACGTTGGACGCGCTCGCAGGTGCCGTGTACGCGGGACGTTCGACGACGCGCTCACGCTCGTAGCGCTCGACTCGTTCGGTGGTGTCGTGGTCGTTGCGTGGTGTTGATGAAGCCATTCCGAATGCGGCAGCAGGTGGCATGCCAAATCGTTACCCTGCCAAGCGGCCGTGGATTTTCCCTTCGCCCATCGTCAGCGGGTGCGCTTTGGCGAGACGGACCTGCAAGGGGTCGTCTACTACGCGAACTATTTGTTGTTCGCGGAGATCGGACGCATCGCGTATCTGCGGGAGCTCGGAATCGTGTATGACCGCGACATGCTGGCGCACGGCGTCGACTTCACGATCGGCGAAGCCCGCGTGCGTTATCAGGCGCCTCTGCACTTCGACGACGAGTACGACATCAAGGTCCGCGTCGGCGAGATACGGCACTCGTCCTGGACGTTCGAGTACGCGATCGAGCGCGCCGATGGCCTTCATTGCGCAGACGTTTCGACGATCCAGGTGATGATCGACCGGAAGAGCGGCCGGGCCACCCGCATACCGGCGGAGCTGCGTCAGATCATCGAACGCGCGAAGGGCGCCTGATGGATCCCCAACTTCCCGAGGAGCTCGTCATGCTCCAGCGCTCCGTCCGCGAGTTCGTCGAGCAGAAGCTCGCGCCCTTCGAGCGTGAGATCGAAGAGAAGGACGAGATACCGAGGCATGTGATCGACGCGATGGCCGGCATGGGTCTCTTCGGGCTCGGCTTCAGCGAAGACGTCGGCGGTCAGGGTTTCGGCAAGCTCGGGTACTGCGTCGCGGTCGAGCAGCTCGCTCGAGCGAACGCGTCGCTCTGGAACGTCATCGGTGGATCAGCGGGGCTATGCGGTACCGCGATCGACATCGGCGGACCGGACACGCTTCGCTCGCGCTATCTACCGGATCTGCTGTCGGCGCGAAAGATCGGCGCGTACGGTCTGTCCGAGCCGGGCGCGGGCAGCGATGCGGGTGGACTCAAGACGACAGCGCGCCGCGACGGCGACGCGTACGTGATCGATGGCGCGAAGACGTTCATCACCAACGCGCCGATCGCCGATGTGTTCGTGATCTTCACGACGCTCGACCCGAAGCTGGGCTCGAAAGCGATCACCGCGTTCGTTGTCGAGCGCGCGACGGCAGGGCTCGAGGTCGGTCGGAACGACGAGAAGATGGGCTTGCACGGCTCGACCACCGCGCAGCTCTACTTCCGCGAGATGCGCGTGCCGGCGTCGCAGCGGGTCGGCGAGGAAAGCAAGGGCTTCGCGGTGGCGCTCGCGACCCTCGACTACGGGCGCATGGGACTCGCGGCGCACGCCGTCGGCGCGGCGCAGCGGCTGCTGGAGGCCTGCGTCGAGCACGCGAAAACGCGCATCCAATTCGGACGCCCGATCGGCACCAATCAGGCGATCCAATGGCCCCTGGCCGACGCCGCGATCGACATCCACGCGGCTCGGCTGATGGTCTACGACGCGGCGTCGCGGGCCGACCGCGGTGAGCGAGTCACCGACCGGGCGTCGAAGGCCAAGCTGTTCGCGACGGAGGCCCTCGGACGGATCGCCGACGCGGCGGTTCAGATCCACGGGGGCATGGGGTACATGCGGGAGCTCTGGATCGAGCGCGCCTACCGGGACTCTCGTATCTACCGGATTTACGAGGGCACGAGCGAGGTCCAACGACTCGTTATTGCGCAGGGGCTGCTTGCGGACGACTAGCACCATTTCTGGAGTCAGTTGTGGATAACCCCATGAATACGGTGGATAAGAGCCCTCCGGAGACCGTTTCTGTGGACAAACCCCCCGTACCCCGAGCGTCCATGGCGGACATTTGGCGCGTTCCCGTCGCTGTTTGGCGCGCTCGGAGAGCCCTCGACCGCGGTGATCTGCAGGCCGCTCGGACCCTCGTGGCGCCCCTCCTGGGGACCTTCGGCTCGGTCACATTCATCCGGAAATTGGCGGCGGAGATCCTCTACGCGTCGGGCGATCCGCTCTCCGCGGCCTCCCTCTTCGAGCAGGCTGCCAAGCGGCTTCCGAACGATCGCGCCGTCGCGGTCGGGCTGGTGGCCTCGTACGCCGCTCTGAACCGCGCCGGCGACGCCCGACGGAGTGCCGCCCTCCTCCCCGAGCAGGTCGACGTGCGTCTCGCGCTGGCGTGGGCGGAGCTCGTCGCGCTTGGCGGCGACCGCGATCGCGGCACGGCCCTCGTCGCCGCGATCGCGAACGACGCTGATCTCGCGCGATCGGCCGAGCGTGTCGCGATGCATCGCGCGCTCGAGGCGATCGCGGCGGCGCGCTCGCACGATCGCGACAGCGTTCGCGCGAAGCTGCGTGCCGCTGAGGTCGATGCGCCGAAGCTGCGCGCCGGCGACCGCGCTTTTCTTGGGTACCTGGGCGGGGTCGCGTTGCGCGAAGCTGGACTCGTCGACGACGCGCACGCAACGTTCGCTCTCGCGATGGACGCGTCGCCGGACTCGATCGGATCCGCCCTCGCGCGACGCGAGCGCGCGAACCTCGACGGGACGCGTCCGCTCTAAACGGCGGCGCGCGACTTTCGCAACAACGTGAGAAAGTCGGCGACCGGACCCATCGGCGTGCCGGAGTCGGTGCGCCTGATCGCCACGATGGGGCGCCGCACCGGCGGCGCTCCGATCACGCGGACCGGACGGAGCGCCCGCGATCGCAGCTCTGCACTGAGCGCCATGCGCGGCAGCAGGGCGACCCCAAGACCCTCGATCACCATCTTCTTCGCCGCTTCGACGTTGTCGAGCTCGATGACGCTCTCGGGGACGACGCCGGCCTGCCGGATGAGCGAGCTCGTCAGCTCGTAATAGCTGGACGCGCGGTCGAAGAGGATGAGGCGATCGTCCGCGAGCTCCTGCAGCCGGATGCGGTCGCGACGCGCGAAGGGGTGATGCCGGCTCACGACGAGGACGAGTTCGTCGTCGAAGACGGGGATGAGCTCCACGTCGGGGTGCTGGATCGGTCGGCCGACGCCGAGGTCCACCTCGCGTCGCAACACCATCTCGAGGACCTCCTCGGTGTGGCCGGTGCGTACGCCCATCCGGACCTGGGGATGAGAGGTCTGGAACGCCTTCAGCACGCTCGGGAGCACGTATGTGCTCACGGCCGGCGCCGCCGCGATGAAGAGCTCGCCGACCTTTCCCGATCGCAGGTCCGCCACGGCCTTCTGCCCGTCGAGCACCTGCGCGATCGCGCGCTGCGCGTAGGGGAGGAGCGCGCGGCCCGCGTCCGTAAGCGTCATCCCGCGCGCAGCTCGGACGAAAAGCTCCACCCCGAGCTCGCGTTCGAGACCCTGGAGACGTGCGCTGAGCGCCGGTTGCGTCACGCTGAGCGTGTCGGCCGCCCGGCTCACGTTGCCGACGCGGGCCACCTCGCTGAAGGCTTCGAGCTGGGCCAGAAGCATCGGGCCATCATAAACAACTCTGATCGTTCCCATCCAAACAAACGATTTGTTTTATGGCCGTTCCGGCACGCAGCATGCCCTCTCATGCCATCCATGAACAGTTTCGACCGCATCGACACGACGCTTTCGCCGATCGTTCGCGCTCCCGAGACCCTGCGGGCGAGCGAGTCGCAGCAATCGGAGTGCTGCTGCCCTGAGCTCTGCCAGCTCGACCATGACAATTAGGTCGCTCGCGCAGACGCCGCTTCTGCCGCCCGGCTTCAGCGTGCCGTCTTCGCGCTGGACCGACCCAGCGACACGCTTGCGCGAGCTACTCGAGAGCGAGCCGTTCGTGTTCGCGCCCGGGATCTACGACCCGCACGGCGCCGAGATCGCGATGTACCACCGCTCCACCGCGATCTACTTCTCCGGCTACTCGTTCGCGATCGGGCATCTGGGCACGACCGACATGGACCTGTACTCCGGGCCCGAGATCGCCGACGGTGCGCGCCGAACCATCTCGGCCCTTCGGAAGTTCCAGCTCACGATGGCCACCGGCGATCCCGAGAAGGGCGTTCCACCGACGCATCTGGAGATCCCGCCCGTCCTCGTCGACATGGACGGCGGCTACGGCAACCTCTTCAACGTCCAGCGGACGGCCGAGCTGTACGTGAACGCGGGCGTGGCCGGGGCGCACATCGAGGACCAGGTGCTGCCCAAGCGCTGCGGCCACATCGCCGGCAAGGCGCTGATCTCGGCCGACGAGATGGTCGGCAAGCTGCGCATGGCGCGCGCCGTCGCCGAAGACCTCGGACGCGAGGATTTCGTCGTGATCGCGCGCACCGACGCGGTCTCGGCGGTCGACGCTCCTGAGAAGACGCGCGGGCTGGAACTGGCGATCGAGCGCGCGCTCCGCTATCTCGACAGCGGCGCGCCGGACCTCGTCTGGTGCGAATTCCCGAACTCCGATCGCGAGCCCACCGAGCGGTTTGCCGACCAGGTGCGGCGCCGCTTCCCCGACGCCAAGCTCGCGTTCAACTGGTCGAGCTCGTTCAAGTGGTTCAACGACCCCGACCCGATCTCATTCGCGGAGCTCGGGAAGCTCGGCTACAAGTTCCTCTTCATCACGCTCGCGGCGCAGCACGCCATGGGCTACGCGTTCAGCAAGCTGCTGCAGGGCCTGTCCGAAGAGCAGGAGCGCGCGTACGTCGCGCTGCAGCGCAAGGAATGGGCGCCCGACGACGACATCCCGACGAAGAGCCACCACCTGTTCACCGGCGTCCCGTACCACCAGGTGCTCGGACAGACCATGGGGGCGTCGCGTCTGGGTGGATTCGCGGGCGAAACAGCAGAGAAGGCGGTCTGACATGGATAACGACGACGTTCCCGCGAACAACGACAAGGTCGATGGCGACACGGGCGGCGAGAGCTGGCTCGCCGAGCAGGCTCGGCTCATCCTGCTCGAGGACGGGAGCTAGGTTAGGTCCCGACGACAACCCCGCCGTCCACCGACAAGACGATTCCATTGACGAATGACGCCTCGTCCGATGCGAGGAAGAGGTACGCGTATGCGACGTCCTTCGGCTCGCCCAGGCGACGGATCGG
>DATCPK010000005.1:0-26068 GCA_036570125.1 Candidatus Limnocylindria bacterium
GACGTGAGCCGATCGTCGCCGCACCCACGCCTCCCCGCGCGGTCGGTGCGTCGGGCATCGCCTCCCACGCGTCGGCCGCCGGGTCGTAGCACTCGAACGTCGCGAGGTTCTGAAGCAGCGAGAGCTTGCGGCCGCCGATCGCGACCGCGGCAGCCTGCGAACGCGGCCCTGGCATCGGCGCGATCTCGCGCCAGCCCTGATCGCCGAAGAACCGGAAGGATCGCGCCACGGGCAGGCCGTTCAGGTTCCCTCCGAATACGTAGAGGCCGGGCGTGCCCGCCGTGTCCACGCCCGCGGCCATCGCGTGATCGACCGCGATCGGATAGCGCGGCGCCGGCGACCACCGATCCGCGACATAGGTCTCCGCTACGTTCCCGCCGCCGAACCCGCCCACCACATAGACGACACCACGAAAGACCGCCGCCGCGACCTCGCTGCGCGGCGTCGTGATGTCCGCGACGCGTCGCCATGCAGCCGCCGCGGCCGTACCCGTCGGTGAAGGCGAAGCCGAGCCGAAGTGGAACGTGCGCTCGGGCGCACCGTCCCCTGGCCCGCATGCCGCAAGAACGAGCACCAGCGCGAGCGCGAGGCGCATCACTCCTTTATATAGGTGCGATGTCCGACGAGGCGATAACCGCGATCGCGGGGCTGGTGGCGTCGTTTCTCTCGGGGCTGCTCGGGATCGGCGGCGGCCTGGTGCTGACACCACTCCTCCTCTATCTCCCCCCGCTGCTCGGCGGCGCGGCGATCCCCGTCAAGATCGTCACGGGACTCACGATCGTGCAGGCGATCTCGGGCAGCGTGCTCGGTGCGCTGCGCCACCGCTCCTACGGCACCGTGTCGGCTCGGCTCGTCTGGCTCATGGGGCCGCCGAGCGCGATCGCGTCGCTCGTCGGCGCGTTGGTGTCTCGCGACATGCCGGACAGCGTCATCCTCATCGTGTTCGCGATCCTCGCGTTCGCGGGCGGCGTGATGCTGCTGCTTCCGGTGACTCCGCGCGACCAGCGCGCCGAGGACATTCGCGCGGACCCCATGCTCGCGATCCCCATCGCGCTCGTGCTCAGCTTCTTCGGCGGCATGGTGGGCATCGGCGGCATCGCCTTCATCATCGCGGCGCTCGTCTATCTCCTGCGCGTTCCCCCGCGTATCGCGATCGGGTCATCGCTCGGCATCGGTCTCTTCGCCGCGATCGCCGCGCTCATCGGTAAGGCCGCGACGGCGCAGATCGACCCGCTACTCGCGGCGATCGTGTTCGTCTCGGCGCTCGTGGCGTCTCCGATCGGCGCTGCGGTCAGCGTCCGCACGCAGCCACGCGCGCTGCTCGTGATCCTGGCGGTGATCGTGATGCTCGCCGCGATCCGGATAGCGCTCACCGCGGTGACGGGAACATGAGCGAAGTAGCAGTGCATTTCGCGCGAGACCACATGGATGCGGAGGTCGCCGTCTCCGCTCTGCGGGCGGCTCGGCTCCACCCGCGGATCGCACTCGACACCACGCTCGGCGGCGGCCTCACCTCGAATACCGGACGCCGCGTGATTTTCGTTCCCGCGGAAGAGGAGGACCGTGCTCGCGACGTGCTCGACGAGCAGCCACTTGAGGAGCCCGAGGACAACCCGGTGCTGCGCATGATCGTGATCGTCGCGATCATCGTGGGACTGCTTCTGGCGACGCCGTTCGTCGCGCAGGTCTGTTACGGGCCCTAGGAGCCGACGCGCGCGAAGCGGCTATGGGGGCAGTTAGCGAGTCCCGGTCTCGTGCTCCCTGGGGATGATCTCTTCGCGGTCGACACCGAGTCGCACTTCGTCCTGGGTGATCCGCAGGATGTCGTCCCGCGATATCTCGGCGACCTTACCGCCCCCGAAGAGGCGTTCGAGCCCCGCGTGCGCTCTCACAGTCAGGCTGAGGACGTTGCCGGTCTTCTCGTCGAACCGGATGTCCTCGACGGTGCCGACGGCATCCCCGTCCCGATCCTTCACGCTGTCGCCCTTCTTGATGGAGGGCCGCGACCGCTCGCCCACGTCGGCGAGCGCGGAATCCTCGGGCCAGAGGAAGGACTCGGGCGGGATGGTGTAGCCGAGATTTGGTGCCGACCAGCCGGCAGGTGGGGTAACGAAGTCGTCCTCTTCGAAGCTCGGCTGGGTGTCGAGCTCCTTCTTGCTCAGATTGAGCGTGATCGTTTCACCGTCCGCCGATGCGTTCGCGAACATATCCTCGCCAACGATCACATCGCGACCCAGCAGGCGGCGGGTGCTCACGACGAACCCGGTGATCCGCTCCGTCGTCGGGTCGATGAGGACCCGGTGAATGTTGCCCGCGTCGTGCCCGTCAGTCGTCCTGATCTTCGCTTTCAGATCGATGCGCATCGCGTCCCCCAAAGCGGCCGTCCGGCCGCTCGCCCCCGCAGCAGGTCCTACGCCAGCATGCCCCCCGCGTTCAATACGGCACGTCCACGTTACCCCCTCGACGCACGCCGGTCCCTTCGAGCAGCGCCGGCAGCCCGCGCTGCTCCCCGCGGAGCGCATCGAGGAGCCGTAGCGCCTCGTCCACCGTGAGGTCGCGGCGAAAGTCGGTGAGCGCCGCCTGCACGGATTCGGGCTGTGCGGCGCCGGTCGAGCCCACGGCTCCTGGGGGGTTCGTCGCGGCTGGGACTCCCGAACCGGTCGGCGTCGGCGCCGCTGGAGTACCGCCGGGCCGCTGCGACCCGCCCGGTGGCGGCGTCGCCTGGCTGGGCTTGGTCGTGGCGTCGGGGACCTGCGGCGCGAGGAGACCGAGGATGCGGTCGATGACCTCGATGTTGAATTTCGCATCGCGGTCGTTCGAGTCCAGGCGCAGGGCCTCGACGTACGCCGCGCGTGCGTCGAGGATGCGTCCGAGCCGGAAGAGGGACGTGGCCCGGTCGTAGAACGCGATCGAACGGGTGGTTCCCTTCGAGCCGTCGATCCCGCGGCCGTATTCGACGAGCGCGCGATCGTCCTCGCCGAGGGCGGCCAGGGCGTTCCCGAGGTCGATGGAGATCTCGGGTGCGGTCGGACGCCTCGCCTGTAGGTCGCGGTACCGCGTGACCGCGCCGGCCGGATCGCGCAGAAAGAGCTGGTTCGCAGCGTCGACCTCGTCCGCGATCGGATCGGCTGGTCCGCACGCGACGACGAGAAGAAGGATCGCGCTGACGGCGCCGAGCACCCGGCGGCGCGGCGCCGCGCGCCCGCGGGGAACGTGTGGGCGCGGCATCCGGCGGCGTTCGTCGATGAGCCAGTCGGCGATGAGAAGGAACACCGCGATGCCGAGGAAGATCTGGTAGCGGTCCTCTGGACTGACCCCGGCGTCTGTCGCTGCCGGCGTCGTGTCGATGGCGCGGAGGGCGTCCGTGAGGCTCCTCGCCGATGCCTCGCCGTCGTAGCGGAAGTAGCGTCCGCCGCCATCCGCCGCGAGCTTTTGCAGCCGCGCTTCGTCGAGCCTGCTCGTGATCTGCGTGCCATTCTGATCGACGAGCATCTGCTGGAACTGCCCCTTCGCGTCGTAGACCGGCACGGGGCCGCCCGCCGTTGTGCCGATCCCGAGCGTGAACACGTGGATGTTCCGGGCGAGATACGTGTCGAGCGGCGGAAGATCGGGCGCGGGATCCTCGCCATCGGAGACGACCACGATCGCTTTGGCGCGCTGGTTCGATGTGTCGGTGACCGGAAATTGCGCACCGGCTCCCGTCAGCGCGGCGCGGAGCGACGAGCCCGGGTTCAAGTGAAAGCCGTGACCGGATGTGTCAAGCGCAGGCCCGACGATCTTCGTGTCCGCTGTGAGCGGGTACCGGAGGACGCTCGAGCCGGCGAAGAGCGTGATCCCGACACGCCCGCCGACGAGCTGCTGGCCGATGACCTCGATCGCGTCCTGAGCCGCATGCAGGCGGTCGGGCTCGAGGTCGCGGACCGCCATGCTCTGCGATACGTCGAGAGCGATGATCGTGTCGACGGATGAGACGGCGCCGCGCCGCGCGACCTGCCCGATCTGCGGGCCGATCAGCGCGAGAACGACGAGGACGCACGCGCCACCCACGAGGATCACCTTCGCGATCTGCCGCGCGGGGCTCGCCGACGCGAGGCGCGCACCGGGCCCGGCGAACGCCGTGAGCGCGCGGCGGCGACGGACGAGCGCGGTCACGCAGAGCGCGACGACGAGAAGCGCCGCGATCAATAGGGGCGCGAGCTCCGGGTGCGCGAGCGCCAATCTCACGGCGTCCTCCGGAACACGGTCGCCGCGAGCGCGAGCTCGACGAAGAGCAGCGCCATGCCCAGGGCGAGGAAGCCGAGGTGCGCCTCTTGGTAATCGACGAAGTCGCGCGCCCCGACGTGCGACTTCTCGAGCGCCTCGATCTCGCGATACACCTCCGCGAGCGAGTTCTCGTCCGAGACGCTGTAGTAGTGACCCCCGGTGTCTTCGGCGATCTTCCGCATGAGCTGGGCGTCGACGCTGTCGGTGCTCACGTCCTGATCCGCGGTCGTCGTGACGCTCACCGCACCGATCGTGTACACGCGCACGCCGAGGAGCTTCGCCATGTTCGCCGCGTCGAGCGGCGTGATGTCTCCGCTGTTGTTCTCGCCGTCGGTGAGGAGGATCACGACCTTCGACTTCGCCTCGGAGTCGCGAAGCACATTGATCCCGGTGGCGAGACCCGTGCCGATGGCCGTGCCTCCGGCGAGCGTGCCGGTGTCGATCGGCGCGACGAGCTTCTGCGATGCGGCGTAGTCGAGCGTCGGCGGGCCCAACACGATGGCTTCGCCGCTGAAGGTGACGATACCCACACGATCGTTGCGGAGGCCGCCGAGGAAATCGTTAACGACGCGCTTGACCGCGTCGATCTTCGTCGACCCGCCGAAGCCGCGTTCGGACATGGACCCAGAGGTGTCGAGCACGAGCACGACGTCGATGCCTTCGGCGACCGACTCGACCGAGGCGCGCACGATCTGCGGCCGCGCGAGCGCGACCACGAAAGCGACGAGCGCCGCCACGCGCAGCACGATGAGCACCCACCGCGCGCGCACCCGCCACCCGGGTCGGCCCGCCGGCACGAGTCCGAGCGACGAAAAGAGCACGCCCGTCCCGGGCCGTCGCGCGCGCAACAGATTCAGGGCGAGACCCGCGCCGACGACGGCGAGGAGCGCGAGGAGCCAGGGATCCTCGAAGCGGACCGAGGCGAAGTCCGTCACGACGGCTGGCCCTTCATCAGGTCGTACTGCTCGGCGACAGCGGCTCGTCGCATCGCGTCGACAGCCGACCGCACGGCGTGCTGCGCGCGAGCCGGGTACGAGATGCCCTGATGGAATCGGGCGCTTTCGCCCTCGCGCAGGATCTCGTAGATCGTGGCGATCTCGGTGCGATCGACGCCGGCGCGGAGCATGTCCTCACGCAGCTCGCGCGGAGTCCTCTCGTTCGCCGACAGGCCAAAGCGGTCACGCACGTACGCGCGAAGCGCCTTTGAAACGAGCGCGTAGTGCTCGGCGTACCGGCCCTTCTCGGGCAGGCCGAGCGAGGCGACGCGATTCAACTCGGCCATCGCGCGTTGCGCCGGGGTGAGGAGCACCTCGCCCTCTGTGTCGGTGGGTCTGCGCCCGGCACGGCGGCGCGCCTGCCAAACGATGACGGCGAGCATCGCGAGCACGACCACCGCGAGCGCGGCCTGGATCGCGGCCTGCGGGATCTGCGGCGCGGCGGTCGGAAGCCGCAGCTGCGGCTTCGCCGGCTTGATGTCGTCCGTGGCCTCGCCGGGCTGGATGACGCTCGTGACGACGACGGGGATCTCCGCTGTCGGAACGACGCCCGGCTCGCCGGCCGGCGACTGGTACGCGACATTGACCTGTGGAAAGACGAGGTTGCCCACGCGGAACGCGGTGATTCGATAGCGGAACGTGTAGCGCGTCCGGCCGTTCGAGATCCTCGTGACCTGCGCCGGGGTCGCCTCGAGCACCTCGAACTCGCCCATGGTGCGACCGACGCCGCTATCAGTGATCTGATAGCCGGCATCGAGCTCGATGACCACCGATAACGCGATCGGGTCGCCGATGGTGATCCCACGCTTATCGACCGTGGCGGCCACGTTGACGGGACCGTCAGCCGCGGCAATCGCACCGAACGCGAGGAGGAGGGTGGCAGCGACGAGCGCAATGCGCATCAGGCGCGCCTCGATCGGGCATTGAACAAAGCGAGGAGCGCAGGCACGTGAGGCCGGTCGGTGGAGAGGTCGACGCGGTCGACGCCCATTCGGCTGAACGTGCGGAGCCGCTGCGCGCGCCGCTCGCGCGCGGTCCGCGCGAAGCGCTCGCGGACCGTCGGATCCGACGTGTCGACGTAGCCAACGCGACCGCTCTCGGCGTCTTCGAGGGCGACGAGCCCGACCGGCGGGAGCTCACCCTCGCGTGGGTCGTTCAGGATCAGTGCGATGACGTCGTGCCTGTGGGCGAGCGCGCGCAGCGGCGCTTCGAAGTCAACGTCGAGGAAGTCCGAGATCACGAACACGACATTCCGCTTCTTCGTGACGTTCGCGAGATAGTCCGCGACGCTCGCGATCTCGGTCCGTGAGCGGCGCGGCTCGGCGTAGAGCAGCTCGCGGATCACGTGCAGCAGGTGATGCCTTCCCTCGCGCGGAGGAAGGAACTCGCGCACGCCGTCCGCGAAGAGGACCAGGCCGACGCGATCGTTGTTGTGCAGCGCGGTCACCGCGAGCAGCGCCGCCACGTCGGCGGCGAGCTCGCGCTTCGAAACGCTCCCGGTGCCAAACCAGGCGCTCGACGACACGTCGACCGCGAGGTAGATGTTGAGCTCGCGCTCCTCGCGGTACTTCTTGATGTACGGCGCGTTCATCCGCGCCGTCACGTTCCAGTCGATGGTGCGGATGTCGTCGCCGGGCTCGTATTCGCGGACCTCTTCGAAGTCGAGCCCCGAGCCTCGGAAGACGCTCCGGTACGTCCCGACCATCGCCTCGTCCGCGAGGATGCGCGCCTTGATCTCGACCTGCTTGACGACGCGGAGGACCTCGGGCGGTACGGGCTCGCGCTGACGGCCGGTAGGGAGCGCGGCGGCCACGGTTAGGGGACCGCTACGTTGTCGAGAACGCGACCGATGACGATCTCAGGCGTGATCTCCTCCGCTTCCGCCTCGTACGTGACGATGAGCCGGTGTCGCATGACATCCAGCGCTACCGCCTTGATGTCATCGGGCAAGACGTAATCGCGGCCGTCCAGGAATGCGTGCGCGCGCGCGGCCAGCGAGACGTAGATCGTGGCGCGCGGGGAGACGCCGTACGCGATGAGCGGCTTCAGGTCGGCGAGCTTTGGACCGACGGGGTCTCTGGTCGCGACGACGATCCGGACCACGTAGTCCTTGATCGCCTCGTCCATGTGCACCTGGCGGACGGCGGCGCGAGCGTCGAGGATGGCCGCCGGAGTCGCGAGCTTTCGCGGGATGGCGGGCTCCTCGATCGTGTTGCGGTCCATGATCGTCCGCTCCTGATCCGGAGTCGGGTAGCCGATGACGACCTTCATCATGAATCGGTCGACCTGCGCTTCGGGCAGCCGGTAGGTGCCCTCGTGCTCGATCGGGTTCTGCGTCGCGAGCACGGTGAAAAGCTCGGACAGCGGGTGGGTCTGTCCGCCGATCGAGACCTGCCGCTCCTGCATCGCCTCGAGGAGTGCGCTTTGCACCTTCGGAGGCGCGCGGTTGATCTCGTCGGCCAGGAGAAGGTCTGTGAAGATCGGGCCGAGGCGAGGGCTGAACGACTGGGTCAGTGGGTTGTAGATCATCGTGCCGTTCAGGTCGGCGGGAAGCAGGTCCGGTGTGAACTGGATCCGCTTGAAGTCGGCGTCGATGGTGTCGGCGAGGGTCTTTACGGCGAGGGATTTGGCGAGGCCGGGGACGCCCTCCACCAGGAGGTGCCCGTTGCAGAGCATGCCCATGAGGAGCCGGTTCACGAGGTAGTCCTGACCCACGATGACGCGGTGGATCTCATGCAGGACCGGCGCGATGAAATCGCCGCGCCGAAGGACCGAACCGTTGGCCACAGGCGCGCGGAACGGACTCGCCACCTACGACAGATTAGAGGCTGGAGGCGCGAACGGTTCGGTCTAGGGCGTCGCGGAAGGCCGGGGTGTGGGCGAAGTCGGAGGCGAAGCGGGACTGAGCTCGCCCTAGTCTCGCGGCGTGCGTCGGCTCTGGTTCGCGATTTGGTACTGGCTGCCACGGCGGCCTCCCTGGGATACCGGCGTGACTCCGCCGGAGCTCGAGCGCTTCGTCGCGTCGCATCCTCCGGGTCGCGGGCTCGACGTCGGCTGCGGGACGGGCACGAACGTCGTGTACCTCGCGAAACACGGCTGGGAAGCCGTGGGTCTGGACTTCGTCGGCCGCGCAGTCGCCAAGGCGCGCCGTCGGGCACGCGATGCCGGTGTGGCATGCACGTTCCTCGTCGGCGACGCGACTCAACTCGCTGTGCCGGAGCAGTTCGATCTCGCGCTCGACATGGGCTGCCTGCACTCAATCCCCGTCGAGGGACGCGCCGGGTACGCCACGGGTCTGGCTCGCGCGGTGCGTTCGGGAGGGATCTTTCTTCTCTACGCGTTCGCGCCGGGCGGGCCGGCTCTGGGTCTGACCGCGGACGATGTGCGCGCGACATTCGCGGATGCGTTCGAGGTTGTCAGCGTCGAGCAAGGCAAGGGACGGCCGTCGGCGTGGTACACGCTCGTCAGGCGGTAGCCTTTTCGCGAGGGGCCCCGTAGCTCAGTGGATAGAGCAGCAGCCTTCGAAGCTGTTGGTCGGGAGTCCGAGTCTCCCCGGGGTCGCAGATCTAGTACCGCAGTACCGACCAGCCGTCCTATTCGCCCGAGATTGAGATCTCGGCACGCTCGCCTTCATGCGAGCGTGCACGAAATGCGGCGAGACGAAGCCGCTCGAAGCGTTTCCCCCCGTGCGACGGGGCGAGCCGAAGCTCCAGACCTGGTGTCGCGAGTGTTTCGCGGAGGCGAACGCGCGGAATTATCGGAAGAACCACGAACGCGAAAAGACGCGGCTGGTACGCCAAGTCAACGCGCGGCGCCGCGAGGTGCGCCAGAAGATCATCGACTATCTCAGCGAGCATCCGTGCGTCGATTGCGGGGAGCGAGACATCGTTGTGCTTGAGTTCGACCACGTTCGCGAGAAGGTTGCGGACGTCTCGGACTACGCGGCAGGAGGCCGCAGTTGGCCGCGTGTCAAAGCGGAGATTGATAAATGCGAAGTGCGTTGCGCCAACTGTCACCGTCGCAAGACCAGAGCGACATCGGTTCGGCCACAGATGACCGTCGAGTCAGCGCCGGTCGTGACCCAACCGACGCGAGCGCAGCTGACCCTGGACGCGGCCCTCGGACTCCGTACGTGCCGCGTTTGTAAGGCAGTGAAACCCCTCATGGAATTCCCGTTTCGCTCTGTCGCTCGCCAGACCCGCCAGTGGCTCTGTCTGTCGTGTCAGCGGGCATATACGAAGGATTGGTATGGGAGAAACCGGCAGAAGCAGATCGCCTTGGCTCGCGTGCGGCGGGATCGGGAAGCGAAGAATCTCGGACGAAGAATCCGCGACTACCTCAGGGATCATCCCTGCGTCGATTGCGGCGAGTCAGAACCGGATGTTCTGGACTTTGACCACCTGCGCGACAAGCGCGCCAACGTAAGTCGCCTGGTACACGGCGCAATGTCTTGGGATCTGATCGTCAAAGAGATCGCGAAATGCGAAGTGCGGTGTGCGAACTGCCACCGTCGCCGAACCGCCCGCGCCGGCGGCTATTACCGAGCAATCGAAGGTAGAATGGAAGAACTGGCCCGGTAGCTCAATTGGATAGAGTGTCTGCCTACGAAGCAGAAGGTCTGCGGGTTCGAGCCCCGCCCGGGCCACCGCAGTAGTCAACTAGGAAACAACGCAAGCACGCGATCCAGCCCGCGTACCTCCCCATGAAACTCCGTCGGCAGGATGAACGCCCTCATCCCCGCGCGCTCGGCGCCTCGATCGACCTCGTGATCCCCGACCATCAGCGTCTCGCCCGGCTTCACACCCAACGACTTCGCGGCGGCGAGAAAGATTGCCGGATCGGGCTTCTCCGCGCCGACCTCGAACGAATGCGTGAACGAATCGACAAGGGCATTGAGCCCGTGCCTCGTGAACACCGGCCGCAGATCCGCGGGCACGTTGCTCACGACACCGACCTTGAGCCCGCGTTCGCGAACCGCCTCGAGCGTGGAACGAGTGTCCGCGTACGGGACCCACGAGCGCGGGTCCATCACCCGTTCGTAGAGAGCACGGGATAACCCCGGAACCTCGCCGTCCAGGCGAGAGAACAGATCGATCCACACGCGCCGGTGCGCCTCCATCGAAAGGTCGCGCCCCTTCGCGATCTCCTCTGGCGTCTTGCCGAGAGCCCATACCTCATCCCACATCTGGCGCGCTCGCGCCTCGGACATCTCGACGCCGGCCGCGCGCGCGACCGAGACGATCACGTCGGGCGCGTGCGGCGCGTGAAAGAGCGTGTCGCCCCAGTCGAAGAGGACCGCGCGCAGTGGAGCGGTCAGCGGCGAAGCCACTCGTGCACGGGGTCGAACGTGACACACCATCGGCGCACCGGCCCCGCCATCACGTTGAGGTAGTAGAGCTCGTACCCAGGCGCCGCGGACACGGTGTGAAAGCCGCGCGGCACGAGCACGAGATCGCCGTCGCGCACCGACACCGTCTCATCGAGCCCACCGTCCGCGGTGTAGACGCGCTGCACCGCGAACCCTCGCGCGTCGCGGAGGCGGTGGTAATAGGTCTCCTCGAGCTGCGTCTCGTTCGGCGGGTCGTTCGTGTCGTGCTTGTGCGGCGGATAGCTCGACCAGTTCCCGGCCGGCGTGACGACCTCGGTCACGAGCAGCGACTCGGCGGGCGCGTCCTCCATGAGGATGTGATGGATCGTTCGCTCCATCCTCCCCATCCCGCGCACCTCGCGCCGCGTGTCACCCGGCTTGATGTGGCGTGCGGGCTCGCCACGCTCGGCGGGCGCGGAGCCGATAGCGATCTCGACGTCGCCTGAATGCGCTGCGACCTCGACGGTGACGCCGGGAGGCGCGTACACCGCGTGCGGCGGACCGTCGAAAGGCGTCGCGCGCTCGCCGACGTGTGGCCACCCGACGTCACCGACACGGACCGCACAACGGCCGGAGATCACGACGATGCACGCCTCGGAACCCTCGGTCTCGAGCAAGAACCGGCCGCCGTTCGGGATCCGGAGCGCGTTGAAGCTCACGTAACGCCAGCCGGCCGACTCCGGCGTCGCCGAGACGGCGCCGTTCTCGCCACGCACGAGCAGCGAGCTCACAGGTAACGCCTCTGTTTCTGCTTCGCCTTGTCGTAGCTCTTGCGCGCATCCCGTACGCCCGCGGCCTCCGAGGTCGCCGCGACGGGAACTTCCCACCAGGCCTCGTAATTCGGGACCGAGACATAGCGATCGACCTCGACATGGATCACCACCGTGCGCTCGACCTTCTTCGCCGCGGCGAGTCCGTCGCGGAACTCAGCGATGCCGCGCGCTCGGATGACGTGCGCACCCAGGCTCTCGGCATTCGCGGCGAGATCGACGGGCAGGTACCGCGCGGGATCGCGCTCGCTGTCGAGACCGCGCGTGCCCGGCTTCGACTCGCGGAACTGCGTTCCGAATCCATCGGTCCCGAGCGATCGCGACAGGCCGCCGATGGAGGCGAAGCCGTGGTTGTCGACGAGCACGACGACGAGCTTCGCACGCTCCTGAAGCGACGTGACGATCGCCTCGTTCAGCATCAAGTACGAGCCGTCGCCGACGAGCGAATAGACCTCGCGCGCCGGGTCCGCGAGCTTCACGCCGAGCGCCCCAGCGATCTCGTAGCCCATGCACGAATACCCGTACTCGACGTGGTACTGCTTGCGGTCGCTCGTGCGCCAGAGCTTATGCAGCTCCCCGGGCATCGATCCGGCGGCGCAGACGACGACATCGGTGCGTCCGGTGAATTCGTTCAACGCGCCGATGACCTCGGACTGCGCCGGCAGCGGTGTGTGCGCGAACGCATAGAGGCGCACGACCTCGGCGTCCCATTCTTTCGCGAGCCGCTCATAGCTCTCGCGATACGCGGCGTCGACGCGGTAGCCGATGCCGGAGAGGGCGTCGAGCGCGACGCGCGCGTCCGCCGTGACCCGAGTCGCGCCAAGCTTGTGCACGTCGAGCTCGGCGACGTTGATGTTGACGAAGCGGACGTCGGAGCTCTGAAAGACCGACTTCGACGCGGTCGTGAAGTCGGTCCAGCGCGTACCGATCCCGATGACGAGGTCCGCATCTTTCGCGATCCGGTTCGCGGCGGACGTGCCGGTCGCGCCGATCGCGCCGAGCGACGACGGATGGTCGTACGGAAGGGATCCCTTCCCGGCCTGCGTCTCGGCGACAGGGATCCCCGTCTCCTTCACGAAGCGGCGCAGCGCATCGGACGCGCACGCGTAGATGACTCCACCTCCGGCCACGATGAGGGGCCGCTTGGCCGCACGGATCGCTTCGACCGCACGCGCCAGCGCCGCCGGATCCGGCGGCCGCCGCTCCACGTGCCACACGCGTTTGGCCAGGAATTCGTCGGGGTAGTCGTAGGCCTCGGCCTGCACGTCCTGCGGCAACGCGAGCGTGACCGCGCCGGTGTCCGCGGGACTCACCAGCACGCGCATCGCGGCGAGCGCCGCCGGGATGAGCTGCTCCGGGCGCGCGATGCGGTCCCAGTACCGCGACACCGACTGAAAGGCGTCGTTCACGGTCACGTCCCCCCGCGACGGCACCTCGAGCTGCTGCAGCACCGGATCGGGAAGGCGCGACGCGAAGACATCGCCCGGGAGCAAAAGCACAGGCAGGCGGTTCACGGTGGCGAGCGCGGCGCCCGTCAGCATGTTCGTCGCACCAGGCCCGATCGACGACGTGCACGCGAAGGTCTGCAGGCGATCCTTGTGCCGCGCGTATCCGACGGCCGTGTGCACCATCGATTGCTCGTTGCGCGCCATGTGGTACGGCAGTAGGTCCGGCGATTCGAAGAGCGCCTCGCCGATCCCCGCGACATTCCCGTGCCCGAAGATCCCCCAGCACCCGGCGAAAAAGCGCTGCTCGACGCCGTCACGCTCGACGTACTGCGACGCGAGGAATCGCACAAGAGCCTGGGCCATCGTCAGTCGCGTCACGCCGAGACCTCGCGCGCCAGCAGCGCTTCGATCTCGGCGAGCGTGGGCATGGCATCCGCGCACGCCAGGCGCGAGGCCACGATCGCGCCCGCCGCGTTCGCCGCGCCGAGCGTCCGCACGAGTGGCCAACCCGCGAGCAGGCCGTGGCAGAGCGCGCCGCCGAACGCGTCGCCTGCGCCGAGACCGTTCAGCACGGGGATCTCTACAGCGGGCACAGTGATCTCCTCGCGGGCGCTTCGCGCGTACGCGCCTTCGCCGCCGCGCTTCACGATCGCCAGGCGCGGTCCCATCTCGAGCAGCGCCGCGGCCGCCGCGCGCGGCTCGCGAAGGCCCGTCGCCATCTCCACCTCGTCGGTGTTCCCGACGACCACCGTCGCGCGTCGCAAAGCCTCGCGCGCCCAGCGTCGGGCGTCCTCGCCCGAGCGCCAGAACATCGGGCGATGGTCCAGGTCGTGAACGGTGATCTCGCGCCCCCTGCGCGCGTCGAGCGCAGCGAGCGTCGCCGTGCGGCTGGGCTCGTCCGAGAGGCCGGTGCCCGTGGTCCAGAACAGCGGCGCATCGGCGATCGCCGCCAAGTCGAGATCGGCGATCGTCAGATTCATGTCAGGCGCCTTCGGCTCGCGATAGAAGAGGAGCGGGAAGCGGTCCGGCGGATGGACCTCGCAGAAGACGATCGGCGTGCGCAGGATCGGATCGGTGCTCACCCAGCGCGCGTCGACGCCGAAGTCCGCGAGCGCACGACGCACGTAATCGCCGAAGCCGTCCTGGCCGACCTTCGTGATCACGGCGGCGCGCCGCCCGAGCCGCGCCGCGGCGACGGCGACGTTCGTTGCGCTGCCGCCCAGCGACTTCGCGAACGTGCTCACCTCGGCGAGCGTCGCGCCGATCTGCTCGGGGTACAGGTCGACGCCGACACGGCCCATGGTGATGACCTCGAGACTACCCATGCTTCCTCGCGTAGTCGGCGCTCCGCACGATCCGTTCGGGCGGACCCGGCGCGGGCTCGTGGTCGAGCATGACGTCCTGCTCGAGCACGTACCAACCCGCGTACCCCGCACCGCCGAGCTCGCGCAGAACGTTCTGGATCCGCGCCGCGCCATCGCCGAGCGGGCGAAAGAGGCCGGCACGGACCGCATCGTTGTACGAGACGCTACCGGCACGAACCCGCGCCGCCAGGGCTCCGTCGACGTCCTTCAGATGCACGTGATGGACACGAGCTCCGGCGTCGCGCGCGACCTGCACCGGGTCCGCGCCGCCGAGAGCGATATGCCCCGTGTCGAGGCAGAGCGCGTGCGCGGTCTCCTTCAGGAATCGCTCGATGTGACGCGGCCGCTCGATCGCTGTCCCCCAGTGCGGATGCACGGCCACGTTGAGGCCGCTCGCCGCCGCGATCTCGGCAACGCGGTCGATGCCTTCGAACAGCGCCCCCCAGGCGGCGTCCGCGATCTCCGCTGCTCCGGAGTAGCCGGTCTGTGCGAGTGCCGGGGCGAGGACCACGAGCTCCGCGCCGCCCGCGGCGAGCCATTCCGCCTGCCGCTTCACCGAGGCGAGCTCGTCGGCGCGGCGAGCGCTCTCGTGCAGCACCGCCGTGACGAAGCCGCCGATGAGGCGCAGGCCGCACGACTCGAGCAGCCCACGCGCGGCGGCCGGGTCGGCCGGAAGGAACCCGGGCGGCCCCGCCTCCGTCGCACGCACGCCGAGCGCGCGCATGTCCGCGAGGACGCGGTCCGGCGCGAGCTGCAGGCCCCAGTCGGGCACCTCGCAGACGCCCCAGGAGATCGGCGCGGCCGCGAGCTTCATCTGCGTCAAAGAGATTCGCAGTTTAGAGTCGCGTCGAGTGAAGATCGCGATCCTGGGCGTGGGCCGCCTCGGCGCGTTCCACGCCAAGGTCCTGCGCGAGCTCCCCGGCGTCGACGAGCTTCGCATCAACGACGCCGATTCCGGCCGGGCGGCCGCGCTCGCGAAGGAGCTCCGCGCCAAGCACGCGGCCTCGATCGACGAGGCCCTCGCTGGCGCGGACGCAGCGGTGATCGTCACGCCAACCGGAACCCACGCCGACCTCATCCGCCGCGCGCTGGACCAGGGCCTTGCCGTCTTCTGCGAGAAGCCGATCGCGCTCGACCTCGAGTCGACCAAGCGTGTCGTCGACCACGTCGAGAAGACGAAGGGTCGCGTGCAGATCGGCTTCCAGCGCCGGTTCGACCAGGGATTCCAGGAGGGACGGCGCCGCGTTCGCGGCGGCGATCTCGGGACCGTGTACAGCTTCCACATGACGAGCCGCGACGCACTGCCGCCGCCGGACGCGTACATCGAGACGTCGGGCGGCCAATTCGTCGATCAGCTCATCCACGACTTCGACGTGACGCGCTGGATGTTCGGCGAGGTCGACGAGATCTACGCGACCGGGTCGACGCTCGGATTCCCGCAGTACGAGAAGTGGGGCGACGTCGCGACGTCCGCCGCGGTGCTGAAGCTGCGCGGCGGCACGGTCGGGCTCATGGACGCCGCGAGACACAACGAGGCCGGCTACGACATCCATGTCGAGATCTTCGGCGCGAAGGACTCGATCGCGATCGGCATCGATCCCCGCACGCCGATGTCGTCGGTCGAGCGCGATGGACCGAAGATGAAGTCTCCGGCGTATCCGAGCTTCTTCGTGCGCTTTGACGCCGCGTACCGCGCCGAGCTGGCGCACTTCCTTCGCTTCGCGCGCGGCGAGGTCGAGAACGCCTGCACCGTCCGCGACGGGATGGAGGCGCTCCGCATCGCGCTCGCGGCGCGACGATCGCTGCAGGAGCGGAGGCCGGTCGCGCTCAAGGACATCGCGTGACCGTCCGCGTGCAGTTCCTCGGGAGCGGAAGCGCGTTCAGCGACGGCGGCCGGATGAATGCGGCGATCCACGTCACCGCGCCAGGCGTCTCGCTGCTCCTCGATTGCGGCGGCTCCGCGCTTCCCGGGATCAAGAAGCACATCGACCCAAAGTCGATCGAGGCGATAGCGATCACCCACCTCCACGGTGATCACTTCGGCGGCATTCCGTTCCTCGTGATCGAGGAGCACTTCATGGGCCGCAAGACGCCGCTCGTCGTCGGCGGACCGCCGTCGCTCGCGCAGCGCCTACGCGCCGAAGAGCAGGCCCTCTACCCCGACTTCTACGGTCCGACGACGCTCGGATTCCCGTTCAGTACGGTCGTGCTCGGGGCCAAACCGACCGAGCTTGGCGGCGCACGCGTGAGCGCCCTGCCGGTGCGTCACGTCGCCATGGCGGAGCCGCACGGTCTGCGTGTCGAGGTCGCTGGAAAGCTCATCGCTTACTCGGGCGACGCGCGCTTTACGGATGAGCTCGTGGCGGTCGCGAAGGGCGCCGACCTCTTCATCTGCGAAGCGACATTCTTCGAGCGCGACGATCCGTCGCACATCTCGTATCGCGACCTGATGGCACATCGCGACGAGTTCGAGGCCAAGCGGATCGTTCTGACCCACCTCGGGGCCGAGACGCTCGCACATATCTCAGACGTGAAGCTCGAATACTCGACGGATGGGAGCGTTATCGAGCTCTAGGTCAGCGACTCTGGCCCTGACCCAGCGTGATCGCCTGTGTTTCGGTCCCCGCGGCGAACGGGTTCCCGGCGAGATCTCTGAGATCAACCACCGTCACATCTTTCGGAACGCGCGTGGGCGCATTCGCTAGATGAAGCACCACCTCGGCGCACGTACGCGCGGCACAGGTCGCGGTCGAGCCGGTCGCAAGTGGGCCGTGAAGCTCTCGGGCCGCACGCAGAGCCGAACGTCTTGCCCCATCGTGAGCGCCGCCTCCGGCCGCTTCACTTGAGCGCGGTGCCTGCCGAAGCTCACGGTGACCGTGCCGTCCGCGAGATCGGTGACTTTGGCGGGGACGAGATTCACCGCGCCGACGAAGTCCGCGAGGAACGCGGTCCGCGGGTGGTAGTAGATCTCCCAGGGTGCTCCCGCCTGCTCGACCTTGCCCGCGTTGATGACGGCGATCCAGTCGGAGAGCGAGAGCGCCTCCTCCTGGTCGTGCGTCACGTACACGAAGGTCATGCCGAGCCGGCGTTGGAGGATGCGCATCTCGACGCGGAGCTGCTCGCGGAGCTTCGCGTCGAGGTTCGAGAGGCGCTCGTCCAGGAGAAGGACCTGCGGCTGAATGACGAGCGCGCGTGCCACGGCAACGCGCTGCTGCTGTCCACCCGAGAGCTGGTTCGGCCAGCGATCGATCTGGCGCAGGCCCGCAGCCGCCGCCTGATAGCCGACGGGTATGTTCCAGAAACGAAGGCGATGATGATGAGCCAGCCGCGATCGACGAAGTCAAGCCACCACTGGTTGAACGCCAAGAGGTACCCGAGGCCGAAGAAGATGCCGGGTATGGCGGCCGGCAGGATCAGTAGGAGGTCGAGCGCCTGCCGGCCCTTCCAGTGCCCACGCTGCACGAGCCAGCCTGCGAAGAGCGCGAAGACCGCCGAGATGGCAGCCGCAACGCTGCTGAAGACAAGCGTGTTGCGCAGCGCGTCGCCGTTCGTTCCGCTCAAGACGTATTGGAAATGCTCGGTCGTGAATTGGAGGTTATTCGGGAAACGCAGGGTCAGCGCGCTCACGACGAGGCTCCCGTACACGAGGAGGATGATGCCGGCGAGTCCGAGACACGCGACAAAGCACGCCCGGCTTACACCGGCGCTCACCGGCGGGCGCGGCATGGATGAAGCCCGGCCGGAGATCGTCACGAAGGAGCGCCCTCCATCGAGCCGCACCTTCGCGAGGTAGAGCCCGAAGGCGAGGAGCAGCAGGATGGTGCTCAGGGCGGCCGCGCTCGCGTACTCGCCGAAGCTCGAGATCAGGCTGTAGGCCTGCGTCGGCAATACGTAAAAGGTGCCGCCGATCAGCTGAGGGTTCCCGAAATCCTCGAGGATGTAGATCGCGGTCGTGAGGATCGCTGCGCCGAGGCCGGGGCGTGAGAGCGGCAGGGTCACGGTTCGAAAGACCCGCCACGACCCCGCGCCAAGGTTGTGTGCCGCCTGCTCCATGCGCGGATCGCTACGCGAGAGCGCGTCGGCGATGAGCTGGTACGCGAATGGAAAGAACGCGATCGTCTGAACGCCCCAGACGCCGTTAAGCCCGTAGATGTTCGGCGATTGGCCGAAGACCCCGTAGCTGATCACCCCTCGCGCGCCGAAGAGGAGCGTGTACGCGGCGGCGACGACGAACGGCGGCGAGAGGAGCGGGAGTATTCCGATGAGGCGGAAGAACGGCTTCCAGCGCATGTTCGAGTAGACCATCGCGTACGCGTAGATAAATCCGAGCAGGACCGCGGTCGTCGTCGAGAGAAGCGTGAGCTGGATCGAGTTGCGCAGCGGGACGACCCACGTGAAGTCCATCGCCTTCGCCTCGTCCTTGCCGAACCGGAAGATCTGGGTCGCGATGAAGATGTACCCGCCGCCGGTCTTGATCGGGTCCGGAAGGATGAGCTTCTGCTTCTAGGCCGGGTCGAGCAGGTCGTCCCACGTCGCGGGCTTCTTGCCGGCGATGTCGCTATTGAGGCGGCTGGTGTTCGAGACGAAGCCGAAGATGCCCGTGTACCAACCCGTCCAAAGGCCCGAAGCCTCCTTGAACTGCGCCGCCACGTCCTTCGCGTTCGGGGACTGGTACGCCTTGAGCAGGCCCTGCTTGCCGAGCGGGTCGTGAAATTCGCTCGAGCCGCCGACGAAGATGTCGGCCTGGGGGTTGTTCTTCTCGGCGGTGATCTTCGTCTGCAGGTCTCCGGCGGCCGCGAGCGGCAGCGCGCTCACCTCGACGCCCGTCGCCTTGGTGAAGGCCGCGAAGAGCTGGTTGTTCGTGGACTCGTTGAGTGCCGAGTAGATCGAGATGCGGCCGGTCGCCTTCGGCGCGGTGCTGGCGGTCGGGCTCGGCGATGTCGCGGCAGGCGCTCCGCCGCACGCGGCGATGAGCGCTGTCGCGCCAGCGAGCTGCAGGAACTTACGTCGATCGAGCTCTGGTGTCATGTAACCCCTCCCACGTTTGCCTGCCCGGAAACTACGCGCGCTACCACTGGACGAGCTTCCAAACTTCGGGCTGCATCGCGCCCGCCTCGCCGCCGATCTCCGAGAAGAGCCGCGCGGAGCGCCGCAGCTCGCGCATCGCGTCGTCCTGTCTTCCCGAGCGATGAAAAAGGTCAGCCAGGTTGTTGTGAAGAGCCGCCTCGCGGTGCCGATCGCCGAGGGCGGTCGCACCCGCCAGGGCTTGGCGCGTGAGTTCGATCGCCTGCTCATATTGTCCGGAGCGACCAAGCGCGAGGGCCAGATTGTTGAGTGCCGCGATGCGCGTCGCATCATCCCCCACGCGCGCGGCGATCTCGAGGCTCTCCTCCAATCGTCGCCGGTCCCCGCTCAGGATCCCGACGATGTTCAGCGCCTGCGCAACTGCGCGCTCGTCCTTCGCGCGTCTCGCCTGGGCGAGGGCATCCTCGGCGAGCCGGGTCGCGCGGGGCACATCGCCGCGGCGGTGCGCGGCCATGCTCCAGTCGGCGGTGATGCGCGCGCGCAGCGCTGGGTCGTCCTGGCCGCGGAGCGCGGCCTTGTAGTGAGCCTCAGCCTCGTCCCAATCGCCACGCCGGTGATGGACGTCGGCGAGCTTGTGATCGATCTCGCCGCGATCCGCGGCGTTGGCCTTAACGCGCGCTACCTCGTAGCTCTCGATCGCTTTCACGTAGTCGCCATGTCGCGTATGAAGATCGCCGACGCTTTCCTCCGCCGATCTTGCCGTGGAAGTTCTCCGCGTGGCGGGCTCCGATTCGCCGCGCTCGATAGCGCGCGCGAGGGTCACGGTCTCCGCAAGCGGCGCCACTCCCAGCTCACGGTCCAGGATCCGTTCGCATTCATGAAATTGGCGCAGCGCCGCGACGCGATCGCCGGCGCGTGCGTGAATCCGCATGAGCGCGCGATGCGCCGACTCATGGAGCGGGTCGAGCTCGAGCCACCGATTCGCGTACGCGAGCGCTCGCCGCGGCTCTTCGCTCGAGGCGAGCCGCTCGAGCACGCCGGCGAGCTCACCACGTAACTCTTCGGCTTGCGCGGCCTGCCACTCATCGAACTCCGCACTGTCGCGCAACGTGAACCCCGCGAGGAAGTCACCGGTGTATGCGGTCACGGCCTCGTCTAGACGGTCTTCCACGACCAGCGCGCGGAAACGGCGAACGTCAAGGTCGATCGCCTCGGGGTCGATGGAGATGCGGACGCCTTCGACGCGCACCTCCTCGCCGCCGAGGCCAGTTCGCAGCGTCGACAGCGTCCGGCGCAACGCCCCTCGCGCTCGCTCGGCGACGGCATCGGGCCACAGCAGCGCCGCGAGGCTGTCGCGGGCCTGCGGTTGCCCGGTCACGGCCAGGTAGGCGACGAGAGCCGTCGCTTTGCGCGTGTCCATCTCGACCGCGAGCCCGCCACGCTCGATGCGCGGCGGTCCCAGGAGCTTCAGGACAAGGCGTCCGCGTGCCTTCCGCCGAGCGGAGGCGGCGTTGGCGCGCCGTAACGGTTTGCGGACGGTCACCGACGAGCATCATGCGCGGACCGGCGGTAAACAGGAGGCACCGTCGATGTCCTGGAGGAGGACAAGATGAGCCGCAGAGCCTTCGCATCAATCGCGGCGGTGGTTTCGCTGATAAACGGTGTCGCAGGGCTGATCGCGCCGGCGGCGATGGCGTCGTTGTATGGCGTGACCTTGGATCCCCAGGGCGTCCTTGCCGCCCAGCTGCTCGCTGGGTCGTACATCGGCTACGCGGTCATCACCTGGACGACGCGCGGGTGCACGGATGTCGCGCTGTGTCGTGGGCTTGACGCCGGCAACTTCATAGGCTGGGCGCTCGGCGCGGTCATCTGGGTCTACGCCGCGTCCACCGGAATGACGAACGCGATCGGGTGGGTCGGCGCCGGACTGACCGTGGTGTTCGCTCTCGGCTGGGCGTTCTTCGTGTTCGCCGACCGTGCGATCGAGTCGCGTACCGTCACGGCCGAGCGGCGCGCGTGACGCCTGAGCGGCGCCGACGATGAGTTGGGCGGGTTGAGGTTCTGATCGTCGTGCTGAAACCGTCGGTGCGGTTTCTTGCGCTCGTTCCGGTGGTCATCGTCACCGGTGCGGTTGTGCTCGACTTCGTGCTGATCGACTTCTTCGGCGTGGCATTGGTGGCTGTCCTGAGTTTGCTGGTCTATGTGGGGGTCGGACTTCTCCTCACGCTCCGACTGCCGCGCCATCCAATCGGTTGGCTCTTGCTCGGGATGGGGACGTTCCTTCAACTTTCTGTCACAGCCAGCGCCTACGCGTGGGCGGCATTCGTTCGCGCGCCGGGCAGCTTGCCGCTCGGTGAGATCGCTTGGTTCTTCCAGTCCGGCTGGATCCTCGCGCTCGGATGCCTGTTCCTCGCCGTCATGTTGTTCCCCACGGGTCGTCCTCCATCCCGACGGTGGCACGTGCCGGTCGGATTGGTAGTCGCGGCGACCGCGCTCCTACTCGCGGGCTATTCGCTCGCACCCCGAGAGTTCAAGGTCCCGCAAGCTTTTGGCGCTCAGAACGCTGTGCCGCTCACGATGCCGAATCCGCTCGCGATCGATGAGACATTCGCGACGCTGCTTGGGTACGCCTTCACATCTCCGCTCACGTACGCCGTTTTCCTCCTTCCAGTGGCGGCAATCGTGTCGCGGTTTCGCACCGCCCACGGAAACGAGCGTCAGCAGATCAAGTGGTTCGCCTACACCTCCTCGATCGTGGCGCTGTTCGTTGTCGGCTCAGGCTTGGTGCCCGCGTTTTTTCTCACAGACTTCGGAGCAGTGGTCGCGGTCGTGGCTGTCGACCTGATTCCGATCTCGGTCGCGATCGCGATCCTCCGATACCGCCTCTACGACATCGACGTGCTGATCAACCGAACGATCGTCTACGGCGCCACGAGCGCGGCGATCGCCGTCACATTTTTCTTCGGCCTCGTTGCGCTGCAAGCGGCCTTGGGCCGATTTACGTCAGGCTCGGAGGTTGCGGTTGCGGCGTCGACACTCTTGTCGTTCGCGCTCTTCCAGCCGGTCCGCCGCCGCGTCCAGGATGCCGTGAACCGGCGGTTCGACCGCTCCCGCTACAACGCCGCGCGGACGGTCGACGGATTCACCGATCGACTGCGCGATGAGGTCGACCTCATGGAGCTACGCGCGGATCTGCTCGGTGAGGTACAGCTGACCATGGCCCCCGCGCACGTGAGCCTCTGGCTCAGGGAGCGACCGCGATGAGGCCGTCCATCCGTCTTCTGGCGTTCATCCCCGTGCTCATCGCTTTGGGTTCGGTCGCTCTGGACTTCGTGCTTGTCGATTTCTTCGGCGTGGCCTTGCTGGCCATCCTGAGCCTGCTGGTCTTTGTGGGTGTCGGACTCGTGCTCGTTCTGAGACTGCCACGCCACCCCGTCGGGTGGCTCTTGCTCGCGGCGGGCACGCTTCTCCAAGTTGCGACGGCGGCGACCGCGTACTCATGGGCGGCATTCGTTCGCGCGCCGGGCACTCTGCCTCTGGGTGTGCAGGCATTGCTCATCGGATTCGCGTGGATCCCCGCACTCGGATGTCTGTTCCTTGCCATCATGCTGTTCCCGACCGGCCGACCGCCTTCCCGACGTTGGGACGCGGCCGTCACCGTGGTGGCGCTCGCGACCGCGATCTTGGCGGCCGCATCGCTCGCCCAGCCCGAGCTCCTCGTCGCGGAATCGCTTTCCACGCAAGGCGGGCCGCTGCTCGCGGTTCCGAATCCGCTTGCGGCTGATGGAATGCTCGGAATGATCCTCGGGTACCTGTACGGATCCCCGCTCCTGTACATCGCGTACCTGATTCCGGTGGCCGCGGTCGTGGCGCGGTTTCGCACCGCCGCCGGGAATGAGCGACAGCAGCTCAAGTGGTTCGCATACGCCTCTTCGGTCTCGATGTCGTTCTTTGTCTCGGCGCCTGTCCTGTTCAGGTATCTCGCCGGACTCGGGCCGCTCATCGCGATTCTGGGCATCGACCTGATTCCGATCTCGGTAGCCATCGCCATCCTCCGCTACCGCCTCTACGACATCGACCTCCTCATCAAGCGGACGTTGGTCTACGGCGCGACCAGCGCGGCGATCGCGGTGACCTTTTTTATCGGCCTCGTTGCGCTCCAAGCGGCGCTACGCCCGCTCACGTCAGGCTCTGAGCTCGCGGTGGCAGCGTCGACGCTGTTCTCCTTCGCGTTCTTCCAGCCGATCCGCCGCCGCGTGCAGGACGCCGTCAACCGACGCTTCGACCGCTCCCGCTACAACGCAGCGCGCACGGTCGACGGATTCACCGACCAGCTGCGCGATGAGGTCGACCTCGACGAGCTGCGCATGGACCTGCTGGGCGCGGTACAGCTGACCATGGCCCCCGCTCACGTGAGCCTCTGGCTCAAAGAGCGCGTCCCGTGAGCGGGCGCGCGCTTCGCGCTTTCGGCCCATGGCTCGTGTCGCTCGTCGCGGTCGCGATCGGAATTGGCCTCATCATCGCGACGCCGCCTGAGCGCATTCCGGCCGGTTTTCGCACCGAGGACGTCCTCAGCTACATGCTCCTGCCCCTCTCGGCAACGACGGTGGGTGCGGTCGTCGCCTGGCGCCGACCCAACAACGCCGTCGGCTGGTTGCTCGCGGCCATCGGGTGGATCTCCTGCTGGCAGGCGTTTGTGGGGGGCTACGCGATCCATGGACTGTTCGGCGAGATGCGCCTGCCGCTGGCTGATGTCTCGGCCTGGGCCTTCTCTTTGTCGGGGATCTGGGTCGGTGTGCTCGCGGGCAACTTGCTCGCGCGTTTTCCCGACGGCCGAATCACACAGAGGCGGGCCTGGGTGGCTGCGAATCTGTTCATCGCCGCGACGGTGTTCGCGACCGTGGCCATCGGGCTTCGTCAGGGTCCGCTTTTCTTCCTCCGCGCGGCGGTCAACCCGTTCGGACTTGCAGGCGCCGATGGGGTGCTCGACACCGCGTTCGGGACGGCCATCGTCATCTACTCCGTTGCGATGCTGCTGGCCCTCTCGGCGCTCTTGCGCCGCTGGAATCGTGCGCTCGGAGTCGAAAGACAACAGTTCAAGTGGTTCCTGCTGGGCATGACCGTGGCGCTCGGCGTCGTTGTCGTTGGAATCCCCCTCTTTGTGCTCGATGTGGAAGCCGCCAAATTCGTCGTGAGCAACGGGGTCGCGGCTGTCCCGATCGCGCTCGGTGTGGCGATCCTGCGCTACCGCTTATACGACATCGATCTGTTCATCAAACGCACCGTGGTCTACGGCGGGACGAGCCTGGCGATCGCGCTGACGTTCTTTCTGGGCATCCTCGCCCTTCAGGCTCTGCTTCGACCGCTCACCGCCGGATCAGAGCTCGCCATCG
Organism: Candidatus Limnocylindria bacterium; assembly: GCA_036570125.1. Lineage (GTDB taxonomy): Bacteria > Chloroflexota > Limnocylindria > P2-11E > P2-11E > 3-1-20CM-2-70-9. The sequence goes on from DATCPK010000005.1 coordinate 24,627, forward strand.
CCGCGGCTACGCTCGCCAGCCTCGCGTTGCTCCAGCCGATCCGTCGGCGTGTGCAGAACGTCGTCGACCGCCGATTTGACCGCGCGCGCTTCAACGCTGCACGTACGATCGACGCCTTTGCCGATCAACTGCGCGACGAGGTCGATCTCGATGCTCTCCGCACGGACCTCCTCGGTGCCGTCCAGCAGACCATGGCGCCGGCGCACTCGAGCCTCTGGCTCAGGCCGCGATGAGCCTCCGCTTGTTGACAACCTTCGCGCCCGCGATGGTTTCGGCTGCGCTGACCATCGCCGGGCTTGTCCTCTTCGGGCTGGCCCCGCGCGAGAAGGTGCCGGTCGGGCTGCATCTCGAGGAGTCGTTCCCGTTCATCTTCATGCAGCTCTCGCTCGGTGCGGTCGGAGCCGCCGTCGCTTGGCGACAACCCCGAAATCCGGTCGGCTGGCTGCTGTCTGCAGGTGGGCTCGCCGCAGGTGTTGAATTCCTGGCGGCTGGCTACATGACATATGGCCTGCTGAGCGAAGGGGGTCTGCCCTGGGCGGACGTGGTCTCATGGTTTTGGAGCTGGGGTGCCACGCTCGTTGCGCTCTGCGTTCTGCCCGTCCTGTTCATCTTCCCCGATGGCCATCTGCGCTCACGACAGGCTCGCGTCGGCATCGTCCTTGGCGTACTCGCGACGATCGCGGTCGCGCTGGTGATAAGTCCGCGAGCCGGTCCGATGCTCGGCATCCAATTCGCGGAGAACCCGTTCGGTTGGCGGGAGGGTGGGCGACTGCTGGACGTCGCTCTGGTCATCCCATTTGCGCTGGGTCTCACCTCATTCGCACTTGGCGCGACCGCGCTTCGTACGCGTTACCGAAGCGCGAACGATCTCGAACGCCAGCAGCTGAAGTGGCTGTTCGGCGGGGTCGCGCTGTGGGCGGCGACCTTCGCGATCGTTACGCCGACGCTGCTCAGCGGGGCGATCGGCATCGCGGTCGATCCCGTCGTCCCCTATCTCGGAAGGGTCGGCGCCGGGTTGGGATTCTCGATCGTCCCGGTCGCGATCGGGATCGCCATCCTCCGGTACCGGCTGTACGAGATCGACATGCTCATCAAGCGCACGGTGGTGTACGCGGCCACGAGCGGCGTGGTCGCGGCGACGTTCCTCCTCGGCATCCTCGCTCTGCAAGGGATCCTCCGACCGCTCACCTCCGGCTCGGAGCTGGCGATCGCGGCGTCCACGCTCGTCTCGTTCGCGCTCTTCCAGCCGATCCGACGGCGCATTCAGGACGCGGTCAACCGCCGTTTCGACCGCGCGCGCTATGACACCGCGCGCACGCTCGATGCGTTCGCCGAGCAGCTACGAGACGAAGTCGATCTGGATCGGGTGAAGGTCGATCTCCTCACGGCGGTGTCCACAACGATGGCGCCGCAGCACGTGAGCCTGTGGCTGGGGCGCGCCG
>DATCPK010000006.1:0-10395 GCA_036570125.1 Candidatus Limnocylindria bacterium
CTTGCTGCCGAGGTTGTTCGCCTTGCGGTCCGGCCGATCCACGAACTTGACCGTGATCTTCGCGGGCACGTCCCTCACCGTCGGCACCTTGTAATTCTCGAGGTTCGCGTTCATCACGCGTCCGGTCGCGCGGTCGAGGAAACGCTCCTCGCTGAGCGCGAAGCCGAGCGCCTGCATCACGCCGCCTTCGACCTGCGACCTGGCCGTCGTGGGGTTGATGATCCGGCCGATGTCGTGCACCGCGACGATGTGCTCGACGGTGATCTCACCGGTGCGCACATCGACCTCGACCTCCGCGAAATGAGCCCCGAAGGTCCGAAGCGAGAGCTCCGGATTGTTCGGATGCCGGCCGCCCTTGCCGATCACGGTGTTGTTGTCGACCTTCCCGAGGACCTCAGAAAGTGGCGTGCGCGCACCCTTGGTCACGACGACGCCGCCCTCGATGCGGAGCTCGGCCTTCGGCGTTTCGAGCACGCCCGCGGCCGCGCCGAGCAATTGCTCCTTCGCGTCGCGCGCCGCGATGCGCACCGCGGGACCGACTGAGGCGGTCGTGAGCGATCCGGCGGAGATCGGGCCGTAGGGGGCGTCGGTGTCGCCGAGCCGGACCTGCACGTCGTCGAGGTCCACCCCCAGCTCGTCCGCGCAGATCTGCGCCAAGACCGTGCGCGTCCCGGTGCCGATGTCCTGCGATCCCGTCGTGAGCACGACTGTCCCGTCGGGGTTCACGTGAACCGTGGCGTACGCGGGTGGTCCACCGCCTCCGCCCCAGATCTGGGTGGCCATGCCGATCCCACGACGCCGATGTGCGGCCGATCCGCGGATGCCGCCAGAACGGCGGCGCTGCCAGCCGATCTCCGCGGCGCCGATGCGATAGCACTCGAGCAGATGCTTGTCGGAGTACTTCTTGCCGACCATCGGGTCCTTCGGCGACGCCGCGTGCTTGCGGCGCAGCGTGAGCGGGTCGACGCCCATCTTCTCGGCGAGCTCGTCGATCGCCGACTCGAGGGCGAACGTCCCCTCGACGTAACCGGGCGCGCGGAATGCCGCGAGCGAGCCCGCGTTGGTGACCACCTTGTACGACTTCGTCGAAAGGTTCGCGATGTCGTACAGCGTGTTGGTCGGACCCGTCGGGTTCGCGACCCATTTGCCCTGCCCAACGTTCGCCCACGACGTGTGTTCGAGCGCCGTGATGCGGCCGCCCTTCCCGCCGATGCGCATCTGCTGCAGCGTCGCAGAACGGTTGCCGGCCGCGATGTTCTCTTCTTCGCGCGTGAGGACGCACCGGACCGGACGCCGGAGCCGCATCGTGAACATCGACGCGATGATCGAGTACTTCCCCGCGCTGCCCTTCGACCCGAAGCCACCACCCATGTAATCGCAGAGCACGCGGATCTTCGAAAACGGCAGCTTCAGTGCGGTCTTGAGTCCCTGGCGCACGCCGAAGACGTGCTGCGTCGACTCGTAGACCGTGAGCTGGTCGCCATCCCACGACGCGACCGCGCCGTGTGTCTCGAGAGAGTTGTGGATCTGCGTCGAGGTTCGGTAGGTCGCGTCGACGATGAAGTCCGCCTCTTTGAGCGCGCGTTTCGCGTCGCCGCGCTTATGCGCCCCCCCTTCGGCGACGTTGCCGTCGGGATCGAGGCGCGGCGCCATGTCGCCGATGGCCTCCTCCAGATCGACCACGTGCGGCAGCAGCTCGTAGTCGACCTCGATGAGGCGAAGCGCCTCGACGGCGGTCTGCTCGTCGTCGGCCGCGACCGCGGCTACCTCCTCGCCGACGAAGCGGACCTCCTCGCGAAAGATCGTGTCCTCGCCGCGGTATGACGCCTTCGGAGCGTTGAAGCGATGGAGGATGTCGCGAACGCCCGCGAGCTTTTCCGCCTTCTTCGTGTCGATGCGCCGCACGCGCGCCCGCGGGTAGGGGCTGCGCAGCACGCGCACGTAGAGCATGCCGGGGAGGTACACGTCCTGCGTATACCGCGCGCTGCCGGTGACGCGCTGCACGCCGTCGATTCGGCGGCGCGACTTCGCGATCTCGGTGAACTCATTCCCTGCCGCATGGAGCGGCAGATCCTTCCCCTCGACGAGGACGAGCGACTCGAAGATCTCGCCCTCGAACTCCTCGCGGCTCTTTACGACGCGCGGCATTACGACTTGCGCCTTCCGGCGCTCACGCCCGCCTTCACGATGTTCGGGTACGCACCACATCGGCACAGGTTCCCGGCCACGGCGCGGCGGACGTCGTCCTCGTTCGGCCCCGCGTTCTCTCGGAGGAGCGCGACGATCGACATGATCTGGCCCGGCGTGCAAAAGCCGCACTGGAACGCGTCGGCGTCGATGAACGCGCGCTGGACCGGATGCAGCTCGCCGTCCTTCGCGATCCCTTCGATCGTCTCGATGGCCATTCCCTCGCAGGCGACGGCGAGCGTCATGCACGAATAAACGGGACGGCCGTCGACGAGAACGGTGCACGCGCCGCACGTTCCCTCATCGCAGACCTTCTTCGTCCCGGTCAGACCGAGCGTCTCGCGTAGCGTGTCCAGGAGCGTGCGGCGCGGCGCCGCCCGGACCGTGACCGAGTCGCCGTTCACCACGAGTGCGACGTCGGTCGCGCCGGGACCGCGCAGCACGACACGGCTCGCGGACGTGAGGGGAGGCACCCCGAAATGTTAGGCCGCTCGCCCGTCATATGCTGACCGGGCTCTCGCAGGAGGTCGCAACAGGATGGCCATTCAACGGGTCGGCGTCGTCGGATTCGGTCAGATGGGTTCGGGCATCGCTCAGATCTGCGCGCAGGCGGGCCTCGACACGCTCGTGCGCGAGGTCGATCAATCGCTCGTGGATAAAGGCTTTCAGCGGGTCGACGGTTCGCTCGCTCGGCTAGTGAAAAGCGGGCGTACTACGGAGGAGGACGCGAAAGCCGCCCGCGGCCGCCTTCGCGGAACGACGTCGCTCGCCGATTTCAAGGATCGCGACCTGATCATCGAAGCGATCGTCGAGCAGATCGAGCCGAAGAAGAAGCTCTTTGCCGAGCTCGACACGATCTGCCCACCGGGGACGATCTTCTGCTCGAACACCTCGAGCCTGACGATCGTCGAGATGGCCGCGGCGACGCGGCGGCCTGACAAATTCGCGGGGCTGCACTTCTTCAACCCTCCGGTGATCATGAAGCTCGTCGAGATCGTGAAATCCATCACGACGAGCGACGAGACGATCGCCGCGCTCCGTGAGTTCGTCGGCAAGATCGGCAAGACTGGCGTGGTTTGCAAGGACACGACCGGCTTCATCGTGAATCGGCTGATGGTCCCCTACCTCCTCGGCGCCATCCGCATGCTCGAGCTCGGCATCGCGAGCAAGGAGGACATCGACAACGCGGTGAAGCTCGGCCTCGGCTACCCGATGGGACCGTTCGAGCTCATCGACTACACCGGCGTGGACATCAACTACCACGTCGCGGGCGTCTTCTTCGACGAGTTCAAGGAGGCGTACATGGCCCCGCCGCCGCTGTTGCGGCGGATGTTCCTCGCGGGGCAGATGGGAACGAAGACCGGCAAGGGCTTCTACGACTACGACGAACAGGGGAAGAAGAAGTCGACATAGGCCGGCCGAGCGAGGAGCGGTTCACCCGCGACGAGCGAGTCCGCCAGTCTTGAACGTGTCTCCTGGCCCAAGGCCAGAGATAGATCTAGACGCGCACGAGAAAGTGGCCTTGAAGAAGGCCGCGGTCTGGGCGCTTATCGCGGGACTGTGCCACCTCGTCGCGACCGAGTTCGCGCCCGGGTTCTATCCGTCGTGGTACTTCGCGCTCAACGCAATCGCGTTCGGCCTGATGCTTCCAGCCATCGCGTCGCTGCACGTTCGCCATCTGCTCGTCCGGCAATCCGGCGCGATGCTCGCGACGATCGCGGGTGTGAGCGTCGCGGCGCTCGGAGCCGCCGCCGCCTCCGACGATGGGCTCATCCCCGCCGCGTTCTTCGTTTCCGGGGTGTGGTGGTGGACGATCGGAAAGATGTGGGCCGAGACGCGGGTGCTGCCGCGCGGGTTTGGGTGGTTCACGATGGCGCTCGCGGTCATTTGCTTCGGCTACGTGGTCGCCGGAGTTTTCGCGTCGGTCCCCCTCCTGCCGCTCCGGTTGCTCCTCGGTGTGTGGCTCATCGTGCTCGCGGCCTTCTTCTGGCGCGACGCCCGATAACATGAGCCACTGATGGCGGTCACCACGCGCAAGGGGAGCGCGACCCGTCACGAGGCGCTCGGCCTTTCGCTCGACGACGTGAAAGGCATGTACCGCTATGTCCTCATGACGCGCCTCGTGAGCGAGCGGATCCTCCAGCTGAACCGCATGGGCCGGACGCCGTTCGGCGCCGGCACCGACGGCCACGAGGGCGCGCAGATCGGGGCCGCGTGGTGCATCCAGCGGGGCAAGGACTGGGTCGTCCCGTACTACCGCGATATGGGCGTCGCGTTCGTTCTCGGGTTCAGTGCGCTCGACGAGTTCCGCGGCGTGCTGGCGAAGGCGACCGACCCGAACTCCGCCGGCCGCGCCTTCCTCAACATGTTCAGCTCGCCGCAGGACCGGCTCGTGTCGGGCTCGGTCTGCGTCGGGACCGAGTTCCCTCATGCGGTCGGGCTGGCGCTCGCGCTGAAGCTCCGGAAGGAGCCGCACATCGTGTTCGCTTTCGGCGGCGACGCGTCCACCAGCACCGGAGACTTTCACGAGGCTATGAACTTCGCGGCGGTCCACAAGCTTCCCGTCGTCTTCGTCATCGAGAACAACCTGATCGCGATCTCCACGCGGATCGAGCGGCAGACGGCGGTCAAGGACATCGCGGAGAAGGCCGCCGGATACGCGATGCCCGGCCACGTCGCCGACGGCATGGACATGCTGGACAGCTACGAGAAGACGAAGACGGCGGCCGACCACGCGCGCGCGGGAAAGGGCCCGAGCCTCGTCGAGCTCAAGTGCTATCGCTACCAGCCCCATACGAGCGACGACGACGACAGCCGCTACCGCACGAAGAAGGAAGTCGACGAGTGGCGCTCGAAAGACCCGGTGAAGCGCGCCTTCGCCTACCTCCTGGAGGCCGGCGTCACCGAGCAGGAGCTCGAGACGATGCGCGCAGCTCTCGCCGACGAGATCGAAAAGGCGATCGAGCAGGCGGAGAGCGAGCCGGACCCGCGTCCTGAGGACGCCGCGACGCACGTGTATGCCGCGGATAACCCGCTTCCGGATGGGACGCGCGCCTAGCGCGCGACCCATGCTCCGAGCCCTCGCACTCGTCCTGCTCCTGGGCGCGTGCACGGCGGCGAACCCCTCGGCCACCCCGTCTCCGACGCCGACCCGCGACCCGAACGCGCTCAACGTCACCGCGCTGCTCGATCTTTCCGGGTCGCGCGCGCCGAACGGTGGGCCGCAGCGCGACGCGCTGCAGCTCTGGGCCGATCAGCACTCTTCGGGGACGCCCCGCGTGAAGCTGAAGATCACGGATGTCGCGAGCAGTCCCTCAAAGACGGTCATCGAGCTTCGGCGTGCGGCGGTCGAAGATCGCGCGGACGCGATCGTGGTCGGCGTCTCGGTCGACTATGACGCCGCGTTGGCGGCCGCGGTCCAGCTCGCGCAGATCCCGGTGATCTTCACGCTGCCGATCCCGGAACCCGCGGTGAGCGGCGGCGGTTGGGCGTTCGCTCTCGCGCCCACCCCGGCGCAGCTCGCGCGTGTCGTCCTGGATGACGCCGCGCAGCGCTCGGTCCTTGCCTCGGGCCTTTTTGTGAGCGACGAGTCGACGACCGCGGTCGCCGAGCGCATCGCGTTAGTGAGCGAGCTCGCGCGCCGTCAGGTGACGCCGAACGTGGTGACGGTGACCGCAACCGAAGCCACGCAAGAGCTCAAGCCGCTGCTCGCGACGACGACGATCGTGTTCTTCGCGGGCACGCCACACACGTACCTCGAGGCCGCGCGGACCGTGACGGCCGGGACGACCCTCTACCTGTCATACCTCTGCGACTTCGGCGACATCGGCGACCTTCGCGACGCGGCGCCATTCGCGGTCTGGCCCGGCTCACGCTGGGTCGCGACGTCGGCGACCGGAACGAGCACCTCGGCGCGAGCGAGCTTCGTGCAGGCCTATACCGATCGTTCCGGCCCGCCGACGAGCGTCGCGGCGTCGGCGTACGACGCGCTCGCGCTGCTCTCGAGCGCGGCCGAAAAGAGCATCGATCCGCAGAGCGTCCGCGACCAGCTCCAATCGGGGACGTTCACGGGTGTTGCGACGACGTATACGTTCAGTCCGTCGCAGCACGCAGGGTTCAACACAGGGGACCTCGCGCTCCTTCGCTACGTCGGACCGAGGGTGTCGCCAGTGGTCCGATAGGACGCGCGCCTCGCTGATGCACCATACGTCGCATGGAGACCGAGCTCGACAAGCTGATCTACGACTGGAATCGCGACGGCCGCGCCGCGCGCGCGGACTATCGCGCGGTCGAGCTAGACGACGAGACGCTGCGCGACGGCCTGCAAGGTCCCTCGATCCGCAACCCGCCGCTCGAGATCAAGAAACGCCTCCTCCACCTCATGGACGAGCTCGGGATCGACAGCGCCGACATCGGCCTTCCCGGTGCGTCGCCGCAGGCGCGGGCGACGATCGTCGCGCTCGCGAAGGAGACGACGAAGCTCAGGCGCCTGCGTCCGAACATCGCCATCCGCACCCATCCGGACGACGTTCGCGCCGCGATCGAGGCTTCCACCGAGGCGGGCATCGCCATCGAGAGCTGCGCGTTCATCGGCTCGTCTCCGATCCGCCGGTTCGCCGAGGACTGGAAGATCGACGCGATGCTGAAGAGCGTCGAGACCAGCGTCGCGACACTCGTGAAGGCCGGGTTGCCGGTGATGTTCGTCACAGAGGACACCACGCGCGCGGATCCGGAAACGCTTCAGAAGCTCTACGACACCGCGATCGCGGCGGGCGCGAAGCGGATCTGCGTTTCGGACACGTGCGGTCACGCGACGCCCGAGGGTGTGCGCAACCTCCTCACGTTTGTGCGCGACGAGATCGTGCGCGGCCGCGCCGTGAAGATCGACTTCCACGGCCACAACGACCGCGGGCTCGGCACAATCAACGCCCTCACCGCGACTGCTCTGGCGGACCGGGTGCACGGTTGCGCGCTCGGCATCGGAGAGCGCGTCGGGAACTCGTCGATGGATCAGCTCCTCGTGAACCTGCAGCTGTGGGGGCTCATCGACCGCGACCTCAAGCCGCTCGTCGAGTACACCGCGCTCGTCGCCGAGCATTGCGGCATACCGATCCCGCCGAACTACCCCGCGATGGGATCGGACGCGTTCCGCACGGGAACCGGCGTCCATGCTGCGGCCGTCATCAAGGCGCTCCGCAAAGGCGACCGCGCCCTCGCCGATCGCGTGTACAGCGCGGTCCCGGCATCGGTGCTCGGCCGCGAGCAGCGCATCGAGGTCGGCCCAATGAGCGGCGAGTCGAACGTCGTCTACTGGCTCGAGTCACGTGGCATCGAGGCGACGCGAGAGCGGATCGACCGCATCTTCGCTGCCGCGAAGGCAGCGGATCAGCTATTGAGCGAGGTCGAGCTCAGGAAGCTCGCGGGTAGCTAGTCCGCGGCCTCCGCGGTAGGCGCAAGCCGCTCGGCACGCCGCGCGGCGTTCTGCCGGAAGACGATGAACGCAACGGCAACGACGATCACCGCAGCGCCGATGAGGACGTTCGGGGTGACTGGCTCGCTAAGAACGAGCGCGCCGAGGACGACCGCGACGACCGGGTTCACGAACGCGTAGGTGGAAACGAGTGAAACCGAAGCGTTCTGCAAGAGCCACGTGTACGCGCTGAAGGCGATGAGCGAGCCGAAGCCCACGAGATACGCGAACGCGAGGAGCGATCGCAGCGAGAAACTCGCCGGGTCGACGTTCGCGATCTCGCCCTTCGCGGTCGCGAAGACCATGAGGACGACCCCGCCAGCGAGCATCTGGTAGGCGGTGGAAACAAAGGCGTTCCGCGGCGTCCGAAGACGCGGCGAGAGGAACGTCCCGAGCGCCCACGAAAGCGTCGCGATGAAGAGAACGATCGCGCCAAATGGATCGATGCTCCCGTTCAGACCACCGGGCACTACGAGAATCGCGACACCGATAAGTCCGAGGAACACGCCGGCGAGCAGATCGCGCCCGACATGCTCGCCGGCCACCTTGCGATAGACCACGATCCAGAGCGGTATCGACGCGACGATGAGCGCCGCCACCCCGGACGGCACGGTTCGCTCGGCGACGTTCACGAGGCCGTTCGCGACCGCAAGCAGGAGCGTGCCGACGATCGCCGCGCCAAGAAGTTCGCGTCGCGACACGCGAAGGTCGATGCCTCGGAAGGCCAGCCACGCCGCGAGGATCAGCCCGGCCGAGAAGAAGCGGACGCCCGAATAGAAGAGCGGTGGGAGCGTCTGGACCGCGATCGCGATGGCGAGATACGTCGAGCCCCAGACCAGGTAGACGGTGCCGAGGGCCAGCCAGACGTTGAGACTCGAGGCACGCCGCGGCGAAGCCATATCCGTAGAACGTAACGTCTCGTCACCTCGTGAGATGCCCGCGGGAGGGCCGTTCGAGGCGTTCTGTAGCGAAAGAGGCACGATGAAGCGGCGATGACGCCGGACGACGTGATCCCACTCCACCTGGCCGACGTCACGTACCCGGCCTCGCATCCGCTCGCCGGCCAAGACGGGCCCGTCCTCGCTTTCGCGATCCGGCATCCAGACGGACTCGTCCTCGTCGACACCGGCGTGGGCGATGGAAACGCGTGGATCGAGGAGAACTACCAGCCGCGCAACCGCGACGTGCGCGAGGCGTTGAAGGGCGCGAAGCTCGACCCGGACGCGGTCCGCGCGATCGTGAACACCCACCTGCACTTCGATCACTGCGGACAGAACCGCGCATTCCCCGGCGTGCCGACATACGTCCAGCAAGCCGAGCTCGACATCGCCCTTCGTCCTGGCCACACGATCGCCGAGTGGGTCGACTTCCCCGACGCGCGCTATGAGGCCGTCGAGGGCGACCGCGAAATCGTCGACGGCGTGAGCGTTCTCGCGACGCCGGGGCACACGCTCGGGCACCAGTCGGTCACTGTTCGCACCGGCGACGGCCTCGTGCTCATCGTCGGGCAGGCGGCCCAGGACGCACGGTCGTTCGCGACGGGGCCGGCGGACCCGAGCATCCAGCGCCTGCGCGAGCTGAACGCGGATCGCATCCATTTCTCACACGACCGGGCTGTGCTGCGCCGGCGCAGATAGAGCGTGACACCATGAATGTCATGCAAGCGATCGAGGGCGCGCGCCTCATCCCCGGCGCGCACGTTGAAGACTCACCCGCCGAGGGCCCGCGGAGCGAGAGCGATGGCAAGCTCATTCGGGGAAGGGCGCTCATCTTCTGGGATCCGAAGGTGCCGGGGAAAAAACTCGACGCGATCGACACAGATCAGATCACGCCGGCCGATGACTGCGTCTCCGAGAGCCTCGACACGCTCGACGCGCGCTGGAAAGCCGGGTCCTTTCGCTATCTCATGCCGAACTTCCGTGAGCGCGTGCACCGCGGCGAGACGTTCGTCATCGCGGGCGACCGCTTCGCCATCGGAAGCTCGCGCGAGATGAGTCCCGCCGGCCTCAAGGGCGTCGCGGACGAAGCGGGGCTCGAGATGGTCATCGTCTGCGGCGCGGCGATGGGCGACATCTTCCGGCGCAACGCGTTGAACCTCGGGCTGACGGTGATCCAGAGCCGTCAGGCCGTCGAGGACGCGCAGGAAGGCGACGTGTTCTCGTTCGACCCGGCGACGCGAAAGCTGAACAACGAGACGCGCGGCAAGACCTACGAGCCGGCCGAGCTCTCGCCACAGGAAGAGGAGATCCGCCGCACGGGCGGGATCATCAAGATCGGCCGCCGCGAGTTCCCCGATTCCGTCCGCCGCCCGCCCGACGTGAAGTGGCCTGACGCGGCGACGGCGCGCGGTCTCACTTCGACCGAGCAGATCATCTGGGCGCACCGCGTCGACAAGGACGCCGAGGTGCGACCGGGCGCGACGCTGCGCGTGTACGCCGATCTCCTGCCAGCCTCCGATGGGACCGCGCCGTTCTCGATCCACACCTTCAACGGGATCACCGGCGGCGACACGATCAGGCCGCGGCAGATCGCGATTGCGAACGATCACTTCGTCTTCAACCACCGCGATGCCGACGACAAGCAGACCGGCATCGGCCGCGAGTTCGCGGAACGCCACGGCATCGGCAAGCCGCACTACGCGACACCCGGCGACGGGATCTTCCACTTCTACTTTCCCGAGCAGAAGCTCGTACTCCCGGGCGCGCTCATACCGGGTGCGGACTCGCACAGCCGCGCAT
>DATCPK010000007.1:0-35890 GCA_036570125.1 Candidatus Limnocylindria bacterium
CTCCTCGGCGCGATCGTGCGGTGGCCGAATCCACGGCCCGCCAGAAGAGAAGGGCGCAGATCGTCGTGAGCGCCGCGAGCAGCGTGTAGGGATATGCGACGGCACCGTATGCCCAGAACGTGACGGCGGTGAGGAGAAAGAGCGCCGAGACCTTGGCCGTGCGCTCGTCGTAAAGATGCGCCGCGAGCACGTACACGAGGGCGACCGCCGCCGCACCGGCGAGCGCGCTCACGATGATCATCGCCCGATTCGGGTCGTTCGTCACGAGATCGATCGCCCGCAGGACGAGGATGTACCAGAGATACCCGGGTGGCTGCGGCCGCTGATCGAACGGGTCGAACCGCTCCATGCCCCGCGCGTACAGGACCGAATCGGGCGCGTAGAAGTTCGTCGTCGCGAACGGAAGCCGCATGAGCAGCGCGAGACCGAACAAGACGAGGGCCACCCGCCAGTTCAAGGCCGCCTAGTTTGCAGGAGCGGATAGGTCTCGGGTACTGGCTGGAGGTCCTATCCCGTTGGCGCCCGTTGCCGCCGAGCCTGTCGGCCATCGCGATCACGGCGCTGGAACGGCCTGCGAGCGCGCGCTCCGTCGCGCGCGTGACCGCATGCGCGCTCTGGGGGCTCGAAACGGCGCTTGTCACGGTCGAGGTGGATGTCGCCAACGGTCTGCCGGCCCTCGTCGTCGTCGGCCTACCCGACGCGGCGGTGCAGGAGGCGCGCGAGCGCGTGCGCGCCGCCGTGCGGAATTCGGGGTTCGAGTTTCCCCTCCGGCGGGTAACGGTCAATCTCGCCCCGGCCGAGCGCCGCAAAGAAGGGACCGGCTTCGAGCTCGCGATCGCGCTCGGGATCCTCCGGGCGAGCGGGCAGCTGCACGTCGACGTCACCGCGCTCTGCCTCGGAGAGCTCGCGCTGGACGGTGCGCTGCGCCCGGTGCGAGGGACGATGCCGCGTGTGCGCCACGCGGCGAGTCGCGGCATTCGCGAGGTGCTGGCGGCCGACGCCAACGCCGGTGAGGCGGCCGCGTGCGGGGTCGAGGCGTTCGGCTTTGCGTCACTGCGCGACGTCGTGGACCACCTGGAGGGTCGGGCGCGCGCGGCGCCGGCACCCGTCCCGGAGCGCGCCGCGGCCCCGGGGCACGCGGTCGACCTCGCGCATGTCGCCGGGCAGGAGACTCCCAAGCGCGCCCTCGAGATCGCCGCGGCGGGCGGTCATAACCTTCTTCTCGTCGGCCCGCCGGGCACCGGCAAGACGATGCTCGCGCGCGCCCTCGAATCGATCCTCCCGCCCCTCGACGACGCGGAGGCGCTCGCCGCGAGCGCGGTCCACAGCGTCGCCGGCCTCACCGATCCGCGTCATCCGGTGCTCAGCGCTCGGCCATTTCGGGCGCCGCATCACACCGCGTCGCACCTCTCGCTCGTCGGTGGCGGATCGCCGCCGCGCCCAGGCGAAGTCAGCCTTGCGCACTGCGGCGCGCTTTTTTTGGACGAGGTCGCCGAGTTCTCGCGAAGCGTGCTGGATACGCTTCGGGAGCCGCTCGAGGAGCGCTCGATCACGATCTCGCGGGCCGGCGGCGCGGCGACGTACCCCGCGCGATTCGTTCTCGTCGCGGCGATGAACCCGTGCCCGTGCGGTTTCTGGGGCGACGCCGAGCGCGAGTGCACGTGCCTTCCGGACCAGATCGAACGCTATCGCAGCAAGCTGTCGGGTCCGGTACTCGATCGCATCGACTTACGCGTTCACGTTCCGCGCGTCCCCTTCGAGCGTCTGCGCGATGAAGGTCGCGAGGCCTCCGCCGATGTCCGCGCTCGCGTCCTCGCGGCGCGCGACCGGATGCGCGCCCGTCTCGCCACCACCGGGCGCCGCGTGAACGCCGATCTCACGGTCGCCGAGGTGAAGCGTTTCTGTGCGGTTGACACCGAAACGGAGAGCCTTCTGGTCGACGCGGTCCGCGCGCGTCGGCTGTCCGCGCGTGGGTATCACCGCGTGCTCCGCGTCGCGCGCACTTCGGCGGATCTCGCCGGAAGCGAGGGTGTCCGGGGCGAGGACGTGGCGCTCGCGTTACTCCTCCGCTCCGATCCGTGATCGGCATCGGCCCGGCCGATCGACGGTATCCGGCGCGCCTTCTCGATGTGCGGTGTCCACCGGATCCGCTCTGGCTGGACGGCGACGCACTCGACTTCGGGTCGCGCGCGGTCAGCATCGTCGGGACGCGCCGGATGACGCCGTACGGTGCGCGCGTTGCTCGAGAGCTCGCGGCCGCCTGTGCCGGCGCCGGCATCCTCGTCGTCTCGGGCCTCGCGCAGGGCGTCGACAGCGCGGCCCACCAGGGTGCGCTCGACGGTCACGGACGCACGGTGGCGGTGCTCGGAGCCGGCATCGCGCGATACCTCGCGGACGCGCGCGGCCGGCGCCGCAGACTTGCGCACGCGATCCGCGCGAACGGGGCGCTGATCTCGGAGTTCCCTCCGGACGCGCCGCCACAAAAATGGACGTTCGCGCAGCGCAACACGACGATCGCGGCGCTCGGCCAGGTGACGATCGTCGTCGAGGCGCCGGTGGGCTCGGGCGCTCTCATCACCGCCGAGGAGGCGCGCCGGCTGCGGCGTCCCGTCTACGCCGTGCCCGGTCCGATCGGCGTCGCCGCCTCGGCGGGCGTCAACGCGCTCCTCGCGAGCGGCGTGGCGAAGGCGCTCATCGGTCCGGAGATGCTGCTGAACGCGTTCGGCGCGCAGGCCTCACCTCGCGCAAGGGAAGTCGACGATCTCGACGCGCGGATCCTCGATGCGCTCGCAAGCTCGCCCTCCGGTCCCGACTCGCTCGCGCGCCGGGTCGGCATGAGCCCGGCCGAACTCTCACCGCGCCTCGCGCGTCTTGCGATCCGCGGAGCCATCGCCGCAGCGCCGGACGGACGCTTTGTCCGCCGCTAGTGCACCGGCGCGATCCTGATGATCCTGTCTCCGCTTCCCGTGCTCGTGGTAACCAGGAGCGAGCCATCGGGCGCGGCCGTCACGGCACGCAGACGCCCGTATTTCTGATCGAGCAGAACGTCGCGCTCGGTCGCGTGCCCGTCGCCTAACGTGAACCGACGGAGGTCCTGCTCTTTGAGCGTCGCGACGACGAGCGAGTCGGACCACGCGCCCCAGTCCGGACCCGACAGGAACACGGCGCCGGCCACCGCGATGGTCGACGTGCCGGAGCTCCAGAGCGGATCGGTGAAGCCGCGGCTCGCACCGTTCGGCCCGAGCGCGTCGGGCCAGCCGAAGTTCGCGCCGGCGGAGACCTCGTCGATCTCGTCCTGCATCTGGTCGCCGGCGTCGACGACGAAGCAGGTGCCGGTCTTGGGATCGAAGGCGAGTCCGCCGGGATTACGCAGACCGAGCGCGTACACCGCGGATGGGGCCGACTGTCCTTTCAGGGTGGGGTTGTCGCTCGGAACGGAGCCGTCGGCGTTGATCCTGAGAACCTTTCCGTTCAGCGACGTCGCATCCTGAGCGCGAGCCGGCACGCCGCCGTCGCCCGTCGCCACCCAGAGCTTGCCGTCGGGGCCGAAGTGCATGCGACAGCCGTCGTGCAGCCCCGTGGCGACTATTCCGGCGCGCAGGATCGTGGTGTCGACCGCGAGCGCGGTCGCCGACGCGCGATAGCGCAGGATCTCGTTGCGCCACTCGCCCTGGTCGAGGCGTGATGCGCACACATAGAGGAACTGGTTGCGCGGGAAGTCCGGGTCAAGCGCAAGACCCAGCAGGCCGGCCTCGCCCATCGCCCTTACGCCGGAGACCTGCGCCGATGAAACGCGCTTGGCCATCGGTGCCGTGCTCTCGAAGACGGTGATCGTTCCAGGCCGTTCGGTGACGAACATGCGTCCGTCCGGAGACACGGCAACTTCCCACGGGACGATCAACCCGGACTGGATGACGGTCTCGGTGATCGCGGGGCCTGACATGGATGGTGTTGTGGACGGCGAGGCGATGCCGCCGCCCGGCGCGCACGCGATGGCAAGGGACGCTAAGACCACCCCCACCGCGAGACCGCGACCACCCACCGCGGCCCATTCTCCACCTCGCCGTGCCAGACTCGGGCGGTGCCTCCGTCTCTGATACGGATCCTCGACGCGCGTGGCGCGACACGCGTCGCGCTCTCCCCCGATGCGGGAACCCTCTACTTCGTCAGCGACCTTACCGGCACGGTCCAGCTGTGGAGCGTACCGATCGCCGGCGGCGTCCCGCGGCGCCTTTCGTACGAGGCCGATCGCGTGGGCGCGTACCGGATCTCCCCCGACGGCACCCAGATCGGGTATGGAGCGGACGAGGGCGGCGACGAGCGCTGGGCGCTCTGGGTGATGAACGCGGACGGTACGCAGGCGCGCCGCGTTTCCACGCGCGCTGAGCGCATCCATCACGTCGTCGGCTGGACGCCGGACGGAGGCGCCGTGCTTGTGTTCGCCAATCTCAGAGACGAGCGCTTCTTCGATCTTCATGAGTTCCCTGCTGCTGGTGGTACGCCGAAACTGCGTTTCCGTCATGACGGGACGGGGTTCGGCGCCACCGCACTTGGCGACGGCCGGATCGTCGTCACCACCAACCGGGAGCGCGGCGATCAGAACCACCTCGCGCTCGTGGAGCGCGACGGTTCGATCAAGCTTCTGACCCCGCCCGCGCCGACGGCGATGCATCAGGCGGCGCACGGCTTCGAAGGCGGGATCCTCGCTCTCTCCGATCGCGGCCGCGACTTGCCGGCGATCGCGCGGATCGATCTGGACGGGTCGTTCCGCTTCATCGTCGCTCCGGACCGGGTCATCGACGACCTCTCGGTCGCCGGAGAGCAGGTCGCCTACGCGGTCAACGTCGACGGACGCTCCGAGATCCGGGTTCTGTCCGGCGGCAAGGACGCAGCGGTCGCTGGCCTTCCGCCCGGCGATCTCGCGACCGATCTCATCGGCGACAGCCTCGCGGTCGCGCCGAACGGGACGGTCGCGGTGGCGTGGTCGCGATTCGACGCGCCGTCCGCCGTGTACGTCGCGCCGCCCGGCGGCGCAGCGCGGCTCGTGGTCCCTCCCCAGATGGCCGGCCTCGCGCCCGAGGGCCTACCCGAGGACGAGCTCGTTTCGTGGAAGTCGTTCGACGGAAGGATGATCCCGGGATTCCTGTTGCGCCCTCGGGGCGCCCCGAAAGGGCCACGCCCGACGGTGGTGCAGGTCCACGGCGGACCTGAAGGACAGTCGCGCCCGCTCTGGAATCCGCTCACCGTCGCGCTCGTCGCAGCGGGATTTAACGTGCTCCAACCCAACGTCCGCGGATCGAGCGGCTACGGCCGTGCGTATCTCTCGCTGGACGACGTGCGGCTCCGGATGGACTCGGTGAAGGATCTGGACGCCGCCGCGGCGTGGCTCGCCTCATCAGGCGTCGCGTCCGCCGATCGGATCGGCGTCATCGGCGGCTCCTACGGGGGATTCATGACCCTCGCGGCGATCACCTTCTGCGCCGATCGCAAATGGGCCGCGGCCGTCGATATCGTGGGCATCGCGAGCTTCAAGACCTTTTTCGCGAAGACCGCTCCGTGGCGCCGACCGCTCCGCGCCGCCGAGTACGGCGATCCGGAGAAAGACGCGGATTTCCTGGAGTCGATCTCCCCGCTCAATTTCATCGACCGCATCGAGGCACCGCTCATGGTGATTCATGGTGCCAACGACCCGCGCGTGCCAGTCGAAGAGGCCGAGCAGATCGTCTCCACGCTGCGTGCTCGCGGACGCGATGTCGATTACCTCCGGTACGAGGACGAGGGGCACGGCCTGTCCAAGGCGAAGAACCGCGCGGACGCATGGCCAAAGGTGGTCCGCTTTTTCGAGAAGCACATGGGACCGGCCGCGTAAGGCGAGCATCGCCGGGGTCTTCTTCGCTCGGCCCCTCGTGGGATCGCGATGGACCGAGAGCTAGGGGCAGCTCGCTCAGAAGACCCCGACGCTGCTCGCGTCTACGTTGTCGGAGCCGCCACCGCGAGGGGCAGCGTGAACGAGAACGTGCTGCCAAGGCCCGGCCCCTCGCTCTCAGCCCAGATCCGCCCGCCGTGTGCGACCACGATCTCTTTACAGATCGACAGGCCGAGGCCCTGCCCTGCGACCGCATCGGCCGTTCCGCCGACGCGGTAGAAACGATCGAACACACGAGAGAGGTGGTCTGGCGGAATGCCGATCCCCTGGTCGGCCACGTTGACCCTTCCGTGACCCTCCTCGACGGCGATCGTGACGACGATCGGCGACGCGGGCTGCGAGTACTTCATCGCGTTCGAGATCAGGTTGTCGAGGAGCTGCGCGAACCGCGCTTCACCGATCGCGACACGAACAGGCACGGCCGGGGCATCGAGATCGATCTTCGCTCCACGGATTCTCGCCCGCGATATCGCCTCACGCGCCGCACCGACCGCGTCGACCGGCGCGTCGCCGTCCTCGCTGCGCTGCTCGGCGCTCAGCAGATCAGCCATCAGGCGCTCGAGCTGCGTGAGCTGGCCCTGCACGGCCTGCAGGTTCCGCGACATCAGCGTCGCGTAGCCGTGGACGGCCGTGAGCGGGTTGCGAAGCTCGTGCACCGCCGTAGCCAGCGCATCCTCCTTCGCGCGCAGCGCGCCGCCGAGCGTCTCGACGTCGCGGCCGAGCTCGTTCGCGGCGAGCTGCATCGCATCGCGCTCTGAAACGATCGCGAGCCGATCGCGCGCCGCGTGCGCGACTCGTTCAAGTAGTGGCAACCGGGCCGTGAGGATCTCGGCCGGACCCACCGCCGCGAGCACGCGTCCCTCGGAGATGCCGACGAGAGCGACGGTCGTATCGGTGCCGAGCGTCGCTGCGGCGAGCGGCGCCTCGTGTGCCGCGACGACCGCCGGAAGACGCCGGTCGCGGGCGAGCTCGGCGAGCGCGCCGCCCGGAAGATCGCCGACGACCACCGTGCCTTCGGATGGGCGGACGATCGCGGCGCGTCCGGTCACGATGCGGCCGGCCTCGACGACCGTCGACGCGACGACCCCGGCCTGCGTGCGCTCGCCGTCGATCTCCGCGATCGCTCGCACCGTCGCTTCGAGTGCCTGGATCTCTGCCTCGCGACGCACCCGCTCGAACGCCGCGCCGAGAAGCGAAGCGGCGTCGCCGACGAGGTCGTGGATCGCGCCGACCGTGGCGGCGCGTTCCTCGTCTCTGATCTCATCGAGCGCAACCCCGATCACGAGGGGCGGGTCGACCGAGATCGGGATCGACAGGCCGCGCATGTCCGGCACGATGCGGTCGAGTGGCGACGGAGCGCGGAGCGCGCGGAGGGCATCGGCGGAAACGATCATCTCCGCGGGAGGCGCGGCGCCGGCGGTGACCGTGGTGCGGACGCGTTGATCGGATGCGAGCGCCCAAACCCATGCGCCGCGCACGCTCTGTAGGCGCGCGAGCTCCGGGACGAGCGCGCGGAGCAGCTCCTCCGGCTCGCGCTGGCGGGTGAGGCCGCTCAGAGCGCGCGCATGGATGCGCGACCAGAGCGTGTCCACGTCCTGGCGCCCGAGGGCCCACACGATCTCGGCGATCACGAGGCCGATCGCGATGAGCGCCTGCACCGGCCAGAGGTCCGTCGCGCGGGCAAGCTCGCCGCGCGCGACCAGCGCGGCGTCGTACCCGACGACCGCGAGAGCCGTCGCGGCGACCGCGCCGACAGGACCCGACCGCAGTGCCGCGACACCGATCGCGAAGGCGAAGAGGATCCATGGGCCGAGCTCGAGCGGCAGCGCGAATACGAGACCGGTGACCGCGGCCACGTCGAGGACCGGCACAACGAAGGGGACCCTCTGAAGTGGGGGGTAGTAGCGAACGGTCACGGTGGCCGCGAGATACAGGACGAGGATGAGAGCGGCGAGGGAGGTCGCGCCGACGCCCGCGAGGAGAACGAGGGTTCCGCCCAGGGCGATGGCTGCGAGCCGAATGAGCAGGTGGGCGCGCTCGCGCGCTTCGATGGCCGCGGCCGTCCGCCCCACTGCGTCCTTTCTAACGTGCGCGACGCGATCTGCGATGCGGGGTATTTAGTAGCTCGCCACCAGGATGCGACTCGGGTCGTTGTCGAGCTCTATGACATGCGCGACACGAAGGTGCGGCGCGTCCAGGACCGCGATCGCGTGGGTAAGTCCCGCGAGCGCGACGTAGAGCTGGTCGCCGTTCGGAGAGACCGCGAGGTCGACGACCGAGCCGAGGAATGCTGCCGACGAGACGAGCGAGCGATCGCGGATGGTCACCGCTTCGACGCCACTCGCGGAACCGACATAGAGGATGTCCTCGCGCGGCGAGATGGCGAGCGAGGTGGGGATGACGTCGGTGGCGATGCGGTCCACGACCGCGTATTGCTCGGTGTCCACGACATCGACCAGACGCTGGCCTTCGATCGCGGCGTAGATGCGAGTGCCCGACCCCGCCATGACCATCGCGCTCGGCGGGCCGTCGAGCGGGATCGTGTACGGCGTCCGGCCGCCGAGGTTCAAGTAGAGCAGGTCGATGCCGCGCGGCGTCGCGACGAAGACATGGTTGTGCTTGTAGCTGGGCGCCAGGACTTCGGCGCTCCCGTGGTAGTCGAAGAACTCGCTTTGGCCCGTCGTGAGGTCGCGCTGCTCCGCGCCCTGCGGTCCGACGACGAGCACGGAATGACCGTCGCGATTTGCGGCGACGATCCCGTCGACCGAGTACGACGAACGGTCGTGCGTCTCGCCGGTCACGATGTCCTGCGCCATCACGGTCTTGCCGGACGCCGCGTACAGCGTGCGCTCGTCGGTGCCCATCGCGATCTGCGACACGTCGGGTATTCGCAGCGTCGCGCGATCGTCGCCCGGGCGCGCCGTGTAGGCGCTGCCGCCTGCGAGCGCGATAACGGTGACGGCGCGCGGCGGCCGTGCCGCGGCGGGCTCGTAATGATCGATCGTCGAGCGGCGCTTGGTCTTCCAGCCATCCTTCGCGACGAAGGGATACGGGTCGACCATCCCTCCAGGCCCGAGGATCGGGTACGGCGTGTCGCCGATGCTGTCGTTGTCGCCGTCCTTGCCCTTGTAGTCGGCCCACCAGTTGCCTTCCTTCGATTGCTTGTCGTACCAGACGTTGGAGCCTTCGGTGTTGTCGCTGACCGGCGGGTTGTTGCCGACGACGTTGTTGTGGAAGATCACGTTCTCCTTCGCGTCGCTGAACCAAATCCCCCAGTTGATGTTCGAGTCGATGGTGTTGTCGGTCACGCGATTGCGAGAGCTCGCGTACAGGTAGAGGCCGTAGCCGCCGGGGCTGTTGTAGGTCTGGCGCGCGAGCAGGTTGTTCACGAGCACGCAGTCGTCCGAATTCTGAAGATGCAGCCCGTAGATGTTGAACTCGACGTCCGAGTCTTTGACGGTGATCTTCTGCGACGCGTGGATGTAGAACCCGAAGCGATTTCGCAGGGTCGTCACGCTCTCGATCGAGCTCGACACCATGTCGATGAAGTAGATCCCGGTCGAGAACGCGGTGGTCTTCCCATTGCGGACGGTCACGCCGGTGTGACCGCCGACTCGGACACCGACGCTGTCGAGCTGGGGGAGGGGCCAGGTCTGTGGGCCCATCCCTGGCCCGGTGAGGGTGTGCCCGCCGAGATCGACCGTGATGTTGTCCGCGACGATGACCATGCCATCGCCGGCGCACGTCATGTCATTGGCGAGGGTGAAGCTCTCGGTCACCCTCATCGCGCACGTGCCCTGGCGCGTCGGATACGTCTGCGTGGGCGATGGCGCGGGGGTGGCGGTGGCGCCTGCGGCAGAGATGCCACTCGGGGTCGGTGACGCCTCTGGTCCGGGTGTCTGGGCGGCCTGGCAAGCGACCGCGGCCGTCAGAGCGAGCACGCCGAGTCGAGCGACGAGCGGCCGCATGTCGGAAGCCTATACAGCGGCCGAGCGTCGGCGGTTCCCGCAGACTTCACTTATGCGCGAGGAAGCGCGGCGCATCGACGAGCGACTCGAGGCGACGCTCCGCATACCCGATGTCGAGCCGACCGCGATCGTGGTGATCGCGCACGCGTTGCCGACGCACGGCGGCACGATGCGCACCCCGATCATGGCCGCGATCGCGCGGGCCTGCGCCGAGCGTGGCTGGTACGCCTTGCGCTTCAACTTCCGCGGCGTCGGCGCGAGCGCGGGTGAGTGGAGCGGTGGCCGGCACGAAACCGATGACCTCACCGCGGCGGTGGAGTACGCGCACACGATCGCGCCCGGTCTTCCGATCGGCCTCGTCGGGTACAGCTTCGGCGCCTTTCAGGTCCTCGCGTACCTCGAGTGCGGTGGCCGCGCGGACGCCGTCGCCCTTGTCGGCGTGGGCACGAAGGACGTGAGCTTCTCTCCGCGCGCGCTTCCGACGATCCCCGAAGGCACGTTCATCGTCGCGGCGGAGAACGATCAGTTCGGAACTGCTGACGAGCTCCGCGCCGCCGTCCCGCACGCGCGCATCGCGACCGTGAGCGGCGTCGACCATTTCTTCGTCGGAAAACGTGATGAGGTCGGCGCTCTCGTCGCAGAGGAGCTTGCGCGCGTGCTGCCTGTACCATCGCATCTCCCATGAGCGCTCAGGCCACTGCTGTTGGGCATCAAGATCCCTCGGCTTCCGGGAGGAAAACGAGGAAGCGCATCCTCACGGGCGATCGCCCTACTGCAAAGAGCTTCCACATCGGCAACTACTACGGAACGCTCGCCAATCGCGTGAGGCTGCAGGACGAGTACGAGAGCTTCTTCTTGATCGCCGACTATCACATGCTCACGACTCGCGTGGCGGAGCTTCAGGAGATCGGCCCGAACATCCGCGAGCTCGTGACCGACTACCTTGCTGTCGGAATCGACCCCAAGAAGACCACCATCTACCTGCAGTCGCTCATCCCGGAGGTCACGGAGCTCTTCCTCTATTTCGCCATGCTCGTGAGCGTGCCCCGGGCCCAGCGGATCCCGACGCTCAAGGATCAGATGCGCGATCACAACCTGGCCGTCCCGTCGTACGGGCTCCTCGGCTATCCGATCCTTCAAGCCGCCGACATCCTCATGGTCAAGGGAGACCTCGTTCCGGTCGGCCGCGACCAGGAGTCCCACGTCGAGCTCACGCGCGAGATCGCGCGGCGCTTCAACGAGCTCTTCGGGCCGGTCTTCCCGGTGCCCGAGGCCCTCATCCCCGAAGGCGGGATGCTGCCGGGCACCGACGGAACCGGCAAGATGGGGAAGAGCCTCGGTAACGCGATCTTCCTGACGGACGACTCGAAGGCAGTCGAGAAAAAGGTCCGCGGCATGTACACCGATCCGAATCGGGTGACCGCGACGACTCCCGGGCGGGTCGAGGGGAATCCCGTCTTCGCGTACCACGACACCTTCAACTCGAACAAGGCGGAGGTCGAGGATCTGAAGCGCCGCTACCGCGAGGGCACGGTCCGCGACGTCGAGGTGAAGGAGAAGCTCATCATCGCGCTCGAAGCGTTCCTCCAGCCAATCCGCGAACGCCGGGCGCAGTACGCGGCCGACCCGAAAGCGGTCGACCAGATCATCGCGGAAGGCAGCGCGCGAGCGCGCGAGGAAGCTCGCAAGACTCTTCATGAAGTGCGGTCGGCGATGCACCTCAACTACTTCGGCCTCTAACCTCAGGAGATCGTGCCAAGGCTGTACGTCCTCGTCCTTTCCGGTGGCGCCGGTACGCGTCTCTGGCCACTCTCCCGTCGCGATCGGCCGAAGCAATTTCTGAATCTGCTCGGCGATCGGAGCCTTCTCCAGGATACGGTGGACCGCGTCGCCGAGTTCGTGCCGAGCGAGCGGATCTTCGTCGTCGCGCCGCCCGAGCACCGCGCGCTCATCCACGAGCAGCTGCCTGACCTGCCGGTCGACCATCTCGTCGTCGAGCCGTACCCGCGTGGGAACGCGGCCGCGATCGGGCTCGCGATGGCCGCGCTCGCCGCCTTCGATCCGGAAGCGGTCGTCGCGGTGCTCCCCTCCGACCATGTCGTCGGCGATCGCGGGCAGTTCCGCAAGGTGCTCATCGCCGCGACCGCGGCGGCGGACCGCGGTCATCTCGTCACGCTCGGGATAACCCCGGAGCGCGCGGACACCGGGTTCGGGTACATCGAGGCGGGGGAGAAGCTGGAGATGGAGGCCCCCGTCGAGGTGCGCGCGGTCAAGCGATTCGTCGAGAAGCCCAAGCGCGACGCCGCGGAGCGCATGGTCGCAGCGGGTGGCCATTACTGGAACGCGGGGATGTTCGTGTGGCGGGTCGAGGAGATCCTGCGCGCGTACGAGACACATCTACCTCGCACGGCGAAAGCTCTCGACGCACTTCGCGAGGCGATCGGCTCGCCGCGCTACGAGTCGGTGCTCGCCGAAGTCTGGGAGGAGACGGACCGCACGACCGTGGACTACGGCATCGCCGAGAAGGCCGACAACGTCGCGGTGGTGCCGGCCGATATCGGCTGGCAGGATGTCGGCTCCTGGGCGCGCCTGTCCGAGATCGTCTCCAAGGCTGACAACTGGGCGTCCGGGGACCTCGTCGCCGAGGACTCCCACAGCAACTACGTCTGGGCTCCCGGGAAGACCGTTGCGCTGCTAGGTGTGCAAGGTCTTGTCGTTGTGGACACGGAGGACGCCCTCCTGATTACCACGAAAGACGCCTCGGAACAGGTCAAGACGATCGTCGATCGCATCAAGAAGGAAGACGGAGAGCACCTCCTCTGACGAACGCTGCCGACGCCGCCGAGGGCCCCCGCGCGGTGGGGCACCGGCCGGAGGCCGGGGGGTCCGCCGCCGCGTAAAGAGGGTTTCGGCGGCGTCGGCGGGGGCCGTATTCCCGGGCTTTTCGGTACTGCCAGCGCCTGCGATTGACGCCTGTCTGCCTGCTGCTGGGTGGACGCCGACGTTAGAGTGGTATTGGGAGGGCGCCCGGGTGGGGCGCTCTTTTGCTAAGCGAAAGGAAACGAGTTGGCGGTAGCAGCACGGAACTTGGTCGTCGTGGAGAGCCCGACGAAGGCGCGAACTCTAGAACGGATGCTCGGTCCGGACTACAAGGTCGAGGCCTCGTTCGGTCATATCCGCGACCTCCCCAAGTCAAAGATGGGCGTGAACCTCAAGACATTCGTCCCCGAGTACATCGTCCCGGACGATTCGGAGAAGCACGCCCGGACGCTCCGCCGCGAAGCGAAGGCCGCCGAGCATGTCTGGCTCGCCACCGACCTCGACCGCGAGGGTGAGGCGATCGCGTGGCACCTCGCCGACATCATCAAGGTCCCGAAGTCCAAGCTCCGGCGGGTCACGTTCCACGAGATCACCCCGGCCGCCATCGAGGAGGCCTTCAAGCATCCCCGCGATATCGACCAGGACCTGGTGAACGCTCAGCAGGCCCGGCGGGTCGTCGACCGGCTCGTCGGCTACACGATGTCTCCGCTCCTCTGGAAGAAGATCCGGTACGGCCTCTCCGCCGGCCGCGTCCAATCGGTCGCACTGCGGCTGATCGTCGATCGCGAGCGCGAGATCCAGGCGTTCAAACCGCAGGAGTACTGGACGCTCGAGGCCGCGCTCGCGAACCTCGCCGGCGAGACGTTCTCGGCCGAGGTCATCCAGCAGAAGGGCCACAAGCTCGAGATTCACGACGGCGAGACCGCGGACAAGCATCGCGCCGCCCTCGCCGATGCCGCCTACGCCGTCAAGAGCGTCGAGAAGCGCGAGAGCGGCCGCAACGCCGCGCCGCCATACACGACCTCGACGCTGCAGCAGGAGGCTTCACGGAAGCTCGGCTACTCGGTGAAGAAGACGATGGTCCTCGCTCAGCAGCTTTACGAAGGAATCGCCGTCGGCGACGGCGCGCCGGTCGGTCTCATCACATATATGCGTACGGACTCGCTCCACGTCGCCGAGAGCGCCCTTCATCAGGCCCGGGACGTCATCACCAAAGAGTTCGGCGCGCCTTACGCGATCGAGAAGCCGCGTCATTACAAGACGCGCTCGAAGGGCGCGCAGGAAGCGCACGAGGCGATCCGTCCGACCGATCTCTCGCGCACGCCCGATCGCGTGAAGCGATTCCTCAAGCCCGACCAGCTCAAGCTCTACACGATCATCTGGCAGCGAACGATCGCGTCGCAGATGGCGCCGGCGCGCTTCGAGAACACTCGCCTCGACATCGAGGCCGCTAACTACGTTCTGCGTTCGAACGGACGTCGCGTCCTCTTCGACGGGTTCCTCCGCGTGTACTTCGAGTCGAGCGACGAACCCGAGAAGGAGATCTCGCCGCTCCCCGAAGTGCAGGAAGGCGAAGCGCTGAAGCTGCTCGGCCTCGATGCGTCGCAGCACTTCACGCAGCCGCCGCCGCGATTCACCGAGGCGTCGCTCGTGAAGACGCTCGAGGAGTTCGGCATCGGCCGTCCGTCGACGTACGCGCCGACGATCTCGACCCTCGTCGATCGCCGGTACGTTCGCAAGGAAGGGCGCGCGCTCATGCCCGAGGACGTCGGCTTCGTTGTCACCGACTTCTTGAGCGAGCACTTCCCGGACATCGTCGATACCGGCTTCACCGTGCGGATGGAGGAGGACCTCGACCGTATCGCCGCGGGCGAGGTCGACTGGGTCCCGGTCGTCCGCGAGTTCTTCGAGCCATTCGCCAAGCTGGTGGAAGAGAAGACCAAGACCGTCAAGAAGTCGGACGTGACCGAGGAGGCGACCGATCGCATCTGCCCGAAGTGCGGGCGCCCGGTCATGATCAAGCTCGGACGTTACGGCCGGTTCTACTCGTGCACCGGCTTCAAGAAGGGCAAGAAGGGCGATCCGCTTCCGGAAGGGGCCTGCGACTACTCCGAGCCACTCGAAGGACAGAAGGAGCCGCAGCTCGAGCTCCTCGAAGGCGAGATGTGTCCGGAGTGCGGCAAGCAGCTCGCGAGACGGCGCGGGCGTTTCGGTCCGTTCGTCGGATGCACCGGCTACCCGGACTGCAAGTACATAAAGAAGACCCAGCAGAAGACCGGCGTGCCGTGCCCCGATTGCGGCAAGGGCGAGCTCGTCCGTCGTCGCGGCAGAGGCCGCTCGATGTTCTTCGGCTGCGAGCGCTACCCCGAGTGCACCTTCACGGCGCGCGAGCTTCCAGGAGCTGCCGCGACCCCGGGTAAAGACGCCGCATAGGCTGTGCCCCCAGTGAGGGCACGGCCGGCGACCGCGGACGAGACGCGCGACTGGGATCGGCTGATGCACGAGACCGGACGCCCGCATCTTCTCCAATCGACGGGATGGGCCGAGGTCAAAGCCGCCACCGGCTGGCGCGCGGAGCGCTACGTCTTCGAAGATGGTGACGCACGCGTCGGCTGCGTTCAGGTGCTTCGCAAGAAGCTCGTGCGCGGTCTCGACGTGGCGTACGCACCGCGCGGTCCTCTCGTCGCGGACGAGAAGCTCCCCGACGCGATCGTCGCCCTTCGGAAGGCGCTGAGCCGTGGCCTGACCGTCAGCCTGCTCTGCGATCCCGAGGCCGCCGAAAGCGACGCACTCGCGAAAGCGCTCGAAGCGCAAGGCGTGCGCCGCTCGCCCGTGTATGTGCAGCCGCGGCGGACCCTGTTGATGGATCTCACGCAGGACGCTGACGCGATGCTCGGCGCGATGCGCAAGAAGACACGGCAGTACATCCACAAGGCGGAGCGTGACGGCGTCGTCACGGAGAAGACTACGGACCTCGCGCGCTTTCACCGAGTGCTTCGCACGGTCTCCGAGCGCGACCAGTTCGGGATCCATTCCCTCGAATACTTCGCGTCGCTCGTCGAGGCGTTCGGTGACGCGCTTCATCTGCGGATGGCGCGCGTCGACAAGGAGGACGTCGGTGCGCTCCTCGTGATCCGCATCGGCGATCGCGCATGGGAGCTCTTCGGCGGATGGAGCGGCGCCCACGGTGAGAAGCGTCCTTTCTACCTCCTCAAGTGGCACTCACTGATGCAGATGAAGGAGCTCGGCGTCCGCCGCTACGACATGTGGGGCCTCGCCGAGGGCGACGAGCTCTCGGGCGTCGAGAACTTCAAGCTCGGATTCGGCGGCGCGGTCACTCCGTGGATCGGCGCGCTCGAGACGCCGGTCACGGCATTTCTCTTCCCGCTCTGGAGGTTCGGCGCGCGCCGGCGTCTCGCCGCCGCGAGCGCGTGAGCGACTCGCCACCAGGCTGGGACGACGCCGCAGTGCGTTCCCCGGACGGTCACGTCCTGCAGTCCGCGGCGTGGGCGAAGATTCGCGAAAGCCAGGGCTGGCGCGCCGAGTTTCATCAGTTCGGCACCCCGCTCCCGGTGGCGCTCGTACTCTGGCGCTCGCTTCCAGCGGGGCAGAGCCTCGCGTACGTCCCCCGCGGGCCGATCGCGGGCGATGGGGCCCAGCTCCACGAGGCGCTCGCGAAGCTCGCCGAGCTGGCGCGGGAACGCCGCGCGGTATTTCTGAAAGTCGATCCCGAGATCGACGCCGACCGCGGCGCGAGCGCGCTCAGCGCCGCCGGATTCAGGCGCGCGCCCGACATTCAACCGGTCATCGCGACCCTCGAGCTCGACCTCGCTCCCGAGGAGGACGCGCTCTTGGGCGCGCTCGAGAAGGACACGCGCTGGAGCGTGCGTCAGGCCGAGAAGCGGGGCGTGAGCGTTCGTGACGCGAACGGCGATGCCGACCTCCGCGCGCTCTACGACCTCTACGTCGAGACCGGGCAGCGCGCCGGCTTCATCACGCGCACCTGGGACTACTACCGCCGCATGTGGGGGACGCTCGTCGACGCCGGACACGCGAAGGTTCGCCTCGCGGAAAAGGACGGAACGCCGGTCGCGGGCGCGCTGACCTGGCGGTGCGGCGAGCGCGAGGTCTACCAGAGCGCGGCGACGAACGATGCCGGGCGCACGGCGTATGCCGCCTACGGGCTCCTGTGGCGGTGCATCATCGAAGCACGCAAGGGGGGCGCGCGCCGATTCGACTTCGGCGGTATCCCCGTGGATGTCACTCGAAAGGACGATCCGATGTACGGCCCGTACCAGTTCAAGAAGGGATTCGGCGGGACGCCGCGCCGGTTCGTCGGCGCGCACGACGCGGTTCCGAACGATCTCGTGTACCGCGCGTACGCGGTGGTTGAGCCGCTGTACACGAACGCGCTCCGTCTCGTGGGCCGAGTCCGCCGTTGAGGCTGGGCGCGCTCCTCGAGGCGACGAAGATCCCGGTACCCGAAGGTGCCGCCGCGCTCGACATTCGTCAGATCGCCTACGACTCGCGGAAAGCGAAAGAGGGCGCGCTCTTCGTCGCGGTCCCCGGTTTTCATCGTGACGGGCACATCTTCGCGAAGGACGCGGTCGCACGCGGAGCGGTCGCGGTGATGGCCGAGCATCCCATCGACGTCGGCGTCCCAGTCGCACTCGTGCCCGACGCGCGCGCGGCGCTCGCCGACGTCGCGGCGGAGTTCTTCGACCATCCGACACGCAAGCTGAAGCTCGCGGCGGTCACCGGGA
The DNA here is from genome assembly GCA_036570125.1 of Candidatus Limnocylindria bacterium. Lineage (GTDB taxonomy): Bacteria > Chloroflexota > Limnocylindria > P2-11E > P2-11E > 3-1-20CM-2-70-9. The sequence continues at coordinate 17,478 of DATCPK010000007.1, forward strand.
CCGACGGGAAGACCACGACGGTCCACCTGGTGTCCGACGTCCTCGAGGCATCCGGCGCGAAGACCGGCTTCGCCACCACGGTGGATTTCAAGGTCGCGGACCACGAGTGGAAGAACGACACGCGTCAGAGCACCCAGGAAGCCGTGGAGGTCCAGGAGTTCTTCGCGGAGCTGCTCGTCGCCGGCGCCACGTGGGGCGTTCTCGAGGCGACGAGCCATGCGCTCGCGCTTCGCAAGCTGCGGGGCACGGAGGTCGATGTCGCCGTCTTCACCAATCTCTCGCCTGAGCATCTCGACTTTCACGGCAGTCTCCAGAAATACCTCGAGGCGAAGGGTGGGCTCTTCGCGATGCTCGCGACCTCGAGCGACAAAGGCGTCCAGAAGACCGCCATCCTGAACGGTGACGACAGCCATTGGCGCTATCTCGCCGACCGCGCTGAGGGTGCGAAGATCGTCACGTACGGGATCGAAGCGCTGTGCGACGTCCAGGGCGCGGTCCTGTCGTCGGACGCGTCGGGGTCGCGGATGCGGATCACGGCGTCGGGCCAGTCGGTCGAGTTCACGCTCCCGCTCGTCGGCAGATTCAACGTCCACAACGCGCTCGCCGCGGCGGCCGCCGGTCTCGCAGCGGGCGCGACGCTGCAACACGCGCGCGATGCGCTGTCACAGGCGCGCGCGGTGCGCGGGCGCATGGAACGCGTTGAGAGCGGCCAGCCCTTCAGCGTGATCGTCGATTACGCGCACACCCCCGAGTCGCTCGACAAGGTGCTCGGCCTGCTGCGCCCCCTGACAAAGGGAAAGCTCATCGCGGTGTTCGGCAGCGCGGGCGAACGCGACCGCGCGAAGCGGCCCGTGCTCGCCGAGATCGCCGCGAAGTACGCGGATTTCTTCGTGATCACACAGGAGGATCCGCGTCTCGAGGACCCCGCCAAGATCCTCGACGAGATCGAGAAGGGCGCCATCGGCGCGGGCAAGCGGAAAGGGACCGACTACCTCGTCATCGACGACCGCAAAGAGGCGGTCGGCGAGGCGATCCGCCGCGCCGCTCCCGACGACACGGTCCTCCTTGCCGGGAAGGGACATGAGGAGTCGATCATTGTCGGCGAGGAGAAGCGTCTGTACGACGAGGCCACGACGGCACGCGACGCGCTGAAAACGCTCGGGTTCGGCGCATGAAGCGTCGGTCCGGAGCTACCGCGGCGCAGACGCGCGCGTACGCGGCACGACCCGATGTGCTCTCGGCGCAGCTTCGCGCAGAGATCGCTAACGTCCCTGCGACGCCCCACGGGAAACCCGCGCTGATCCTCGTGATGGGTCTTCCGGGCGTCGGCAAGTCCCACTGCGCGCGACTCCTCTGCGCTCGGCTCGGCGCGGCACACGTAGCGAGCGACGAGCTGCGAAGCCGGCTCTTCATCGCGGCGTCCTACGCGGACGAGGAGAACCGCGCCGTCTTCGCGGCTGCGACCGCGCTCGTGGACGAGCTGCTGGAAGAGGGACACCGCGTCGTCGTCGACGCGACGAACCTCGTCGCGCGAAATCGCGCGGGCACGGTCGAAGCAGCGAGGCGCCGCGGCATTCCGGTCACATACGTGCGCGTCGTGTCGTCGGACGAAGACGCGCGCGGGCGGCTTGCATCGCGTCGCACCGAGCGCGCAGTGGGGGATCACTCCGAGGCGGATGAGTCGATCTACGACCGGATGCGCGCACGATCGTTCGAGCCACCGGCGGAAGGCTTCCTCGAGCTCGTCAACGGTCCCGAGCTCGCGGTGGAGATCGATCGGATCGTCGCCGCCGTTGAGTCAGGATCCTGATGCTGCGCTCGCGCGAGCTCGTGTTCGCTGGCGTGGCTGCCGTGCTCCTCGTGCTGTATCTCGGGGTAGGCATGCGGGTCGGGCCGGCGTTCCTCCCGCCGTCGAGTCCGACGCCGACCCCCACGAAGCCGGTTTCGCTCGTCACGCTGCCGCCCGGGGCGAGCCTCACCGTCAGCGGGACGATCGCGTTCGCGCTGCGCGGCGACGTGTATCTGCTCTCGGGCAAGGGCTACGTGCCGCTCACGTCTGACGGCCGCTCGCATCAGCCAAGCATCTCGACTGACGGCCGGACCGTGTTCTTCGCGCGCATCGAGGAGATCGACGGAAAGCGTATGGTCGACGGACAGATCGTTCCGGCACATCTGCGGTTCTCCAACGTCGTGTCGCGAAGCAACGACGGTAGTAGCGAGACGGTGTTGGTGAACGGGCTCGTCAAGTCCGCGGATGGCTTCCATCTCGTGACGTGGTTCGACAGCCCGACGGTGTCGCCGGACGGCAAGCGTGTCGCGGTCGTCGCCGACAACGGCAACGGCTACTCGGACCTGGTGCTGTATGACGCGCTGACCGGCAAAGTGAGCGCGACGTTGTCAGATGGGTCCAACCTCGCCGATCCGTCCTGGTCGCCCGACGGCAAGACGATCGCCGTCACGTCGTACACCCTCGGGAACCCGCGACTCCTTCTCGTGCCGGCCGACGGCCGCGCATCGATCCCGCTGACGACAGCGGACGGCGAGCCCTATCGCGCGTCGTATTCGCCCGACGGAACGTGGCTCGTGTACACGCTTCGCCACGACAATCGGAACGACCTGCACGCGATGCAAGTGACCGGCACTACCAAGAAGGACATCGCGCTTACCGACGACGGCGCAAGCTGGAATGGCGTCTTCTCCCCCGATGGAAAGCAGCTGGCCTTCCTGAGAGAGAAGGACGGTGTGATCGATCTTTACTCGATGGATCTCGGTGACGCTTTGAGCGGGGGATCACCAAAGAGCGCAATCAAACTCACCAGAGGCGAGGGCATCGACGGCGCAAGCCGGCCGGCTTGGGGCGCATAGGACCGGACCGCGGGTGACACGGCGCAGCGGGTCTCTTACGAAGCGCGGGTGCCCCGGGGCCCCGCCGCAGCGAACGGGAGTGAGCTGCAAGGCGGGGAGGGTGCGCTGAGGAAGAGGCCCGCGTAGCCGGGGCAGGACCCGCGGGACGGCCGTTGGGACCTAGAGGAGCCGCTTGCGAATCTGCGCCGAGGCGAAGTCCATTGCCGCTACGGTCACGACGATCATGAAGATGATGAGACCCGCGGCTCCGTATTGGAGAAGGTTGATCGATTGGAAAAGCAGAATTCCAATTCCGCCACCTCCTACGAGCCCCAATATCGGGGCAAGCCGGACGTTCGCATCGAGCCGGTAGATCGTGAATGAGATGTACGGGTTCACGATCTGCGGGATCACCGCGGTCCAGATCACCTGGACTCGGTTTGCCCCAGTGGCCGTGATCGCCTCGAGTGGGCCGGGGTCGATCCCCTCGATCGCTTCGGAGTAGAGCTTTCCGAGAACGCCGACGTTGTGGAACGCGAGCCCGACCACTCCGGCGGCGCTTCCGATCCCGAGCAGAACGCTCGAGATGATCACGACGATAAGCACGTCGATCGACCGCACGATCGTGAAGATCAGACGGACGGCGATGTAGATGGCCTGGGTGATCGGGTTTCCGGCCATCACGTTCCGCGCGCCGAGGAACGACAGCGGCAGCGCGACGATGATCGCGAATGCCGTCGCGATCACTCCGAGAAGGATCGTGACGACCATCTGGCCCTCCGCCGTATCCCAGAACGTCTCGAATTCGTTCTGCGGCGTGAGGATGCGGAAGTCCCAGTTGAAGAGCTCGCGGATCACCGCCGCGGCGTGTTCCGGATTCGCACGCGAGAAGTCGAGCTTGGTGACCTGGAGACCGAAATAGACGACCGCGAGGCTGACGCCGATGATCAGTAGACGCCGCCACTGCAACAGCGGATTTCGGGTGAGCTCCGGAGGAACCGGCAGGCCCCGAGACGTGAAGTACTCGGCCATCAGGGCCTGATAGTGTCCGCGTTGTCGGCAAGTGCCTTGAGCGCCGCTTCTGTCGCGCTCATCGGCTGCGGGATCGAGCGCTCGGGCCCGATCTCGACCTCGACCGCATCCTCGCCGTAGATCTCTTTGAACCGCCGCTCGTCGATCTCCGCGGGCATCCCGTCGAACGCGACCCTGCCGCCTTTCAGGGCGACAACGCGCGTCCCGTAGCGACGCGCGAGCGACAGGAAGTGGAGCGAGCAGATGACGGTGATTCCGTCCTTCTTGTTGATCTCCTCCAGGTACTTCATGACGGAGTGGCTCGTCGCGGGGTCGAGGCTCGCGACCGGCTCGTCGGCCAGCATGATGTCGGGATGTTGCATGAGCGCGCGAGCGATGCCGACGCGCTGCTGCTGGCCACCCGAGAGCGCGTCCGCGCGGGCGTACGCCTTGTCGGCGATGCCGACGCGGCCAAGGTTCTCGAACGCCGCGGCGATGTCGTCGTGCGACGGCCGCGACGCGATCGTCCGCCATGTCGAGCGGTAGCCCAGGCGGCCTGAGAGCGTATTGCTCAAGACCGAAGTGCGGCGCACCAGGTTGAACGACTGGAAGATCATCCCGATCCGTCGCCGGATCCGCCGCAGCTCGGGACCGTTGGCTCGGGTCACGTCCGCGCCGTCGAAGACGATGGTCCCGCTCGTTGGCTCCACGAGGCGGTTGATGCATCGGAGAAGCGACGACTTCCCCGAGCCTGACAGGCCGATGAGGACGACGAACTCCCCGCGTTGAATCTCGAGCGAGACCCCGTCGACCGCGCGGGTACCGCTCGGATAGACCTTCACGAGATCCCGGATCTCCAGCACCGCCCCCACGCGCGGAGTCTATGAAAGAAGAAGGCCGCCGGAGCGTCCGGCGGCCTTTGCGTCTAAGCGAGCGAAATGACTACGGAGTCTTCGACGGCGCCGCTGTCGTAGGCGCCGGTCGCGGCGTCGCGTTCGCGAGTCCCTGCACGTCGACGCCCGCGAGAGCCGCGGCCGTCTTCATGTCGTCGTAGAAACTTGCGGTGACTTCTTGCATGCCGTCCCACGAGAAGAGCGCGGTGAAGACCGCCTTGCCTGCGTCGGTCTTGCTGTAGTCGATAAGTGCTGCCTTGACCTGCGTCGTGACATCGGCCGGGAAGTCCTTACCGACGGCAACGCCATCGTTCGGGATCGGGCCGGCGGTGTCGATGACTTTTGTCTTCGTCTTGATGTCGGGTGTCGTCGCGACGAGGCTGTCACGAGCGTCGATGAACATCGCCGCTCCGTCGACGGTGCCCTGGTAGACGGCCAGCGCCGCCTGCGGGTGGCCACCAGCGAAGATCGTGCTCGAGAAGAACGTCTTCGGCTCCTGCCCGGTCTTGGTCTTGATCGCGAGCGTCGGATAGACGTAGCCGGACGCCGAGAGCGGGTCGACGAACGCGAACTTCTTGCCCTTGAGGCCATTGATGTCGGTGATGCCGCTCGCGACGGTGACGAGGATCTGCGACTTGTACGTGGTCGCGAGCTGTCCGGTGTCGTCCTTACGAAGCGCGGCGAGTACCGGAGTCCCGCAGCCTTTGCTGAGCAGCAGGGTCATCTGGAGCGGCGCGAAGAAGCCCATGTCCACGCTTCCGGAGCACATGGCCTCGACCTGAGCCGCGTAGCTCGTCATGACCGTCACGTTGAATCGCAATCCGGTCGATCGTTCCAGCGCGCTCTTGATCGCCGCGCCGTTCGTGGAGATCGTCGCCGCTTGTGTCGACGGCGTGAACGCCAGTTGGATCGGTCGATCGAGTCCGCCGATACGCGGGGTCTTGCTCGGGCTCGCGCCCGGCGTCGCTGCACTGTTGCATGCGGTCGCGAGCACGAGACCGGCGGCCAGCGCCCACCCCAACGGGCCGCGCAAGGTCATACGCATTGGGTCCCCTCCTTCTTTGCTGAAGCGTCCCTATCATATTCGGCTGAGTTGTCCTTCCTCGCAAAGCTCAGTGCGGCGCAGCGCGCGCATGAAAGCATCCTCTGTGTTGGCCTCGATCCCGAAGCCGCTTCGATCCCCGAATCGCTCGGCCGCGGGCCGCAGGCGGCTGTTCGTTTTCTTCGGCGAATCATCCGTGCGACCTCCCCGCACGTATGCGCATACAAGCCCAACCTCGCCTTCTTCGAGCGTTACGGGAGCGCCTCGATGGATGTCCTCGCGCTCACGCTGCAGGCGATCCCGTCGGACATCCCGGTGATCCTCGACGCCAAGCGCGGCGACGTGCCGAACACCTCCGCGGCTTATGCGGACGCCCTCTTTGATTCGTTCCACGCCGACGCGGCGACGGTCGCCCCTTATATCGGCCTCGACTCCATCGAGCCATTCACGACCGGCAGCCGCTACGCGCTGGTGCTGGCGCGCACGAGCAACCCGGGGGCGGGCGACTTCCAGGATCTCGAGGTTGCGGGACGCCCGCTGTATGAGCGCGTCGTCGAGCGCTGCGTCGAACACTTCGCGGCGGACCGCTGCGGGTTCGTCGTCGGTGCGACGTACCCGGACGAGGCGCGGCGTCTCCGCGCGCTGGCGCCCGACCGCTTGTTCCTCATGCCCGGCGTCGGCTCGCAGGGCGGCGACATCGCGATCGCCCTTCGCGCGGGGATGGATGCGAACGGCGGCGGCGTCCTCCCGTCGGCGTCGCGGTCCGTCCTCTACGCGAGCCGTGGCGATGACTTCGAGAAGGCCGCTGGAGAAACGGCGCGCACCCTGCGCGAGGCGGCGAACGCCGCACGAGCCGCGGCGACGGCCGGGGGCCGCTGATGTTCGGCGTTGGACCAGAGGAGCTCGTCCTCATTTTGATCATCGCGCTCATCGTCCTCGGCCCCGAACGGATGCCGAAGGTCGCTCGAGACCTCGGCCGGGTGGTCGGTGACCTGCGCCGGACGTCGGACCAGCTCCGCGAGGAGTTCCTGAACGCCGACAAGATCCTGGACAAGGCCGCGGATGCCGCCGGGCCGACGACCCCGGTAGCGGCGATCCCCGCCACGGTACAAACGAACGAGGCGACGCCCGTCATCCCGGGCGAGACGAACTTCGATCGAGAGATGCGCGAAGCTCGCGAGCGGCTGAAAGCTCAGCGCGACGCGGGATGACCGTCTAGAATTTACCTGTGAACCGCGCGTTCCCCTGGCTCGTCTTTCTTGTCTTCGTGCTGTCGGTCTTTCTCGACATCCCGAAGCATCAGTTCTCGTTCCCCTTTCCGGCGAGCTGCCCCGGCGTCTGCCTGAACCTCGGGCCGATCCAGGTCAACCAGGAGATCAAGACCCATCTCGGGCTTGACCTTCAGGGCGGGACACAGCTCCTGCTCCAGATGAACGTTGCCGACATCCCCGCCGGCCAGAGCGTGTCCGACTACAACGACCGGGCGCGAAGGGTTATCGACCGCCGCATCAACGGCCTCGGCGTCTCCGAGCCGGTGATCCAGGCCGTTGGCGACGACAAGATCCTCCTCCAGCTGCCGGGCATCGACGACATCCAGCAGGCCAACGACATCGCCACGAAGCAAGCAAAGCTCGAGATCAAGGTCCCCGACCCGGCAAACGCGGGGCAGTTCAAGTCGCTCACGCCGCCGCTCACCGGCGAGCACCTCGCGGCCACATACGTCGCGTTCGACCAGGCCAACGCGCCAGTCGTGCACTTCGAGTTCACCGGTGACGATGCCAATCGCTGGGTGCAGCTTTCGAAGGACTTTCTCAACCAGCCGGTGCAGATCACGCTGGACGGCTCTCAAATCTCCGCGCCGGTGATCCAGAACGTCTTTACCTCGGGTGCGGGTCAGATCTCGGGCAACTTCACCGTCGAGTCAGCCAAGCAGCTCTCGAATCTGATCAACTCCGGTGCGCTGCCCGTTTCCCTCACGGTCATCCAGTCCTCGCGAGTCGAGCCGACACTTGGAAAGCAATCGGTCGACCGAAGCCTCATCGCCGGCATCATCGGCCTCCTGCTCGTCGCCTTCTTCATGATCGCGTACTACCGCGTGCCGGGCGTACTCGCGGTCATGGCGCTCCTGTATTACACGGCGCTGACCTACGCGGTCTTCCGAATGATCCCGGTGACGCTGACGCTCGCCGGTATCGCCGGCTTCATCTTATCGATCGGTATGGCCGTCGACGCGAACGTCCTCACGTTCGAGCGGCTCAAGGAAGAGCTGCGCTCGGGCAAGTCGCTGCGCGTCGCCGTCGAAGAAGGCCGCAAGCGCGCGTTCCCGTCGATCTTCTATTCGAACCTCGCGACGGTCCTGACCGCCGGCATCCTGTTCATGTTCGGGACCGGCACGGTGAAGGGCTTCGCGCTCACGCTCGGGATCGGTGTCGCGGTGAGCTTCTTCACCGCGGTCGTCGTGACGCAGATGCTCCTCCACGGCGCCATCGAGTTCTCGTCGCTCCGGCGGCGCTGGCTGTACGGCGTCGAGGAGCGCACCGCGGAACCGCCGGCCGACCGACACGCTCCGCGAGCGGCGACCGCGCTTTAGATGCTCTTCCACATCGTCGAGCGCAAGTGGTGGTACTTCCTGTTCTCCGCCCTGCTCATCGTCCCGGGCGTGTTCTTCCTCGCGATCGGCGGACTTCGGCCGGGCATCGAGTTCAAGGGTGGAACGCTGCTCGAGGTCACATTCGCGACGCGCCCGGACGACACGCTCGTCAAGGCCTTCTTCACCTCGCACGGCCATGACGAGGCAACGATCCAGGGCGTGGCGGGCGGTGGCGTCGAGGTGCGCACGACCGAGATGCTTCCAGCGGAGCTGGTGAGCACCGAAGCCGGACTCAAGGAAGCATTCGGCCCGGACACGAAGATCACGAACTCCTCCGTCGTGAGCCCGTCGTTCTCCGCGGAGCTGATCCAGAACGCGGCGAAGTCGATCGCTCTCGCGAGCCTGTTGATCGTTCTGCTGATCGCGTGGGCATTCCGGAACTTCGGGTGGGCGGCCTTCCGCTACGGCATCGCGGCGATCGTCGCGCTGCTGCACGACGCGCTCATCGTGCTCGGCCTCTTCGCGATCCTTGGGTACTTCTTCAAGGTCGAGGTGGACAGCCTCTTCGTCACGGCGGTCCTCACGATCATCGGCTTCTCGGTGCACGACACGATCGTGGTCTTCGACCGCATCCGCGAGAACCTGCGCCTCAACCCCGGCGAGGCGCTCAACCCGGTCATCAACTACTCGATCATGCAGACGCTCGCGCGGTCCGTGATCACCTCATTGACCGTCGTGTTCACGCTGCTCGCGCTGTTTCTCTTCGGCGGGTTCTCCGTACGCAACTTCGCCCTTGCGCTGCTGATCGGGATCATCTCCGGGACGTATTCGTCGATCTTCAACGCGAGTCAGATCGTCTCGCTCTGGCAAGAAGTCGAAGACCGCGTCCGCCACCGTCGCCTCGCAGCCGCCACCTAGCTAGAGTCGCCGCGAATGCGGCGACGCCTCGCCCTCGTCCTCCTCGTCGTTGCCATCGCGATCCTGTGGCGTCCGTTCCTTCGACCGCTCGGCGCGGGCGCGATCCTCGTCGCGGACATCTACTCGAGCGCGCTCTGGGATCGGAACGCCGCCGCGTACGTGACGCCGCCGCCGCGCATCGAGGACGGGGTCGAACCGATCGGCCCGCTCGACATGCGCGTGACGTGGTGGATCCCCGGGTGGGGAAGCCTGCATCCCGCCGTGATGCTCGTGAACGGCGCGACCGACAAGGGGAACGACGATCCGGAGACCCGCCGGCTCGCGGAGGCGCTCGCTCGCGCGGGATACATGGTCATGCTCCCGGAGTTCCCGTTCATCAAAGAGGGAAAGCTCGAGCGCGACGCGACGTCGATCCTCGACGCGGCCTTCGCCCGCGCCGTTGCCCGGCCGGAGACAAAGGAAATGGCGGTCGGCGCCTTCGGCTTCTCGGTGGGAGGCGGCATGTTGCTCGCGGCGGCATCGCGGCCCGGCGCGCTTGCGGGCGCGTCGTACATCGGTGCACTGGGCGCGTATTTCGACCTCGGCACGTACCTCGCGAGCGTCCTGTCCTTGACGCAGCGGCGAAACGGCGTGCTCGAGCCCTGGGATGCCGATGCGGAGGTCCGACTGCGGCTGCCGGTCGCCGCGGCCGAGGCGGTGGCCGATGTCGCCGATCGCGACAGGATCACGGCGGAGCTTCGAGCCACCGGTGGGCGCCTGAGCGGCGAGCCGCCGAGCGGTCTGGGGACCGAGGGCGTGGCCCTGTGGCGAGCTCTCACTGCGACCGATTACGACATCGCCCTCGAACGCCTTCATCTATTACCGGCATCCCTACGTGAAGTGTTCGATTCGCTCTCGCCGCGAACGACCTGGTCGTCGCTGCGACCTCCGGTGTTCTGGCTTCATGACGTCGGTGACCGATTCGAGCCGGTGAGCGAGGCTGAGACAGCTGCCGCGAGTGCGCATGACGGGCCGACGCGCTTCCAGCGGACCGCGCTGCTCTCGCACGCCGCCGCTCTGGGTGCCGGCGCGAAGGAAAAGGGTCTCGACTTTTGGGCGGCCGAGCTTAGCGGGCTCCTATTTTTCGCGGCCGGCGCGCTCGGAGCCGGCGGATGACGACCTGCACGCGCTTAGACTGCCAATGGTGGGGATCCGGCGGCTTCTCGCGGGTTCGGCGGGGACGTTGCTTGTCGGCATGTTTGCCGGCTTCGTCATCGCGTCCGCCGTGGGCGTCTTCATCCAGGACAGCGGACTCTTCGGCGCGAGCGGCGAATCGCCCGTAGCTCGCGCCTACATGCTCGGTCTTCTGCAGCGCGATCCGAACTCGATCGTCGGCATCCGTCCGAACCAGAGCATCGCTCAGCGCGCGGCGGAGCTGCAGGGCGCCGACACCAGCCGTACGACATCGTCGATCCAACCGCTCTCGCTCACGTACATCGGCGGGGCGAGTGTGGGTGGCTACTCGGTCCACATCTACGCCGTCGACCTGCGCAACTCGGCGGGCGTGGACCAGTTCTTTCCGCTGGCGCTGACCGTGTCCGGCGGCAAGGTGGTCCGCAGTGAATGAGGCCCGGGCCGTCGCGACGCTGTCGCTCTTCGTAATCGGGATTCTCACCGGCGTCGCCGTGCACGCGTTGGTCGACAAGGGTCCGGCGGAGAACCCCTACCCAGCGCTTCCCAAGGTCGACGAGCCGCGCGCCGCGCACGATGTCATCGCGGCGATCGGCGCGGACGACGCGCAGTCGCTCTCGAGGCTCGTGGACTCGACGATGCTGACGGACCTGGACACGGCCATTCAGCCGATCACCGACGTGCGCAGCACCAAGTTCGTGGGCGCTGTCGAAAGCGAAGGACGGCTGCTCTCCGCCTACGTGGTCACCGGAAAGACCACGGAGGGGATCGATTTCGTCGTGGGATTCGTACTGCGCGTAGCGAATGATCAGGTGGTAGGTGTGAATTGACGGCCAGAGGATTCGTCACGACGAGCGCGTATGTGCTCGAACACAACAAGCGGCGCCTGCTGATCCTTCTGGGGATCCTCGCGCTGATCCTGTTCTTCTACGGCATCCGCAGCGTGTTCGAAGGTCTGGCCACCCTTGTTGGCCAGATGCCCGGGCTGCTCATCACACTGGTCTTCTACGCGTTTGCGTTCATAGCGCAGTTCGGCGCCCTCATGTGGTTCATGTCGCGGCCCCGCACCTACACGGTGACGCCGGAAGACCCACAGCTCGGACTCAGCTTCAACGACTATCGGGGCCAGCCGGATCTCGTCGACCACGCGAAGACGCTCGTGCGGATCCTCGGCGGTGTCGAGCGGTTCAAGCAGGCCGGCGGCGAGATGCCCAAGGGAATGCTGCTGTCAGGCGCGCCCGGAACCGGCAAGACCTTCCTCGCGGGTGTGATCGCCGCGGAGGCAAAGTTGCCGTTCATCTACATCGACGCATCCAGTCTTCGAAGCATGTGGATGGGCGTGGACGCCCTCATCATCATGTCGCTTTTCCGCAAGGCTCGTGGCCTGGGCCGAAAATACGCGAAGGCTGGGTCTCCCGGCGCCTGCATCCTTTTCATGGACGAGCTCGATTCGATCGGGATGTCGCGCGGTGGAGTTCAAGGCGGACAGGCACAGGGCGGCATGGGCGGAATGGGTATGTTCGCGGGCGGTGGCATGGGCCTGAACACGCTGCTGAATCAAATGGACTCTCTCGGTCAACACGTGGAAGACCGTATGAAGCAGAAGATCGCGCGCTGGCTCGGCCTGGTCCGCGGTCCGGTTCCGCCGAAGCCGCTCGTATTCGTGATCGGCGCGACGAACCGACCGGACACCCTCGATGTAGCCCTTACGCGACCTGGCCGGCTGGACCGCTCGCTGATCGTCTACGCACCTGACGGCGAGGGACGGAAGGACATCATCCAGCACTACCTTGCGAAGAAGGCGCACGACGAAACGTGCGACGTCGACATGATGGCGCAGGACTCGAACAAGTGGACCCCGATCCACATCAGGACGATCATCAACGAGGCCCTGATCGTCGCGAACGAAGACGGTCGCGACAAGCTCACCTACAAGGACTGGCTTGCTGCCGCGGACATGCGCTTCCTTGGTCTGAAGCAGCCGATCACGAAGATGAGCGCCGACGACAAACGGGCAGTCGCCTATCACGAGGCGGGTCACGCGGTGGCCTTTTACTACCTTCGCCCGGAAGACCGGATGATGAAGGCGTCGATCATCCGACGCGGCGACACGCTCGGTGTCGTCTCCAGCTCCGAGCGCGAGGAGCGGCACCAGAAGCACGCGCGCCAGTACGAGACAGACATCATGGTCTCGCTGGGCTCACGCGCCGTCGAGGAGAACATCCTCGGCACCAAGCTCGCCGGAGCGAGTGGCGATCTTCAGAGCGCCACCAACGAGGCGCTGATCTACGTGGCGAGGCTCGGTATGGGTTCGACGCTCATGGTCGCGCCCGCCAGCCCGGTCGGCGGATACCCGGACACGGTTCTTCTCTTGGTCGACAGCCTGCTCCAACAGCTCTTTGAGGAGACGAAACGGCTGATGCGAGAGAAGGAGTACGCCATCCACGCGGTGGCGGGCGCTCTCATCCAACGCCTCGAGCTCATCGGTCCGGAGCTCGAGGAGGTCTTCAAGTACGCGGATGAGGCGAATCCGGAGAAGGCGGCGCCATTCGTGCGCAAGCCGGTTGTCCTCCCGACGATCGAACAGCTCATGAAGAATGGCGCGAACGGGCATGTACCTGGTCTCGCCCTTCCCGCTGTCGGAATGCCGGGGCAACTGCCTACACCGGGACCTGTTCCCGCGCCACCGAGCGGCGGCGGAGGCAACCCGACGCGAGGCTGCACCGAGCTTTGATCTAGCGCCAGGCCTGCGCGAGCTGCGCAAGCGTCACGAACCGAACCGGTCCGGCGTCGCGGTCATAGCGCAGCGGCGCGAGCGCGTCGAAGAGCGCGGTGATCGCCGCGCGCTCCGTCGCGTCGATCGTGCCCGGGTGGCTCACGATCGTGATCGCGCGACGCGTCATCGCGACCTCGCCAGCCGGCGCAAGGTATGAGAGATCCGCGTGGATGATCGGCGCGATCATCTGCACGTCGTAGCCGTAGGTGTTGCCGCCGATCGTCGGCGCTTCGAGCATCGGCAGATCACCGGCTTTGTTCGCATCGTTGGTTGAGGGGCGGTACGGCTGCGCGTCCGCAGTGAGCGTCCAGGGGTAGGGAAGGCGCCCGAACGCTCCCGCCGGGACCGCGCTCGAGTCCGCCACGAATCCCAGTGCCGCAAGCGTGCGCAACGTCGCCTCGTTCGCGAACTGGCCGCCGCCGCGGAATGTCGTCGGCCGCGCGAGCCCGTGTTCGGACATCAAACGCAGCGAGTACTCGATCAACGTGCCTTGGTCGTTCTCGGGGTACGCGGTGATCGGTACGTCGTAGCCGTCACCCCGGCCAGCCCAGCTCGGCGCCGTGCGCGGCACGAGACCGGCCGCGCGTGCGAAGTCGGTCCACATGTGAAGATGCAGCGAGAGCTCGTCACCCATCGCGACTCGCCCTTTCGTCCACGCAAGCATCGCGTCGGCCCTCGCGGGCGCGACCTGGGTCGTCGTCCACACGCGCGGGTTCCACATGATCGTCATCGGGATCAGTTGCTCGTCTGCGATCGCCGCGGTGTTTGCCAGGGCGGAATCGCTCGAGGCGTCGCCTTCGAAGTCGAGCGTCCAGACGACGTACTCCGGCGCAGACACCGAGATTTCGGTCGTTGCCACGACGGTCGGCTGGCCACGCACGTTCTCGATCAGATCGATCGAGTAGGTACCGGGTAGGAGCCCGGTGAGGTCGATCGTTGCGCCGAGCGCGTTGGGCGCGACCGTTGTCAGGAATGCCTTTTCGCGGCCGCCCGGGCGAAGCCGAGCCAGTGGGGAACCTTGGGTCGGATCCGCGTCGAACTCGGCGACGACGGCCGCGGGCTCACCGAAAAGCCCGTCCGGAAGGACGTAGTGGTTGCGCTTGAGGATGAGCCGGGCGCTGATCGGACTCGGCAAGCCGGCCGGTGGGGTGGTCGTCGCGCTCGAGGTCGGCGGCGCGGGTGAAGGGCTCGCCCCAGGCGTGCACGAGGTCGCTGCGAGCGCGAAGGTGAACACCTGTGCGAGATACTTGAGGGGCAGATGACCCTCGCGGCGCAGCGGCGCTGGATCATGCCCAAAAAGACCCGGGATGTGCCGGATGGTATCCCCGCGCTTGTCGCTCAGGTGCTCGCTTGCCGCGGTCTCGCGGCCGGCGACATGGCCGCTTTTCTGGCGGCGCGGCCGACCGAAGAAGGCCCGCCAATGCTCGATCTTGATCGCGCGGTCGAGCGGATCCGTCGTGCGCTCGCGGCTCGCGAGCGCATCGTCGTCTACGGGGACTACGACGTCGACGGCATCGCCGGATCGGCCATCCTCGTTCGCGCCTTCCGCCAGATCGGCGTCGTGGTCGGTGCGTACATCCCGAACCGGTACGAGGAGGGCTACGGCCTGAACTCGACGGCGCTCCGGCAGCTGGCCCAGGACGGCGCCAAAGTCATCGTGAGCGTCGACTGCGGCGTCACCGCGGTGAAGGAGGCGGCGCTCGCGCGCGAGCTTGGCGTCGATCTCATCGTGACCGACCACCATCACCCGCCGGCCGAGCTCCCGAACGCGTATGCGGTCGTCAATCCGCGGCGTCCCGGCGATCCGTCCACCGATAAGGAGCTCGCGGGCGCGGGAGTGGCGCTCGTGCTGGCGAAGCGCCTTCTCGGTGATCTCGCCTACAGCCTCCGTCAGGACGAGCTCCTGCAGCTCTGCGCGCTCGCCACCGTGGCCGACGTGGTCCCGCTTCGCGGTGGGAACCGCGTCCTCACGCGGCTCGGCCTCGAGGCTCTGAACCGCGCGCCAATCCTCGGCGTGCGCGCTCTCGTCGAGCGCGCGGGTCTGAAGCTCGGACGCGTCGGCGCGAGCGATATCGGCTACGTCCTCGGACCGCGTCTCAACGCGGCGGGCCGGATCAACGACGCCGAGGACGCGCTGCGCCTCCTCCTTACCGAGGACGCCGAAGAGGCGAAGACGCTCGCCGAGCGTCTCGAGCAGCGCAACACCGAGCGGCAGGAGCTCACGCGGCAGGTCGTCGCGGGCGCGCGCGAGCGCGCGGCGGAGCGTCCTGACGCGTGGATCACCGTGGTCGCCGATGCGCAGTGGCCCGCCGGGATCGTCGGACTCGGCGCGTCGCGGCTCGTCGAGGATTACGGTCGACCCGCGATCGTGATCGCCATCGACGGCAACGAAGGCAAGGGCTCGTGCCGCTCGATCGTCGGCGTCCACATCGCCGAAGCGCTCGACGATTGCGACGACATCCTCATCAAGCACGGCGGCCACGCGATGGCGGCCGGTTTCTCCGTCGCGGTCGATCGCATCCCCGACCTCATCGAACGACTCGATGGGATCGTTCGCGAGCGCCTCGACGGGAAGCGACCCGTCCCCACCATCAGGGTGGACGCCGAGATCGCGCCCGACGTCCTCTCGAGCAAGCTCGCGCTCGAGCTCGCGATGCTCGAGCCATGCGGCGCCGAGAACCCGAGGCCGTACCTTCTCATCCGCAACGTGCGCGTCTACGACATCAAGCAGGTCGGAGCGGACGCCGACCATCTCCGGTGCAAGATCACGGTCGGCCGGTTCACGTTCGACGCCATGGCCTTTCGGCGCGGAGATCACGCCGAGGGGATGACCGAAGCCGGTCGCGTCGACGCCGTCGTCAGCGTCGGCACGGGCCTGCGCGGATTCGTCGAGCTCGAGCTTCGCGACTTCGGCCCGGTCGGCACGGCCGCCGAGATGGAGCGCGTCGCGAGCGGCGCTGCGCCGGTCCTGGTCGGGAGCTAGATGGCAGAGCGCGCGCCCACGTTCACGTCGCGGATCGTCGGCATCACCGATCGTCTGCGGCCGCAGCGCTCCGGTCACGTCGACGAGAACGTGCTCGCGAAGGAAATGCTTCGCCATTACCCGGAGGGCGACGCGGAGCTCGTGCGACGCGCGTACGCGTACGCGGCCGAGGCGCACGAGGGGCAGAAGCGCGTGTCGGGCGAGCCATACATCACGCATCCCGCCGCGGTCGCGATGCTCGTCGCCGAGCTCGGGATGGATCCGGCGACCGTCGCGGCAGCGCTGCTCCACGACGTGCCCGAGGACACGAAGAAGACCGTCGAGGACGTGCGGCGCGAGTTCGGGGAGGAGATCGGCCGTCTCGTCGATGGCGTCACGAAGCTCTCGCGGCTCTCGGGACAGTCACGCGACGAGCACCAGGCCGAGAACATCCGAAAGATGCTCCTCGCGATGGCGGACGACCTGCGGGTCGTGATCATCAAGCTCTGCGACCGCCTCCACAACATGCGCACGCTCGCCCCGCTCCCCCCGGAGAAACAGAAACGCATCGCGAGACAAACGATGGATATCTACGCGCCGCTCGCGCACCGCCTCGGCATCTGGCAGATCAAGTGGGAGCTCGAGGACCTCGCGTTCAAATACCTCGAGCCCGAGCACTACCACGAGGTCGCCGAACAGCTTGCCGCGCGCCGTCAGGTTCGCGAGCGCTACATCAACGAGACGATGAAGACGCTCGGGCAGGAGCTCGAGAAAGCCGGGATCCGCGCGGATATCTCGGGCCGCGCGAAACATCTTTGGTCCATCGCGCAGAAGATGCGGCGCAAGGGCGTCGGCTTCGAGGAGGTCTACGACGTCCTCGCGATCCGCGTGATCGTGGAGGACGTCCCGTCGTGCTACGCGGGGCTCGGCGTCGTGCACACGATGTGGCCCCCCATCCCTGGGCAGTTCGACGACTACATCGCCGTGCCCAAGGCGAACATGTACCAGTCGCTCCACACCGCGGTCATCGGTACGGGTGGCCAGCCGGTCGAGATCCAGGTGCGCACGAGGGACATGCACGACCTCGCCGAGTACGGCATCGCGGCCCATTGGCGGTACAAGGAAGGCGGCAAGGGCGACCGCGACTACGAGTCGAAGCTCGCCTGGGTGCGCCAGCTCCTCGAATGGCAGCACGACGTGGCCGACGCGCAGGAGTTCGTCGAGTCGCTCAAGGTCGACGTCTTCCAGGACCAGGTCTTCGTGTTCACCCCGAAAGGCGAGGTCAAGGGGCTTCCCGCCGGTTCCACGCCGATCGACTTCGCGTACCGCATTCACACCGACGTTGGGCATCGCACGATCGGCGCGAAGGTCAACGGCCGCATCGTCCCGCTCGACCACAAGCTCGCTTCCGGCGACATCGTCGAGATCGTCACGAGCAAGGCCGCGCGCGGACCGTCGCGCGACTGGCTCACGATGGTCCGCACTCCCGGCGCGCGCGAAAAGATCCGCGCGTGGTTCAAGCGCGCGCAGCGCGACGAGAACGTTACGCACGGGAAGGAGCTCCTCGACAAGGAGCTCAAGCGCATCTCCCAGCGCGCGCTCGGCGACATCTCCGACGAGGACCTCCGTCGTGTGACCGAAGCGCTCAACCTCCACGACGTGGACACGATGTTCGCGTCACTCGGCTACGGTGCGCTCACGGCGGCGCAGGTGGTCACGCGCCTCGGCATCACCGACGACACGCAGCTCGCGATCCCGGAGGTCGCGCCGCCCCTGCCACCGGACACCTCGCGCGGCGGCGTGAACGTGAAAGGCGTCGGCGATCTCTTGATCCGATTCGGCGTGTGCTGCAATCCCGTCCCGGGCGACAACATCGTTGGGTACATCACCCGCGGTCGCGGCGTCACAGTCCATCGCGCCGACTGCTCGAACGTGAAAGGCAGCGCCGACAAAGAACGCTTCGTCGACGTGGAATGGGAGCGCTCCACAACGCGCACGTATCCGGTCGCGATCCGCATCGAAGGATGGGACCGCGACGGCTTCCTGCGCGACGTCGCGGCTGTGATCAGCGAGAACCAGGTGCAGCTCCTCGCGCTGTCGGCTCAGGCGAATCCCAACAAGACGGCCACTGTGAACGCGACATTGCAGGTGACGAGCGTGGAGCAGCTCTCGCGTGTGCTCGCGAAGCTCGAGGGCGTGCGCGACGT
>DATCPK010000008.1:0-3623 GCA_036570125.1 Candidatus Limnocylindria bacterium
ACCGATCGCGTGCTCGAAGGCGTCTCGTGGGCCGACGCGGTCGCGTACTGCCGCTGGCTCACGGTCGGGACCAGTCGCATTTACCGTCTCCCCGACGAGCGCGAATGGGAGAAGGCCGCGCGGATGGCCGGCACGCTCGAAGAGCTCGGCGCGCTGCGGGAATGGACCAACAGCTGGCAGAACGGCGCCCGGGTGCTCCGCTCTGGCGAGGACCCCGCCGCGCGTTTGTTCGCAGGCGAGGATCTGGCGCGCGTCGGTTTTCGGATCGTGCGCGGGATGACCGGCCGCTAGTGGCGCAGCGCGCTACGCCGATCATCGTCGCCAGCGGCAACGGCGCGTCCGCGCTTCCGACGGGCATTCGCATCCTGGCGCGCGGCGGATCGGCGCTCGACGCGGTCGAGGCGTGCGCGAAGATCATCGAAGCCGATGTGACCGACACAAGCGTCGGCCGCGGCGGAAAACCGAACGTGCTCGGCGAGGTCGAGCTCGACGCGTCGATCGTCGACGGCACGACGCACCGCATCGGAGCGGTCGCGGCCCTGAAGGGCTACCTGCATCCGATCTCGGTCGCCCGGGCGGTGATGGAGCGCACGCCGCACGTCTTCATCGTCGGCGATGGCGCCGCACGTCTCGCGCGTGAGATCGGCGCCGAACGCACTCAGAACCTGACGCCGTCGACGCGCAAGCTCTGGGTGGAACGCCTTCGCGCCGTCGGCGAAACGCCCGCGAGCATCCGCCGCCGCCCGAAGCTACTGCCGGTCGTGCGCAAGATCGTCGGCGAAGATCGCGGCACTGTGAACTTCCTGGCGGTCGACCGTCGCGGCGACATCGCGTCGGCCGTGACGACGAGCGGCTGGGCCTACAAGTACCCGGGCCGCATCGGCGACTCGCCGGTCGTCGGCGCGGGCAACTACTGCGACTCGCGCTACGGTGCTGCGGCGTGCACCGGCTATGGCGAGCTCGCCGTCAGGAACGTCACCGCCAAGTCAGCCGTCGACCGCCTAGCGGTGGGGATGCCGCCGGACATGGTGGCGCGCGCCGCCATCGCCGACGCGAATGAGCTCGAGGACGCCGCATTCAACATCGTCGTCCTCAGCCCGCAGGGCGTGCACGCTTCGGCGACGAACCGTGAGGGGCGGCGCTACGTCTGGATGACCACGCGAATGGAAGCGCCGACGCTCGCGCCACGGATGTTGGTCACACGGGCGACGCGGCGAGTGCGGCGAGGACCTGCTTCGTCTCGGGCCAGTACTCGATCGCGATCGACTCGGTCGGACTGAGCCACCGATACAGGTCGTGCTCTTCGTTCAGCCGTGGCTCCCAGCCCGGCGGGACACGGGCAACGAAGTTCTCGATCTCGACCTTGTCCACTCCGCTGAGGTACTCGCCGCGCATCATCTCGGGTACCTGGTACGTCTGGTGAATAGCGAGATCGCTGACGACTGCTTCGAGGCCCGTCTCCTCCCGAAGCTCGCGGGCCGCGGCTTCGGCGAACGTCTCGCCCTCTTCGACGACGCCCGCAACGATGTGCCAGTAGTCGTCGATCGCGCGATGGAGCATCAAGAACTCGCCGGCTCGCCGGATAAAGATCGCGACCTCGCGAGCCGTCCTCAGAGCGCCGCCACCGCCGCCTGTATCTTCGCGGTCGCCTCGCTCGCGGGTGTGCCGGCGGGGAAATAGAGGGGATCGCCGAAGACGACCTCGACTTCGCCGCGCCATCCAGTCGAGCGAGACGGCTCCCACGTCTTATCGAGGTGATCGAGCGCCGAGACCTTGCCGATCTTGAGCTTCATCGGCACGACCGGAGTCGCGCCCTCGACCGCGATGAGCCCGGTCCCGGACTTGAACGGCTGCATCGGCCCGCCGATGGTGAGCTTGCCCTCGGGATAAATGAGTACCGAGAATTGGCGGTCGAGCCGTGCGCCGAGCAGCTCTAGGCTGCGACGGATCGCGCCCTCGCGCGCCAGAGGGAATGCGTTCGCGAGGACGGACGACGCGAAACCATTGAGCCTGTTCCCGAAGACGTCGTCGGCGGCCGCCGCGACCGCGAGCTTCCACCGCCACGACAGCGGGATCGCCATGAGGATGATCCCGTTGTCCCAGTGCAGGCAATGGTTCGGTGCGAACATCACGGGGCCGCGCAGCCCGACGAGCTTCTCCTTGCCGGTCACCTTCACCTTGTAGAAGACGTGCACCAACGGGTAGACGAGCGTCTGCTGCAGGAGCAGACCGAACGAGCGCACCAGCGGGCTGAGCGGCCAGCCGTAGATGCCGGTGTCTCGTTTCACGTCGCGCGCCGCGTCGACCATGCGCTCGAGCTCTGCGACCGTGGCGTTCGGCTCGAGCGCGGCTTCGTCGACGTACACGCCGAGCTCCTCTTCGATCGCGCCGAGGAGATCGACGCGCCCGAGCGAGTCGAGGCCCAGGTCCGCCGAGAGGGTGGCGCTGGGATGGACCGCGGCGGCCGGCAGATTCGTGACCTGCGTGATCACTCGCTCCACGTCCGTGAGCGTCCGAGTCGCGGCGTGATCGCCGGTGATCGCGCGGGCCTCATCCACGCGTCCCATCGTGAGGAGATGTTCGACGACGAAGCGCTTCTTGACCTTCTGTGTTGGGGTCGTCGGGAAATCGTCCTCGGGCCAGATCGTCCAACCGCGGATCTGCTGGCTGCCCGAGAGTTTGACGTTGGTGTCTCGCACGATGGACGCGACCTGGTCTTTGTCCTTCACGAGGAAGACCGCGTGCACCTGGATGTCTTCACCCGGCCGTTGAAGGCCGACGATGGTCGCGACGTTGGGCCGCAGGGGCGTCGCGAGCGCCTCGATACGCGGATCGGCCGCGAGCGCGTTCTCGATGTCCTCGGGATAGACATTCGTGCCGTCGGCGAGAACGATCATGTCCTTCTTGCGGCCACGCAGCCACAGGAAGCCGTCCTGATCGAACTCGCCGAGATCCCCCGTGTGGTACCAGCCATCCGTATCGAGCACCGCGCGCGTCGCCTCTTCGTTCTCCCAGTACCCCTTGAAGACGTTCGGGCCGCGCGCGATGACCTCGCCGTCCGCCGCCACCTTGACCAGAACGCCGGGGAGGGGTGTGCCGACCGAGCCGAGACGATTCACGTCGACGCGGTTGAAGGTGAGGGCGGGAGAGCACTCCGTGGTGCCGTATCCCTGAAGGACGTCGATCCCGAGCTCGCGCCACGACTCGCCCAGAGCCGGATCGAGCGCAGCGCCTCCCGAGACGATGTAGCGGAAGCGGCCGCCAAATTGACGATGAACGCTGAAGAAGACGATGCGACGAAGCGACATCGGCAGCCGGCGCGCGACACGACGCAGCTTCTCGAAGAGAGCCTTCTTGCCCTGCGCCTCCGCGCTGCGCTCGATCGCCAGCATGAGCGATTTCACGACCGCCGGCGTGATGAGCACCATCGACACCTTGCGTTCCTTGAAGGTGCGCCTGACGACCGCCGGCTGCCTGCTCGTCGGATAGATCACCGACGCGCCCGAGAGCAGAACCGTGAAGAACCCCGCCAGCTGCTCGAACATGTGCGATAGCGGAAGGAACGAGAGTAGGCGCTGCTTGGGGCCGATCGGAAAGATCTGCGTCGCGGCGATCGCGTTCGA
>DATCPK010000009.1:0-5959 GCA_036570125.1 Candidatus Limnocylindria bacterium
ATGTACCCCTGGCGAACGCGATCGGGTCGTGCGGCGAACCACTTTCGATCGGCCGAGTCCCGATAGAGATCGGCCTCCGCGGTCCGGAGCGTCGACACGAAATGCGTGCGCAGCTCGGAGATCTTCACGTCGGGGCCGTCCTTGAAGAGGCCTGTAAAGACGATCCTCTCGTATGGGAGTAGCTCCGTCGTGGCTTTGCCGGTGTCGTGGAGCGTCCAATCCTTCTTCGCGAACACCCAGGGTTGCGGTTCCTCGGTGATCGTCAGGTATCCGCGTACGGCAAGATCGACGATCGTCGCGGTGACGTCTTTGGTGTCCGCGCTCTCGTCGAGGATGACCCCAAGCTGCGCGGGACGAATCTTGTCGGGCGGCTCGTACTCGGGAACGATCGTCTCGCGCTCACGCGCATCGCGCCCGACGGTGTGCCAGCGCCAGTAGAGGAAGCCGAGTCCGGCAGCGAGCGCGAGGAGGGCGAGGGCGAGCCAGAGCGGCTGCGGCTCGAAATACGCAATGAGATTGTCGCCATCGCGCGTGATGATCGGCGTCGGCTCGGCCACGACACCCTTCGCCAGTGCCGCGACGATCGTCAGCTGGCCGCCCGGTGCGAACGGCCGCGTTGCCGCGAAGTCCGCGCCGGACGAGTTGATCGTGAAGCGGCAGACCTCGTCCGAACCGGCGGCGCCCTGGTAGCAGGTCGCCTGCTGTGGTACGGCGGGCGCGTGCACCGTGGCGGTCACGGCCTGCGCGCGAACGTCCCAGAGGCCGCCGTTCACGTTCCAGAAGAGCTCGTCGTGGTCCGGGAAGGCATTCATGGCGCCGGAGACGTCGTACGTGATGCGGTAGGTCTGACGTCCGCTCACGGTTCGATTCGGATCCCCGATCTTGATCACCTTGGCGGCGCCCTGGTCGCTCGTGTCGTAGGGGACGCCCTTCCCGTTGCCGTCGGTCACCGAACGGACCTGCAGCTGGTAGACGCGGACGTGTGTGTCGTCCCACTGGTACCGCACGGGGATCGTTCGGAAGATCCCGTGCTTTTGGAGACTGCCGAAGTTCGCATCGATCGCCTCGACGATGTGAAGCGACGCGTCCCTATTGATCGTGATGTCGGCCGCGAAGCGCTCGAGGACCCATCCCTCATCCGCCAGCGAGGGCGTGGCCGTAGAGAGCGCGAACAGGACGATCCCGGACGCGACCGCGACGGCTCGGAACAGACGTGCTACAGGAACTGGAGAAGTATGGTGGCGAGACCGAGGAACGAGAGGAAGCTGCTGCAATCGGTGATCGTCGTCAGCACGATCGAGGACGATTGCGCGGGATCCTGGCCGGCGGCTTTCAGAATGAGCGGGATCGCCGCACCGGAGATGCCGGCCATCACCATGGCGAGGATCATCGCAGTGCCGATGACGAGGGTGAGACCGATGGATTGGCTCCAGATGTAGACGCCGACCATCGTCGTCGCCGCGACCGCCGTGCCGTTGAGGACTCCGACGCCGGCCTCCTTCACGATGAGCCGAGGCCAATGCGAGAGCCGGACCTCACGAAGGGCGAGTCCGCGCATCGTCACCGCGAGCGCCTGCATGCCGCTGTTCCCCGATTGGCCGGCCACGACAGGCAGAAGGATCGCGAGTGCGGTGAATTTGGCGATCGTGCCCTCGAAGAGACCCACGGTGAACGCGGCGAGGAACGCGGTCGCGAGGTTGATCTCGAGCCACGGCAACCGCTGCCGCACGGCGAACGAAACACGTGAAAGAGCGCGCTCCTCTTTGCTCACGCCGACCATCGTCTGCATGCTCATCGTCGCCTCGGCCTCGGCGGCCGCAACCAGCGCGCGATACCGGATGACCCCGACGAGGCGGCGGTCGCTGTCCACCACCGGCAGGGTCGCGACGCGCTGCTCGGTGAGGTAGTTCACGATCTCCTCGCGGGTCGCGGTCGCATGCACTCCGACGGGAGCGCCGCTCACGAGATCCTTGAGCTTGGTCTCCGGTGTCGCGGTCGCGATCTCGCCGAGGGGCACCGTGCCGACCAGCCGGCCCGACGCGTCGGTGAGATAGATCGCGCCGAGCTCCTTCTCCTTGAACGTGCGCATCTTGCGAAGCGCGTCGTCGACCGTCGTCTCCGGGGCGAATGCGGTGATGCGCGGGTCCATCAAGGCCCCCGCCGTATCGAAGGGATACATGAGGAGCTCGCGCACCTGCGACGCGAAGCCCTTCGGCAGCCTGCTCAGCACCGCCTCACGCTCGTCGTCGGGGAAGCTCGCGACGATGGGCGCGGCACGCGAAGGGTGCATCTGGCGGAGCGCGATCTTGGCCGCCTCCGCCGGGAGGTTGCGAACGACATCGGCTGCGACGCGCGGATTAAGCAGCTCGAGAAGTTGGACCGCGGCTTCCGGTCCGGCGTCGTGGACGATGAGCGCCGTCTCCCCCGGCCTTCGGTCATCGAGAAAACGTGCGACTTCATCGGGGTGATGTCGGAGGAACTCCGCGTTCAGGGCGCGCCGGGCCTCGAGCTCGGTGGGGGCGAGCGCTTCCGCGACCGGGAGGGCCGCCCCGAGCGGGACCGACGCGACCGCTTCGCTCACGCCCGCAGTATCACCAAGAACAGAGCGTCAGTTGGGTTCTAACGGGTGTCCGTGCGGCGAACCTCGATCTTTCCCTCGGCTTCGCGCACCTCGAAGTGGGGCTGGTCGAACACGGCGGGCCCGCGCACGACGAGTCCGTCACGAAGCCGGTACCGCGAGCCATGGCACGGGCACTCGATCGTCTCGCCCACGATCTTCCCGTCGGAGAGGCTGCAGCCCTGGTGGGCGCAGACGTCGTGGAGCGCGTCGAGGCCCTTTCCACGGCGGACCACGACGAGCGTCTGGGCGCCCGCCTTGGCCTTCACCGGCTTGTCAGACGGGATGTCCGTGACGTCGAGCGCGGTCCACTTCGTCCCGCCGCCTCGCCACGCGTGACGATCGACCTGCGTCCCGAGGTTGTAGACGAGCTCGCCTCCAACGTACGCGCTGGTGATCACGATGATGAAGCCGATGACGGAGAGCCAGACCTCGGCCGGCGATGCCACCGCGTTGAGGCGCATGACGAACGACACGAGATACAGGACGAGCGCGACAAGCATGAGCGACGAGTGGACCGTGCCGAACCGTCGAGACTTTCCTTCGAGATCGATGTAGTCGGCGAACCCGGCGAGCGCCGCAAGCAGCATGAATACGATCCCCACGCCGATCGCCGCGGTGGCGGCGGCGCGCTGCCCTGAGAGGTCCAACACGATCGCGACGACGTACGCGCCGATCGGCACGTCGGTGATCGCGGGATGCAATGGGTGGCCGAGCCAGACGCCGTTGAGGAAATCCTTGAGGATGGGGACCGGCTTATAGACCGCGGCGAAGATCGCGACGAAGAGCTTTCCGAGAGGCTCGGCCCAGACGGCCTGCGCTTCCAGGATCCGCTCGATCGCGTTGTGAAGCACGACGGGAGTTTACGCGGGACTAGCGCACGACGATCGAGCTCGCTCCCGCCGAGATCGTTACGGTCACGCGATCGTGCGCGGCGCCGTAGCCGCTCGTCTCTACCGAGCTGCCACATGCCCCGCACGACCCGAGGCGCGTGTTGTCGCTTCGCAGCGACAGCAGGCCACCGGTCGTCTCGATGCGCGCCTCGACGCCCTCGGGGACGACGAGCACGACGTTCGATGCTCCCCCGTTCATACGGATCGCAAGGTCACCGCTCGGTTTCGGCAGGACGAACCGCATCGACGACGCGCCGACGTTGACGCGCGCGTCGGTCACGAGCACGTCGGTAAGGTCGACGTCGAAGTCACCGGCGCCGACGTTGACCGTCAGCGATGTCGGCACGTCGCTCGCGATGCTGATCTGGATGTCACCGGCGCCGACCGGGTGAAAGAATCCGCTCGAAGCCTGGTCGATCCGCACATCGGGTCGTGCGTTGCTCCCCGAGAGCCGCAGCCGCAGATCGGGATTGGTGCTGTGCGCCTCGACGAGCTCACTCGAGCCGCCCGTGACGTGATAGCTCTGCGTTGCGCCGCCGTTGAGCGTGAGGTTCAGCTGGGTCGCGTCGGCGCGCGGTACCAAAACGTCGGTCTCGCCACCGCCGGCACCGTCGCCGAAGACGAAGACGCCCGGCGAAAGGTTTGGTGAATAGGCGACGAGGGCCAGGCCGGCGGCGATCACCGCGACCTCGACGGCGAGCGTGGGAACGGGCCAACGGCGTGCGAACGCGATGTCGAGCCCGATCAGGATCAGAAGCAGCGGCCAGAGGCTGGCCACCGCGAGCCATGACACGCCCGAGATGAACCCGAAGTTTTGGAGCAGAAAGATGAGGCCGAGCGCGATGAGCAGCAGCGGCCAGAAGACGCCGCGTCGAGCGGTCACGAGCGCACGCGCTGGACCAAGAAGAGAACGCCGATGCCGATGAGCACGAGGGGCCAGAGGAACTGCCACTGCACGAACCGGAAGACGCCCGCGTTGCTCAGGAGGAACGCCACTCCGATCGCGATCAGGATGTAGCCGAACGCCATCCGGCGGCGCTCAGCTTCGGCCGCATGCACCGCGGGATCGGCGGGCGTCACGGTCGCCGGTGTGATCGGTGCGGTGCCGGTGTCCATCCGCGCGGTCGTGTCGGTCGCGGCGGGCGGCGGCGTCGACGTAAATGGGGCGGGCTGGCCCGGCTGGGGCATCAAGACGAGGAGGACGATGTACGCAAGGACGAAGAGCCCTGCGGTGATGAACGCGGTGAACACGAACACGACGCGCACGAGCGTCGCGTCGACCGCCAGGTATTCGGCGATGCCTCCACAGACCCCACCGATGACTCGGTTGGTGTTGCTGCGCTCAAGACGTGACTTCACGGATGGGCTCCCTTCGCTGCGCGTACTCGTAAGCGATCGCGACCGCCAGAGCGGCGATGGCCGCGACCGGAACGGTGGGTTGCTCGGCAAGAGACAGCAGAGTGCTTGCGGGGACCGCGATGCGCGTGAACGCGTCGATCGCGGCTGTGAACATGTCGGATGCCACCGCGGGGCCGACCGTCGGGAATGCGGCTGCGATGAGTCCGACGAGCCCCGCCGCCGCGACGCCCGCCACGAGTGTCGAGACGACCGATGCCGCGACGAATGTCGGCCGGTCGGCGCGAGCGCGGGCCGCGATGGCCGCGACGTCGATCCGTGGCGGAAGCTCGGCCGCTTCGAGACGCAAAGCGCGACGAAGTCGGGTCTCGTCGAGCAGATCGGCGTCGCGCTGCTCGTTTCTCATCGCCCGGCCTTTTCGATGGCGCTGCGGAGGAGCGCGCGCCCGCGAAGGAGCTGTACGCCCACCGTGGATGTGGGGCGTCCGGTGATCTGCGCGATCTCCTCGACGCTGAGCTCGTTGAAATAGCGGAGCACGATCACGACGCGATAGAGCTCGGGCAGCACGCTGACGGCCGCGCGAATCCGCGCGCGATCCTCGCGGGCGACAGATTCGGCGTCGGGCGACGCCGTCGGATCAGCAACGCTGCTCGCGTGCTCCACCTCGACACGGCGCCGCAACTCGCGCCCGCGCTTGCGCACGTAGCTGATCGCCTCGTTCGTCGCAATTCGCAAGAGCCAATGCCTCACCGGCCGACTGGCGTCGTAGCGATGAAACGCTCGGAATGCGTTCAGGAACGTTGCGCTGGTCACATCGAGCGCCGCGTCGCGGTCGCCCGTAATCCGGAGGGCGACGCCGAAGACCTCGTCTTGGTGGTCGCGAACCGCGTCGGCGAACATCACGGGCCGCGCCGCGGTCACGGGGACGCCGAACTGCAGGGCAACACTCGTGGCCATTCCCCTCCTGTACGCCCCAGCCTGCGCTCCTATTTCAACAACCGCCGGGCGACGGGCCGCGGGTGGCACGGCGGCAGGGCCTGCTCGCGGAGCGCGGGTGCCCCGGGGCCCCGTGCGACCGCGTCAGCGGTCGCGT
>DATCPK010000010.1:0-12552 GCA_036570125.1 Candidatus Limnocylindria bacterium
CGACGCTGAGTGGCGCGAGTTTCTGAAGACGCACGACTTCGGCGATTTCATCGTCCCCGGTGCGCCGACGCGCGATCTCCCTGTCGTCGTGCCGACGCATTTCATCTGGGACGGCGACAAGACCGTGTTGCTCCATCTCGCGCGCGCGAACCCGGTCTGGGAAGCCATCGCAGAGCGACCGCGCGCGCTCCTCTCGGTCTTCGGCGCGTACGCGTATGTCCCGGGGCACTGGAATCAGGACGAGTACGGCGTGCCGACGAGCTACTACGCAGCGGTGCAGCTCGCGTGCGACATCGAGCCCACCGACGACGACGCTGCCCTCGCAAAGATCCTCGACCAACAGCTCGCGCACTTCCAACCGGAAGGGAAGCACGCGCCAGTCGAGCCGGGCGAGAATCGCTACGCGAAGCAGTTCGGCGCGATCCGCGGACTCCGCCTCACGGTCACGGACGTGCGCGCGAAGTTCAAGTTCGGCGGTAACCGAACGCAGCAGCACCGCGACGTCATCGCGAAGAATCTCGGCGACCGCGGATCGTCACTCGATCGCGAGGCGCGCGCCTACACCCTGACGCGAGGCACGAAGAAGACCTAGCGGTACCAGGACTCCTCGAGCACTCGCATCACGTTCCCGCCGATAGCTTTCGCGATATCCCCGTCGGAGTAGTCGTGCTTGACCATCCAGCGAACGATGTTCGGGAACGCTTCCGCGGGGTTCTCGATCCCATCGACGAACTCGACCTCATCGAACTGCACCGACCCGCGCGCGGCGCCGATGGAGAGCTGCTTCGCGAAATAGTGATGGAGCCCGACGTGGTCGCCGAAGAGCGTGTCCGGGCCGAACGCGACGTGATCGATGCCGATCAAATCCGCGCAGTATTCGAAGTGCTCCATGAAGCTCTCGATCGAGTGCTTCGAGTGCTTCTTCGTGAGGGTCGTGTGCGGCGCGGCCTCGATCCCGATGACGCCGCCCTTCGCTGCCATCGCCTTCAACACCTCGTCGGGTTTCATCCGTTTGGTGTTCCAGAGTCCTCGCGCACCCGCGTGCGTGACGAAGATCGGCTTCTCGCTCACCTCGATCGTGTCGAGCGACGTCTGATCGCCGGAGTGCGAGACGTCGATCGCAATCCCGAGTTTGTTCATGCGCCTGACCGCGATGCGGCCGAAGTCCGTGAGACCGCCGTCGCGCGCCTCGCGCAGACCGCTGCCGAGCGTGTTCGCTTCGCTGTACGCGATACCCGACGAACGAACCCCGAGTCCGTAGAGGATGTCGAGGCGATCGACCTCGTTCTCGATCGCGGTCGCGGCCTCGAGGGACGCGATGAACGCGATCTGTCCGTTCTCCTTGGCACGTTTCACATCGTCGAGCGACTCGCCGCGGATGAGGAATGTCTGATGCGCGAGATCCGACATGCGCATGCCGAGGTCGTAGACGACGTCGTCCCACTTCCAGGCGTTCTTCGACGTGATCGTCCCGGTGCCATCCAAGAGGTTGTCGAACACGGCGTCCAGGCCGGAAACGGCCATGCCCGCATACCCGGTGAAGTCGCGTCCTTGACGCCGGTGCTCGGCCAGCTCGCTGGGATCCTCGGGGATCATGACGCAGTGATCGTGAAGCGAGATCGCGAAGTTCTGATCCAGGATCCGCCAGACGCGCTCTTCCTGCGCGTCGTTGACCTCGACCTTTCGCGAGGGCACGCGGTCGAGCTCCTTCGCGAGCTTGAACTCGCGGTAATCGGTCCCCGGCTCGAGGTATTCGAAGCTCTTGTAGCCCTCGTACTTGGTTCGCTTCCCGACGTCGGCCGTTTTCATCGGTCGCCTCCCCTGCGCGGCTAGTCCGGCGGGTTGAACCGCCCGCGGTAGTTCACGTCAAGTATTGCGAGGCGTTCGAGGTGAGTCGCGAGCCGCTTCTGGAAGTCGGCCCAGTTCCGCGTCTCGGCGGGCGACCACAGCACCTCGGCGAGCGCGATGAGGCGCGGCCAAGCCATGTACTCGACGCGCTTGGCATCGGGCATGTATTCGGTCCAGATCTGTCCCTGCCCACCGAGAACGTGCTTCGCCTCTTCCGCGGAGAGCTCCTTCGGCACGGGCTGGTATGCGTACACCGCCTCGAGCGAGTTGTAGCCACCGATCCCCGCCGGCTCCGTCGGGAGCTCCGTCTGCGAGTAGTCCATGTAGGTCGGCTTGTTCGGCGCCATCACGACGTCGTGTCCGGCTTTCGCGGCCGCGATCCCGCCCTCCTCGCCGCGCCAGCTCATCACCGTCGCGCCCGGGGCGAGACCGCCTTCGAGGATCTCGTCCCAACCGACGAGACGGCGCCCTCGCTTGGCGAGCCATGAATCGAAGTGGCGAATGAACCAGGACTGCAGCTCGTCCTCGTTCTTGAGCCCTTCCTTCTTCATGCGCTCCTGAGCGGACGGCGTGGTGCGCCACTCGGTCTTCGGGCATTCGTCGCCGCCGACGTGGATGAACTTCGACGGAAAGAGGTCGAGTACCTCGTCGAAGACGTCTTCGAAGAAACGCAGGACGTTGTCGGTGACGCCGAGCACGTGGTCGGTGATGCCCCAGTACGTCAGGACCTCGATCGGCTTCCCGGTATTTCCGAGCTCGGGATAGGCGGCGATCGCGGCCATCGCGTGGCCGGGCATCTCGATCTCAGGGAGGACGGAGATCCCGCGTTCGGCGGCGTACCGTACGACCTCGCGGACGTCGTCCTGCGTGTAGAAGCCGCCGTGCGGCTGGCCACTGAACTTGCGCTTTGCGGGATCCTTTGTGCGCGGTGCGGTCATCGAATCCTTGCGGAACGCGCCGACGGAGGTCAGCTTCGGGTACTTCTTGATCTCGATGCGCCAGCCCTGGTCTTCGGTCAGATGCCAGTGGAAGACGTTGAGCTTGTGAAGCGCGAGGAGGTCGATGTGCTTGAGCACGAACTCCTTCGGCATGAAATGGCGACCGACGTCGAGGTGGCTCCCGCGCCATCCGAAGCGCGGACGATCCTCGATCTCGACCGCGGGGATCGCCCACGATGCGCCGGCGACGGGCGCGCGGCGGAAGATCTCGGGCGGGAGCAGCTGCCGCAGCGTCTGCGAGCCACTCAGGATGCCGGCCGGTTTCGCCGCGCGGATCGCGACCTCATCAGCGGCAACGGTCAGGCGGTAGCCCTCGTCGCCGAGACTCGCGAGCGAGGAGTCGAGCGCAAGCGCGATGCGCGATCCCGTTCCCGACGACGCGAGTGACAGCGGCAGGCCGGTCGCGGGACGAAGCTGGTCGCGGAGAAGCTCGGCCTGCGCGCGCAGATCGTTTCCGGTCGCGATCGACGTCGTCGCGCCGAGCGTGAACGAGCCCGACCTAGGCGTGAGCTTCGCCGGAACGGGGATGAGGCTCACGGGGGGCACGAGGGCATCCTAGCCGCGCGCGGGTCTAAGCCGCTGCGACCTCTGCTCGCCTGTTGCCGACGACCGCGATCGTCGTCGCCCCCATGCCGAAGAGAAGGGCGCAGAAGATTACGAGCCCGCCAAGGATCGGGATGAGCGCGACGAGCAGGAGCGCGACGAGACCGATGAAGAGCGCGAGCCATACCGGGACCGGGCGTCGCGTCATGCGCAGCAGCGCACCGCCGACCCCGACCGCGGCGACTGGGATGCTGAGCGCGAGCACAACGACGAACAGTGACAGAACGACGAACCCGATCCACCATCCGCCGATCAGTGCGCCGACCGCGAAGAAAACGATCGCGAGGATCGGCAGGCCGATAAGCACGAGCCCTCCGATCGCAAGCGTCAGCCACGGCGATCGAACGAGTGCCTCGCCCGCGCGGCGCGCGAAGCCCGGGAAGAAGATCACCACGAGGATCCCGAGGATCAGCAGGCCGATCAGGCCCTTGAGCCACTCGATGACGAGCGCGGCAGGCCCCGTGACGAGTGGCGCGCGTCCGTTGTCAGGTGTCTGCCGCGCGGTCGAGCCCTTCACCGACGACGTGTTCGCGATCTGCGCTTCGTTCTTGCTCGTGTAGTTGAGGTTTCCACCGATGGTCGCGCGGTCGGTGAGCTGGAGCCGATCGACCGTTGCGAGAACGTTGCCGCCAACTCCCCCATCGATCTTCAGGTTCGTGCTGCCCGCCTGGAGGTCGCGGCCGATCTGTCCGGTGATCGTCGCGCTCGCCGAACCGATGACCGCGTCGCGTCCGACCCGGCCGTTGCTCAGGATCGTCACCTCGTTACCGCCAAAGATGAGATCGTTTGTCACTTTTCCATCGAGCACGATCGTGTTGCCCGCCGCCCGCACGGTTCCACCGACCTGGCCGCGGATCGCGATGCTGTTCCCCGCGGCGATCACGTCGCCGGTGACGGTGCCATCGACGCTGATATTGCTGCCGGCCGCGACGAGATCGCCGTGGATCGTTCCGTTGATCGAGATGTTCGTACCGACGACGTAGAGGTCGTCTTCGATCGTCTCGCTCGCGCCGATGGTGATGTCCTGACCCTGGCGAATGTCCGCCGCCGCGGCCGGACTCGGAGTGAGCGCGAGGACCAGGAGAACCAGAGCCAGGAGACGAAGAGCCCGCATCGCTGCGGATACTAGGTGCGCCGACCAAACGGCACACGCGGCAGAACGGTCACTGATCAACCAAAGGCCAGCGCGAGAACGCCGAGGACCATTGCGGCCGCGCCGATACCCCGACGCATAACGTGGCCCTCTGCGAGCACTCGCGCGCCGAGGATCACACCGATGAGGATCCCGATCTCACGCGCTGGCGCGACGTACGACACCGGACTGACGACGAGGGCGGTGAGCACGAGGATGTACGCGAGCCTGCTCAGGACCGCGACGCCGATCACAGCGCCGCGGTTGTGCGCCCACGCTTCGCGCACCGCGTCGCGTCGGCGAAGCGCGATCGGAGTGATGACGAGGGCCTGACCGACGACCGTCGCCCAGTCATAGAGCAGCGGCGGAATGAGCACGACCGAGACCGCCGTCTTGTCCCACAGCGTGTACAGCGCTATGACCACGCCTGTCGCGAGCGCGAACCCCACGGCAAGGCCCGCGCCCTCGCGACGCAGGGCGCGCGGATCACCGGTCAAGAAGAAGGCGCCCGCCACGATCGCAAGTGCGCCGCCGATCGCGACGGGTGTCGGATGCTCGCCGAAGATCGCGATTGCGCCGATCGTCGCGAGGAGCGGACCGCTCGCGCGGGCGATCGGATAGACGAGCGAGAGGTCGCCGGCGCGATATCCCGCGGTGAGCGTCGCGAAGTAGAGCGTCTGCAGCCCGACCGCCACCGCGATGAACACGAGCGCGGGCCATCCGAGCTCGGGGCGCCCGATGACCAGGATGCCGATCGCAAACGGCGCGAACACGATCGCGCCGATGACGTACGCGAGCCACAAGAAGGGTGTGTCCGCACCCGCGCGCTTCGCGAGCAAGTTCCACGTCGCGTGAAATACCGCGGAGATCAGGATCAGACCGAGAGCGACGGTGCTCACCCAGCGAGCCTATGGCGGCGGCGCACGACGGGCGCGAGCAGCGTCGGGGTCTTCTGAGCGAGCGGCCCCTGGCCGGCGGTCCATCGCGATCCCACGAGGGGCCGAGTGAAGAAGACCCCGGCGCTGCTAGCGCCCTCTCGGGCGCCGACGACGAGGCGCTATTCCGTCGAGACGGTCTGGTCCGTGATATCCGCGCCGGGTCGTATTGCGCGGAAGTGCGCGGCGGGATCGTCGAGCAGCGAGCGGACGTGTGCGGCCGTATCGGGTTGATCGCTATCGCGTAGCGCGTCGGCGTACGCGTCGATCAGCTCGCGCAGCGGAGGGAGATCCTCGTCGCGCGGCGCGCGCATGTGCACCTTCGCTCCCTTGGCGAATCGGTCGCGCAGCGCGGCGTCGTCGAGACCGCGCGCGGGATCGTGGCGGAGGAACACGACACCGCCGCTCATGCCTGAGCAGATCCATCGCCCGGGGTCGCCGAGCACCACCGCGGTGCCTCCGGTCATGTACTCGAACGCGAATCCCCGCAGGTCACCCCCAAACAGGACCTGCGCGCCCGAGAGGCGGATCGCGGCGCGCGCGTCGGCGCCGCCCTGCACCAGGAAGCGGCCGCGCTGCGCGCCGTAGGCGAAGCACTTCCCGACGGACCCGTCGACGAATGTGCCCGCCGCGTTGCGCGCTTTGAGGATCGCCACGGCCCCGCCGAGCGCGGTCTTCGCGGCGCCGTCCTGCGCGCCGCCGCGCAGCGTGAGCGCGACGCCGTCGGTCGCATACGCGGCGAAGCCGTTTCCGGCCACGGAGCCTTCGCGGAAGATCGACGCGAAATCGACCGCGCTCGCGCCCGCGATGCGGAGTCGCGCGAGCTCGCCCGACGCGTCCGTGGCGACGAAGCGATCGGCCGAGCGGAGCGTCCGCCCCTCCTCCGCCTCTTCGGTAGCCGCGGCCACCCCCGCGACGACGCGGACGTCGCGCCGGCCCGGTTGCGTCCAGGTGACCGGCTCGAGAAGCTCGCGGAGGTCAACGCGGTCGAGACCGCGCGCCTGAGCGAGAAGATCGGTGCGTCCCACCAGATCCGTCGTGGCGCGAACGCCGAGCTGCGCCGCGATCCGGGCGAGCTCCTCGCGCAGCGCGGTGAAGAAACGCTCGAGGTTGTCGACGGCGCGATCGAACTCGCGCGGCTCGAACCGCTTGACGCCGCGGTCGGTCGCCTCGGCGACGGACTCGAGCTGCGTCGCGATCCCGACGTGGCAGGTGTCGAGCTGGCAGCCACGGCAGATCGTGCAACCGATCGCGACCATCGCGAGCGTCCCAAAGCCGACGCGGTCCGCTCCGAGGCAGAGCATCTTCGCCACGTCGAGCGCGCTCTTCATGCCGCCGTCACACCAGAGCTCGACGACGTCGCGCAGCCCGGACGCGACGAGCGCGCGATGCGCCTGCGCGACGCCGATCTCCACGGGAAGGCCAGCACGGCGAAGCGCGTGCTGGCGCGCGGCCCCGGTGCCGCCGTCGAAGCCCGAAAGCGTGACGATATCGGCGCCCGCCTTCGCGATGCCGACTGCGATGACGCCGATGTCCGGCACGACCGGCACTTTCACGGCGACACGAGCGTTCGGATTTACCGTCTTCAGCTCGTGCACGACCTGCGCGAGGTCTTCGATCGAGTAGATGTCGTGGTTGTTTGAAGGCGAGATGAGGTCGATGCCCGGCTGCGCGTTGCGGGCGAGTGCGACCTTCTTGCTGACCTTGCGCGCCGGCAGATGACCGCCCTCGCCGGGCTTCGCGCCCTGCCCGATCTTGATCTCCAGGTAATTCGACGAGTTCGCGAGCAGCGCCGATACGCCGAACCTGCCGGAAGCGATCTGCTGGCCGCGATTGCGCGGGTAGCGGCCGATGAGATCCGGGAGCTCGCCACCCTCGCCGTTGATGCAGAGCAGGTCGAGCCGCGCCATCGCCTCGGCATACGCGCGGTACGCGGTCTCGCCCTGCGATCCGAACGACATCGACGAGATGTAGAACGGCGCGGCGTGCTCGCCGGCAGCGGTGTCGGCCGCGCCATCCGCGTCATCGAGCGGACGGGTGAAGTCGACGAGATGCCGCAGCGACACGGGGTGCGTCGTCTCGAGATCGCGGAGCTTCTCGGCGTACGTCGCGTATGGCGCTTCTCCGTTGGCGACCGCGAGCGCGGACTTCCACGCGCGCGGCCAGATGCGAAAGGCGGGCTCGAGCCGCGCGTCGCGCCGCTCGCGCAGCATCGACGCGCGCGCGAAGCCTTCATCCGCGATGCGGTCCCAGCCGAGGCCGACTTCATCGCTCGCGCAGAACGTCTCGAGGCCAACGAAACGCGCGACCTCGGGCGCGAGCCCGACTCCCGCGAGCTGGCGGCCGTAGCCGCGGATCTCGTGGATCCCGAGGGTCGACATGACCTTCTCGATGCCCTTGCGCAGCGCCTCGACGAGGTTGCCGAGCGCGTCGGGGTCGGCCGTCGCGATCGCGTATTCGAGCAGCAGGTACGGGTTGACCGCATCCGCACCGAGCGCGAGCGCGACCATCACGTCGTGGAGATTGCGGATGCTGCCGGCCGAGACCACGAGCGCGCAGTCGCGACGAAGTGAGGGCTGAGCGACGAGCGCGCGATGCGCGGCCGCGACGACGAGGAGCGGGTCCATCCATGCGCGGCCTTCGTTCATCACGCCGTGGTCGCGAACGACCACGAGCTGCGCGCCGGCACGCACTCCGCGCGCCGCCGCCGCACCGAGCCTCGCGAGCGCATCGCGAGGGTGCTCCTCCCAATCGCGATCGCTTTCGAGCATGACCGGCGAGATCCTCGCGTCTTTTGTGAACCGCGCGACGACGTCGTCGAGCAGCCAGGTTCCTTTCGTTCGCGCGAGCCCGCGGAAGTCGTCGCTGCGCAGGCCGGTCCAGGCCGGATGGCCGCCGAGGAGAAGCGGCGCCGCGAGCTCGATCCAGCGGCGCGAGTCGTGCGCGTGCGGCGCTGGCCGTGGGCCGAGCAGGACGCGCGTCGAGAAGTGCTCGATCTCGCGCTCGCGGTCGATCGCGGGGTTCGTGACGACCGCCACCGTCTCGTGAAGATGGTCCGCAAGGTTGGCGCGCGGCGCGAGCGCGGCGAGCGGCCCGTCGTACCCAAGCGAGCCGATCGGCTCGTTGCCCGTCTCGATCATGAACGCGGCCATCTTCAGGTCGTCGGGCTCGAAGCCGAGCGCAGCGAACTGGCGCTCTCGCCGGACCGATACGTCGTCCATCTCGTCGGGCGGCGTCCCGATCTCCCAGCGCTTGGCCGCGCCGATCGGCTCGGCGGGACCGCCGCACACCAGATGCGAGCGGAAGTCCTTCATCGCGACACCACGGAGACGGCGCGCAGCGAGGAACTTTTCGCGGACGGCGTTCTGATCGAGCAGTCGCCATCCCCTGTCACGGCGGAGGGCGACGCGTTCGCCGGGCGCGAGCGGGACCGGGTCGGTGACGTATTCCTCGAGCGGGACGAACCCGCGCTCGCTCGCGAAGACGTGCTCGTCCTTCGTCTCGACGTGCCAGAGCGGCCGCAGGCCGAGCGCGTCGACGCCGAAGATGCACGTGTCGCCGACGCGGACGAGGATCCCGGCCGGTCCCTGGGCAAGCGGCCCGATCGCGGCGCGCCCCTGGACGTACGCGTCCTGGAGCTCGGCGCTCATCCGCTTCATCTCGTTGACGATCGGCGGGAAGAGCAGCTCGATCGACTCGACCGCGGTGAGTCCGTGACGGATCACGAGAGCGCGGATGGCCGCATCGACGTCCTGCGAATCGCTGCCGTCGCGTGAGAGCGGAAGGCCGAGCGCGCGCGCTTCCTCACGCAGACGGCTGATCGTGTTGATCTCGCCGTTGTGCGCGAACACCGGGAAGGGCTGCACCCGCGTGAAGCTCGTCGACGTGTTCGTCGCATAGCGGTTGTGCCCGAACCCGGATGATGTCGCGAAGCGCGGATCGGCGAGGTCGGCGAAGTACGACGTGAGCTGATGTCCAGCCCCGCGCAGCTTGTACACGGCCGTGTGGCGCGAGAGGCTCACGACCGTCGCGGACGTCATCCGTTCGATGTCGACGCCTGCCTCGTAGAGAGCGCGCGAGCCGGGTGTCGCGCCGCGCGGTGCGAGGAGCGCGAGCTGAAGGAATCGCGGAGCCTCGGTGCGCCCGCGCGGGCCGAGCGCGGCGTCATCGGTCGTCTCGGTCCGAGCGAGAAGGGTCTCGACGCCGCGGACTGCGAGGATCGCGACGATGGCCTTCACGTCCGCGGGGTCGTCATGGAAGAAGTGACCCACCGCGAAGCGCTCGAGCTGCACGGCCGTTTCGTCGCGGCCGGTCCTCTCGAGCTCGTGCGCCCAGAGCGCGCGCGGGATGTCGGTCAGAACGCCGGCGCCGTCGCCTTCGCCGTCGACGACCCCCGAGCGGTGCGCGAGCGAGGCCATGCCGTGGAGGACAAGCTCGAGGACCGCGCGCGTCGGCTGCGCGTCCTTCCGCGCTACGGCGACCAGAGCGCAGGCATCGTGCTCGCTCGCCACGTTTCCTCCCACTAATTAATAAAGAAGCCTCCCGCTCTCGGGAGGCCTTCGTCGCTTCGCTGCGTGAGCGGTCGCGACTAGGCCTCGTCCTCCGACGCTGCTGCTGCGGACGAGATAGCGCGGGTGCTCACGTGCGCGAGGCTATCGGACGTCAAGGTTGCG
Source organism: Candidatus Limnocylindria bacterium (assembly GCA_036570125.1). Lineage (GTDB taxonomy): Bacteria > Chloroflexota > Limnocylindria > P2-11E > P2-11E > 3-1-20CM-2-70-9. Next base: position 10,190 of record DATCPK010000010.1, read on the forward strand.
GAACAGCCCTCGAATGGTGGCGTTTTGGTGCTGAACGCTAAGCGCGAACGAGGACCTCGACGGGGTCGCCGACGCGGATCGGCCCGGAAACAGCGCTCACGGTGCAGAGCGCACCGCGCCGCCCCAGAAGCGACTGCCGGAATGCCTCGCGATCGGGAACGCCGAGAAGGTCGCCGATGTGCGTGCAAGGCTCGCAGGGGCCGCTGACGCGCAGCGTGACGCCGCCGATGCGCAGCTCGCCGTCCACGGGCAGGTTGGTCACGTCGGGCAGGCCCTGGATCGTGATCTCCTCGCGAAGATCGCCCGGCGCGAGCCCGAGCGCATCCAGCGTCGCGCGGTCGACGACGAGCACCGCGCGGGACGTCCGCTGCGCGTGCATGTCGCCTTCGAGGCCGCCACCGACGCGTCCGATCACCTCCGCGACGGGCGTGGGCTTGCCGTGCTTCTCGGTGCGGACGTGGAGCGAGATGACGCGGGCGCTCATAGCTTCTTGCGGACGATACAAAAGTCGTCGTGCGTTTCCGCGATCTCGAAGCCGGCCTTCACGTACATCGATAGCGGACCGACGTACTGCGACCAGACCCATCGTGAAGTGTCGATGTCTCCGGCACGGGGATAGGCCTCGGCGGTCTTCATGCCACGCGACCGCAGATGGTCGACGGCCGCTTCGAGCAGCTGCGTCGCGATGCCCTGGCGGCGCTGATCGGGTGCGACGACGAAACAGACGATCGCGCCCACGTCCGCAGCGCTGTCGCCGGGCACGCTCTTGAGCTCCGACTTTGGCGCCGCGTGACACCAGCCGACGACGCGGCCGAGGCGGTAGGCGACGAGTCCGTTCGCTTTCGCCGAGAGGAGAAGCTCGCTGCGCGACGCGCGGTTCTGCGCCTTGGTCCGCTGCTCGTAATCGTCGACGAGGCGCTCCATACAGAAACAGCGCGACCAGTTCGGGTTGTCCGCGTACGCGACCATGTCGAAGTAGTGCATGACCGCGTCGTGCTGGTCGGGCGAGACGGCTCGGATCGCGACGTCGCTCACCTCGCGAGTCTCCCACACTGGTCTTCGTGGAGATCTCGTCCATCGGCCACGGCGCGCGGCCGCTCGAGGAGTTCCTCGCGATACTGCGCGCGGCCGATATCGAAGCTCTCGCTGACGTCCGGCTCTTTTCCGGCTCACGACGGCATCCGCATTTCGGCGCCGACTCACTCCGGATATCGCTCGGCAAGATCGGCATCACCTACGCGCACCTGCCGGAGCTCGGCGGCCGGCGCGAGCCACGCTCGGACTCGCCGCACCGCGCGTTACGGGTCGCGGCATTCAGGGGATACGCGGATCACATGGGCACCGAGGAGTTCGCGATCGGGTACGAACGCCTGACGTCCCTCGCGAACGGCTCGCGCACCGCGTTCATGTGCGCGGAGACGCTGTGGTGGCGCTGTCACCGCAGGTTGATCGCCGACCGCCTCACGATCGACGAATGGACGGTCACGCATCTTCTCGCATTGGGAAAGAGCGAGCCGCACGTTCTCTGGGACGCCGCACGGATCGACAACGGACATCTCGTCTACGACGCCGGGACGCTACCGTTGCCGACATGAAGCGAACGTGGGACGAGGATTGGGACGAGCGCAAGGCGGGCAAGAACTGCCCGATGTGCTCCGAAGGCAGGCCCGACGACACTCACGGGAACGCGCGGATCTTCGGCGGCCGCGTCTCCGATGCGTATCTCGTGCGCGGCGACATCGGCCAACCCGGCTACACCATCGTGATCTGGCGCGGCGGTCACGTCGCGGACCTGACCGACCTAAGCGACTCCGATGCCACCACGTATCTCCGTGAGGTCTTGAAGGTCTCGCGTGCGCTCGAGGCGCACTACCGGCCGGCGAAGATGAATCTCGAGATGCTCGGCAACACGGTGCCGCACCTTCACACGCATCTCGTGCCGCGTTACGTCACCGACGACAGTCCGGGGCAACCCGCGAAGGGCTTGATGCAGCCCGATCCACGCCGCAAGCCGATCGACGACGACGTGTTCCATCGTGACGTTGCGGCCCTTCGCGTCGCACTCAGCCGCATGCAAGACCGGAGCGCCTAGCTCGGCGTAGGTCCTCCCCCGAGCGGGGGGTGTCTCTGTTCCGTACGACGCAGTCGCGAGCCGATTCACCTGAAGGGGTGACGTGCCCTCTGGCGCATCTGCGTCAATCAGTTAGATGACCGATCGCATTGACTTTGTATGTGCCCGCCCGGATCACCAAGGATTCGAGCCGAATGACTCCGTGACGATGTACGAGGATCGCTGGGCGTACTGCCCGAGCGGTACCGACGACCGCCACCAGTGGCAGCCGACCGGCGGGATGGCCCTGGAG
>DATCPK010000011.1:0-41580 GCA_036570125.1 Candidatus Limnocylindria bacterium
GCATCCACGGCGACCACGCGGATCCCGCCGAATCGACCGACTCGCGCCAGTTCGGGCCGATCCCGGATTCGGCCGTCCTCGGGCAGCCGATCCTTCGGTACGCCCCGCTCGGCCGATTTGGTCTTGTCCGGTCATGGTCACATGCGCGCGCTGCGGCAACACACGCCTGGGCGCGGGCAAGACCGGGATCCCCGGCGCGCTCGGAGAGGAGATCGAGCAGCGGGTCTGCGCCGAGTGCTGGAAGGAGTGGACGGCCGCCCAGATCCGGGTGATCAACCACTACGGACTGCGGCCGGCACTGCGCGAGGATCGCGAGAAGCTGTACGGCTTCACGCGCGAATTCCTCAATCTCGCGACGTAGTATTTGCGTCCGATGAGCGAGGAACGCAGCGGTGCGGCGGCGGTCGCCGAGGGCGACGGTGCCCAGGAGGGCGTCTACGTCTACTGCATCATCGAGTCGACCGAGCCGCGGACGTTCGGCAAGGTCGGCATCGGCGGGCGCAGCGACGAGGTCTTCACGGTCCACTATCGCGATCTCGCCGCCGTCGTGAGCCGCGCGCCGCTGATCGTGTATGACCCGACGCGCGAGAACGCCCTCACCCACGAGCATGTCCAGGAAGTCGTCATGAACGAGCACGGATTCACGCCCGTGCCGATGAGCTTCGGCACGCTGTTCAAGACCGACGACGACACCGTGGAGTTCTTGAAGGACACCTACGACGCGCTCAGGGATGTCCTGGTGAAGATGAAGGACAAGCTGGAGTTCGGCCTGAAGGTCAACTGGGACCGCGATCAGGTCCTACGCGAGATCGAGCAGCAGAACGAGGAGATCCGCCGGCTGAAGGCGGAGATCGAGACGAACACCCAGTCGTCGACCTGCTTCGCGCGCATGCAGCTCGGCCGCCTGGTCGAACAGGCGCTCGTCGATAAGTCCGAGTCGATCGTCCGCGAGATCTACGACCACCTGCGCGACGCGGCGATCGCGTCGCGATCGAACAAGGTGATCGGCGACAAGATGATCATGAACGCGGCATTTCTCGTCGCGCGTGATCAAGCGGAGCACTTCGATGCGAAGGTCCACGACATCGGCAAGAAGTTCGAAGGCACGCTGTCGTTCCGGTACACCGGTCCATGGCCGCCGTACAACTTCGTGACCATCCGGCTGCAGCTCGAGCGCTCGGCAAGCGTGTAGGTCGCGTGATCCTTTTCAAGCTCCTCGCGCTACCGATCACGGTGCCGGCCGCCGGGATCAAGTACTGCATCGAAAAGGTCGTCGAATACGCCGAGCACGAAGCCAATGACGAGGGGCTGGTGCGCCAGCAGCTCCTCGAGCTGCAGGTCGACCTCGAAGAAGGTCGCGTCACCGAGGACGAGTACGCGGAGCGCGAGGCGGTGATCTTCGCCCGTATGCGCGAGCTACGCGAGCAGCGCACGCAAATGGCGCGGGAGTCGGCCGAGGCCTCGGCCCCCGAGGATGGCGAGAAGCGCACGGTCGTCATCGAGGTGCCTGAGGAGCTCGAGTGACGGCCGACCTCCGCTATCTGTACGCGGTCGCGAACGCGCACGCGGACGGCGCCATCGGAGCGGCGAGCCTTCGCGGCATCGACGGCGGCCGAGTCGAAGCGATCGTCGAAGGTCGGCTTCTTGGGGTGACGAGCGCCGTGCCCGCATCCCAGTACGAGGAGGGGCCGCTCAACGAGCGCCTCCAAGACCTCGAATGGCTCGCGCCACGCGCCGCGTCTCATCAGGAGGTCAACGGCAAGCTCCTGGAGCTCACCGACGCGGTCGTCCCCCTCGCGTTCGGCGCGATCTATCGCGATGCCGATGGGGTGCGAGAGCTCTTGCGCACGCGCGCCGAGGATTTCGCCGATCGCCTACGCGCGGTCGAGGGACGTGCCGAATGGATCGTCTCGATCGAACGCGAGGGATCGGCGGCACCGACGGGGGGCGCGGTGGGCGCGCTCGACGCCGAGATCGCCGCGGCCGCACCCGGTCGCGCGTTCCTCCTCGGTAAGCGCCGCGACGAGGTCATCCGCGAAGAGCGGCGGACGCGTGATGCGGCCGTCGCCGAGGAAACCTGGGCGACGATCGAAACGATCGCCGAACGGGTCTACCGCGAACCCTTGATCGAGGATCCGACGGCGGCAGCCATCGCTCGCTTCAGCGTGCTCGCTCATCGCGACCGCGAGGTCGAGCTCGGCGACGTCGTGCGGCGGCTCGGCGCGTCCGGGGCATCGGAGGGCTATCGCGTGCGTCTTTCCGGTCCATGGCCGGCCTATCGCTTCGGCGGACTTCCGAGCGAGCGCCTCGCCTCCGCATGAAGGAGCTCACGGCCGCAGACGCATCGCTGCTCGAGCTCGTGGACCGCCTGCTGAACAAAGGGGTCGTGCTGGCGGGCGAGGCAACGATCTCCGTCGCGGGGATAGACCTCATCTACCTCGGTCTGAACGTGGTGCTCGCGGCGGTCGAGACGATCGACAAGGCTCAGGAGCGGCGCGCCTCGTGACGCTCCTCGCGCATGCGATCGCCGCGTCGCCGCCGGCGACGCTCTCTCACGAAGGCCTTCGCGGGCGGCCGCTGGCCTGGTCCGAGGCGGGCGACCTCGGTCTCTGGAGCACCGAGTGGGCGCCCGACATCAAGCTGGAGCGTCCGGACGCGCTGGAGCATCACCGTCTCGTCGAGCGGATCTGCGCCGCGCAGCCGTGTCTTCCGGTGCGGTTCGGCACGGCCTTCGCGACCGTGGATGACGCGCGCGCGTCGCTCGACAAGCGCAGCGTCGCCTTGCACGAGGCTCTCGCGCGCGTCGCCGGCAAGAGCGAAATCGCGCTGACGCTTCTCTGGCGCGAGCCGTCGGCGGCACAGCCCATCGCGACCGCCGCCGGTCCGGGACGTCAATACATGGAGGCTCGCCGGTCCGAGTTCGCCGCGCGCGAGGCCCGGCGCACGCGCGCCGAATCGCTCGTCGAGAGCGTCATCGCCGAGCTTGCGATCGAGCGTCCGCTTGCCTGGCATGAGACGTGCACCAGCGAAAACGTGGCCGTATCGCTGGCTGTCCTCGTCCCGACCGAAGAGGCACCCGAGCGAAAGGCCGAGCTCGAGCAGATCGCTCTCGGGTTTGCCGACGTCATCCCGGTTCTCAACGGGCCCTGGCCGCCGTACACCTTCGCGAGGACCGAATGAGCATTGATTCCGAACTCGACGATCTGCGACGCGAGGTAGAGCGACTTCGTGGCATCCTGCCCGAGCGGGTGGATGTGGACCCTGAGGGCGTCGAGCATGGGCTCGCGAATCTCGTGCTCGCGCTCGTCGAGTTCCTGCGACAGCTGCTCGAACGGCAAGCCGTACGGCGTATGGAAGGAGGCACGTTGACCGACGAAGAGGTCGAGCGCATGGGCCTCGCGCTGATGCGACTCGAACAGAAAGTTCATGAGATGGCGCGGGTCTTCGGGCTTGACCCGTCCGAGCTGAATCTCGGACTTGGCCCGCTGGGGAGGCTCATATGAGCATGCAGGGGAGGGGAGTCGCCGTCCCGCGCGAGTCGACGACGCTCGCGGATCTTCTCGATCGCGTTCTCGACAAAGGTCTCGTGGTCGCAGGCGACATCTCGGTCTCTCTCGCGAACGTCGAGCTCTTGACCATCCGCATCCGTTTGCTCGTGTGCTCGATCGACAAGGCGGAGCAGATCGGGTTGAACTGGTGGAAATACGACCGCTCACTCACCGGAGGCGGTGGCGACGATCAGACGGCGATCGGGCGCTTGGAGAAGCGCATCGCGGAGCTCGAGCGCGAGCTCGAACGATCACGGAAGCCAGGGAGGTAAGCCATGCCAGTTGAACGTGCTCCAGGCGGTTCGAGCCTCATCGATGTCCTCGACCGGATCCTCGACAAAGGCATCGTCATCGATGCCTGGGTCCGGATCTCTCTTGTGGGCATCGACCTCGTGACGGTCGAGGCGCGAGTCGTCGTGGCCTCCATCGACACGTACCTTCGGTACGCCGACGCGCTGGGCCTCATGCCCGCGCAGCGTGCGGGCAATCTCGGCGCGGGAGGCGGGTCGGTGGAAACGACCACCCGTTCGCGGTCGTCGGAGCGCGCCTAATCGCCCGGGTGATCACACATGGCTGATGTCCTTGAGCGGCCGCTCCGCCCCGTGCCACCACGGCGCGACCCGCGCGAGATGCTCGAGCCGCTGCTCGACGATCTCATGCGAACTCTGGGCTTCGAGCGGGCCGCCGTGCTCCTGTACGACGAGGAGCGTGCCGCGCTCGCCGGGAGCTTCGGCATCGGGGTCCCTGACCCGATTGCCCGAGAGCTCGTGATCCCGCTCACGGAGACCGACGACCCGATCGTCGCTGCATTGCGCGGTGGCGTGCCGCAACGGATCCCGGATGCGACGAGTGACGTGCGGATCGCGGCCGCCACTCGCGAGATCCTCGGCCGGGCGAAACTCGGACCGATCGTCGCCGCGCCCCTTCGGAGTACGTCTCAACGAGCACTCGTCGGGGATGACGGCACGGGCCTCGCCACGCCAGGCTGGGAGCACCGCGGCGAGTGGGCCGGGGTCGTCCTTCTCTCTCGCACGTCAGGCGTGACACAGAGCGACGTCGACGCCCTGGTTCCCTTCGCTCGGCAGGCGCAGGAGGCGCTCAGCCTGCAGCGCGACGTCGACCTTCTTCGCGACACCAGCGAAGCCTTCGCGATCGAGAAGGAGTGGCTCTGGTGGATGGTCAACGGTGTCGGCGACGCGGTGCTCGTGACCGACTCGAACAACGACATCGTGCTGCAGAACCGCCGGGCAGAGCTCCTGTTCCGCGCGAGCGACGCGGACAGCGCCGGCAAGCGGCGCGCCGTCTGGATGAACAACTTCCTCTTCACTGCGGCGCTCTCGACCTGGAACCTCCAGCGGCTGGGGGCGATCACCGGTCGTGAGGTGACGCTGGTCGACCCGATCGAAGGCGAAGAGCTCATCTACGAGGTGATCACGACTCCGGCCACCAACTATCGGGTCGGCACGCGGGGCACCGTCTCGGTGCTGAAGAACGTCACCGACATCCGGCACATCGGCGAGGAGCTGGCGCGCGGTCGCGCGCGACTGCAGACGGCGGAAGAGGAGATTCGCATCGAACGCGACCGCCTGGACCTCGTCCTTCGCAATGTCCCCAACCCGATCATCGTGGTGGACAACGACAATCACATCATGTCGATGAATCCCGCTGCCGAGCGCCTGTTCAAGCCGGCGTCGGCGACGTCGCGAGCGAGCCACACCGCGCTCGCCAACGATGCGCGGTTCACGTCGTTCCTCGCCGGGCTCCGGCTCGACCCGGCGATGTCCAAGCGCGGCGAGATCGGACTCACCGATCCGCGGACCGACGACCGCCTCGAGATGGAGGTGAGCGCGACCGAAATCCGCGATGGCCGTGGCGCGGTGATGGCGATCGTGTCGGTCATGCAGGACATCGGACGCCTCCGAGAGCTCGAACGAAGGCGGCTCGAGCAAGTGCTGTTCGATTCCGAGAAGCTGGCGGCGACCGGGCGGCTCGCCGCGTCGATCGCGCACGAGATCAACAATCCTCTCGAGGCAGTGCAGAACGCGCTCTACCTGCTGCAGCGGGAGTTCGGTGAGGATCCCTCGAAAAAGCCTTACCTGGACATCGCGGCGCGCGAGACGCAGCGCATGTCGCGCATCCTTCGCCAGATGCTCGGCTTCTATCGTCAGCAGGAAGCGATGGCTGAGACCGATCTGAACGCACTCGTCGAGGAGGCCGGCGGTCTCATCGCGAAACGGCTCCGCGAGCGCGGCGTTCAGATCGCGAACCAGCTCGATCCGGGGTTGCCGCGCATCCGCGCCTCGGCGGATCAGCTGAAGCAGGTGCTCCTCAACCTCCTGCTCAATGCGGCGGACTCAATGCCCAAGGGGGGGACCATCACGGTGGCGACGCAGGCGGGCGCCGGCGCCGAGACCGAGGTTCTCGGACGGGACGCCGTTCAGATCCAGGTACGAGACACCGGCGCGGGCATCCCCGACGAGCTCCTCGCCCAGATCTTCGAGCCGTTCTTCTCGACCAAGCCCGGAAAGGGCACCGGCCTCGGGCTCTGGGTCTCGCAGGGCATCGTGCAGAGCCACGGCGGCACGATGCGCGTCCGCAGCCGCGTCGGTCGCGGGACGACCTTCATGATCACGCTGCCAGTGCAGGGACCGCCGAGTGATGCGCGAGCAGCCTAAGGTCCTCGTCGTCGACGACGAGGAGAGCGTCGTCGTGACGATCAAGGCGATCCTCCAGCTCGACGGCTACGACGTCGCCACAACGACGAGCTGCACGCAAGCGCGCGCGATGGTGCGGGACGTCGAGTACGACCTCGTGCTGACCGACCTGCGACTCGAGGACGGCGATGGCCTAGACGTCCTCAAGGCTGTCCGCGAGAGCCACCCCGAGACGGTCACGATCATGCTCACTGGCTACGCCTCGCTCGAGTCCGCGATCCAGGCGTTGCGCGCCGGCGCCTACGACTACCTGGTGAAGCCAAGCGAGGTCGAGGAGCTCCGCGCCACGGTCGCGCGCGGGGTCGAGCGACGCCGCCTCGGGCAGGAGCTGCGTCTTCGAGTCGCCGAGCTCGCCACGCTCAACGCGTCGCTGCAGGACCGCATCGACAAAGCGACCGCGGAGCTCAAGGAACGCTACGAGCAGCTCAAGGAGCTCGACCGGATGAAGTCGCAGTTCCTTTCGATCGCGTCGCACGAGCTCAAGACACCGATCACCGCGATGTCGGGATTCCTCCAGGTCGCCCTGCGGAGGGTTCGCCGCATGAGCCAAGGCGAAGCGGCCGCGCCGGTCGCCGAAGGGCTGCACGGCATCACCGAGCAGCTCGAGGTCGTGTACCGGCAGACCGGGAAGCTGGCGCGGCTCGTCGATGAGCTGCTCGATGTTTCCCGGATCCAGACCGGCCGCATTGAATTCCGTTATGGCGACGTGGATATGAGCGAGCTCGCCCACGAGGTGGCCACACGGATGCAGCTCACCACCACCACGCACGAGATCACCGTTCGGCGGGACTCCGAGACCGTCGTCACCGCGGATCGCGATCACCTCGAGCAGGTGCTGAACAACCTCGTCACGAATGCGATCAAGTACTCGCCGACCGGCGGCTCGATCACGATCGAGGTCCGTCCCGACGCTGATGGCGTGCGGCTCTCCGTGACCGATCAGGGAATCGGCATACCCGAGGAGGAGCTTGACGCGATCTTCGGCTTGTTCTACCGCTCGCCGGATCGCGCCGCCCGCGACGCCGCGGGCATGGGCCTCGGCCTGTACATCAGCAAGGAGATCGTCGTTCGCCACGGTGGGCGCATCTGGGCCGAGAGCGCCGGAACCAAGGGAAGCACGCTGAACGTCGTCATTCCGCGCATCCCGATCGGCGCAACCAAGCCCGATGTCGCGCAGCCGAGCCCAGCGCGCCGCTAGACTTCACATCGCGAGTCAAGTTTTTCCGGGGTGTGGCGCAGCCTGGTAGCGTGCCTGAATGGGGTTCAGGAGGTCCCGGGTTCGAATCCCGGCACCCCGACCGGTAATCAGCTAGTTGACAGTTATCCCGTTGCCGCATCCGAGCGGCGCATCGCGAGCTCCTCAGCAAAGGTCTCGCGCACGTCCGTCGTGCCCTCCGCGCTCTTGACAGAGAAAGCACTGCATCGACAATGCGAGCACCGCGCCGAAACAAGCGCGGCGCTTCCCTTCACAGTCGCGCTTCCAAAGCTTGCGGACGGGAGGAGGTGATCACCGAAATGCCCAAGAAGAAGAAGGCTGCAAAGAAAAAGCACTAGGCCACATTGCCTACGTGGAGCGCCGCGGGCGGGCGGCGCTGACACAAGAATGTCTTCCTTCGTTACAAAGATGCCGCTGCAACCGCGTTGACATATCGCGCGAGCGCGTTCCCCGTTCACTGAATAGCGATGAGGTGGGATTTCGCGCGCTCCGCGCTTCTTAGCGCTCTCGTGAGTGTTCCCATGAGCTTGGCTGTCGTGGCGTTGCCGCTTGCGACAACAGCCGATGCAACGGCCGTCGACATGCTCGCGCTCACCAACCAATTCCGGTCCGCGATCGGGGCTCCCGCGGTCCCGTCGGACCCGCGGCTCACCCAGGCCGCGCAGAACCATGCGAACTACAACAGCGCCAACAGCATCCTCGGTCACTACGAGACCGCGGGGAACCCGTACTACACCGGGTACGCGCCGCGCGACCGGTTGATCGCGCAGGGTTGGACCACGTCGTTCGTTAGTGAGGTCGCGACCGGCGGCTCCGAGCTCGGCGGCGTTCGCCAGCTCTGGGACGCGCCGTATCACCGGCTCGGCATGATGCATCCGAACGCGACGACGATCGGCTGGGGCCACTCCGAACTGAATGGCCGCCAGAGCAACGTCGGCGACATCGTGTACAACTTCGCGATCCGTCCGGTCGAGTTCGTGCGTTCCCCCGCGAACATGCAGACGAACATTCCGACCTCGTGGAGCGGCCAAGAATCCCCGAGCCCCGTCCCGGCCGGAAGCTCCGGCCCGTACGGCTACCCGATCATGGTCGTGTACTCAGCTGGACAGAACGTGCAATTCCGCGCGGCCGAGATCGTCGCGCCGAATGGAACTCGCCTTCCGTTCTACGTCGCGCCGCAGCAGTTCGAATACGACTACCAGGTGATCGTCCCGCAGCGGCCGCTCGCGACGAACACGACATACCACGTCCGCTTCGACATAACGGTCGCCGGCCAGTGGCTCACCAACGAGTGGGACTTCAGCACGGGCTCGACGGTGAGCGGCGGCGGTCCGACCTCGGCCGCTCCGGATAGCGGTCTGCACTCCGGATGGGTCTCGCAGACGCAGGTCCCGGCGATGCAGCCGGCGTCGACCTCGCAGGCGACCTTGCTCTTCCGCAACACCGGTACGAAGACTTGGACGAAGGGCGTCGCCGGCAGCCAGGTCGCGCTCGGCGTCAACGGTGACAGCGCCTCGTTCAGCTCGCTCGGCATGAACGTCGGTTGGCCCTCGGCGAACCGCGTCGCGGTCCAGAACGAAGCCTCGGTCGGCCCCGGCGCGGTCGCGTCGTTCACGTTCGCGCTGAAAGCGCCGTTGGCCGCTGGCACGGTTCGTATTCCGCTTCGCCCAGTGATCGACGGCGTCGCGTGGCTCGAGGACCAGGGCGTCTTCCTTCCAGTGACGACGGTCGTCGACTACCACAGCCGGTGGGCCTCGCAATCCGCTTATCCGACCTTGCGCATCGGTCAGATCAGCGGGCCGCTCTCGATCTCGTTCAGCAACGCGGGAAGCATGTCCTGGACTCGCGGGATCCTTGGTCAGGAGGCTCGCCTCGCCGTGAATCAGGACAACGCGCAGTGGGCGGCCCTTGGCGTGAATTGGCTCTCCGCTAACCGCGTGGCCGCGCAGACCGAGGCGACGGTCAATCCGGGTGGCATCGCGACGTTCACGTTCCAGGTTCGCGCGCCATCGACGCCGGGCCTCTACGCGATACACCTTCGTCCGGTGATCGATGCGGTCACCTGGATGGAAGACCAGGGCGTCTTCCTCTACATCACCGTCACGAACTAGCCTCCGCCAATTAGCCCCGCGGGTCCTGTCCCAGGGTCGGGGTTGCCCACTCGCCTATCCGGTCGCTCCACTCGCGTCGGCATTGCTATGCACTGACGCGACCGATTAGCGGCTCGCGGGCAACCCGCTCCCCCGTGCCACCCGCGGGCTCATCACTCGACTCAGGCGGTCAGGTCGTCCCGAATAGGACCTCGAACTCTTCCTTATCAAGCAGCTCGTCCCGTCGGCTCTTGCCTCCGTGACTCGCCACGGGCTCAAGGCTGGCGGACTCGCTCCTCGCGAGTGAATCGCTCGTCGCTCGACTCAGTCGGCTAGCTCGAGCCGAACAGAACCTCGAACTCTTCCTTGCAACGCGGGCAACGTACCGTCGCGGCATAGGGCGGGTTCGGCGGGATGTCGAGATGCTCGCGCGTCACGAACCGGGGACCGACATTTTCGGCGCAAAACGGGCACGCGATCTCGTAGTGCGTGAACGCGCGTCGATCGACAGTGATCCGACGGCGCTCGTCGATCTTTTGCATGCGGCTAGTCTAGGTGCGTGGAACCGCAGCCTCCGAAGGGCCGAACGAAGATCGCGACCGTGACAAAGACGCTCAAGGTCGGTGACGTCGCACCCGACTTCGCACTTCGGTCCCACGACGGACGCGAGATCAAGCTCTCGGCCTTCCGTGGACAGCGCGTCGTTCTGGCGTTCTTTCCGTTCGCGTTCTCCAACACCTGAAGCCGCGAGGCTCCCGCGCTGAACGCGCTCCAGCAGCGCTTCGCCGGGGGAAAGGCCCAGGTCGTGGGCATCCTGTGCGACTCCGTGTACACGCTGAAGGCGTGGGCCGCATCGCTCGGCGGCATCGACTATCCGCTGTGCTCCGATCATTGGCCACACGGCCAGGTCTCAGAGGCGTACGGGGTGTTCAACGAGGAGCTCGGCCGCCCGGAGCGCGCGATCGTCGTGGTCGATGCCGAGGGAATCTGCCGATACATCGACGTGCATACGCTGCGCGAGGTGCCTGACGAAGAGGAAATCGTCGAAGAGCTGAAGAAGCTCGACTAACGCGGCTAACGCGTCGGTATTAGATAAGCCTTGCCCTCGTCGGCGATCACGAAGCTGACGTCGTCGCCAGGATTCACTCCCGGCAGCGTGTCGCCCGAGACGAGCACCTGCGTCCCGCAATCGACGGCGACGATCTCGCCGACCGTCGCGACGGTCCCTTGAATCTTCGCGCCGGGGGCGACGAGATTTCCGGAGACGCTCCGACCGTTCTCCTGTCCCACGTCGCGCGCCCGGTATTCGATCGCGATGGTCACGCGATCTCCGAGTGTGAGCCGCGATTTTCGGACGGCGCCGGTCGCGTCGCGGCCGCGCAGGTCGATCTGCGAAGACCCCTCGCCAATGCGCATCGTGAGGAGCACGTCGCCGCGCGTTCCATCGAGAGCGACGACGACACCGCGCGATGCACGCTGCCGCCACTTCTCGATGAATGCGAGCTGTTCGAAATCCAACACGTCGGCGCCGATACGATAGCTGCGTGCCACTCCGTGCCGTCTTCTTCGATGTCGGCGACACGCTCGTACAGCACTGGAAACCCGAGCCCGAGATCCGCGCGATGACGCGCGACGCGCTCCGGCGCGAGTTCGGCGACCGCGAGTGGTATGACAAGTTCGTGGAGGCGGAGATCGCTCCGGACCATCGGCACGACTCCGAAGAAGATCTACGTCAGGAGACCAACCGCTGGTATGCGGATTGGTTCCGCAACAGTCGGATTGGTATTGACGACATCGAGATCGATCACTTCCGCGTGGCGACCACGCTGCCTCTCGATCTTGTCGGGGCGCTCGTCCCCGGTACGCGGGAGGCGCTTCGCTGGTGCAAGGAGCGAGGCCTGAGCGTCGGGCTCATCACCAACACGCTCTCGCGCGGCGACGCGGAGGTGCGGACAGACTGGGAGCGCTTCGGGCTCGCCGACACCGTCGACCATGTGGTCAGCTCGCACAGCGCGGGCTGGCAGAAGCCACACGCGGCGATCTTTCGACGGGCGCTCGAGCTTTCTGGGGTCCCGGCGGGCGATGCGGTGATGGTCGGGGACCGGATGGTCCAGGACGTCTGGGGCGCGAAGCGCCTCGGCATGCGGGCTATCTGGCGCCGCCCGCTTGCCGGCGCGCCACAGGAGCAGGTCGACGTCGAACCCGACGCGGTCATCGACGACCTGACGGAATTGCCCGCCGTTCTCGAACGCTGGATGTAGCGCCCGCTTCTTGCCGGAGGCGAGCGCTGGTGTTAGAAACGAATTCTTGACTCAGCAGGTCGGAAATTCCCCGCGCTCCCGTTTCCGGTCATCCCGGCTGACCTGCGTCTGTCTCTAGGCGGCCTGTAGCGGCGCATTCGCGTCGCGTCGGCGCCGCCTCTCCGGAACTTTCCCGCTCGCGATTTTCATTTTGGAGAACCACTCATGACTAGCTATGCCAAAGACGTGCTCGTCGAGACCGACTGGCTCGCGCAGCACGCCAAGGACTCGGACGTCCGCGTATTCGAAGTCGACGTAGACACCACCGCGTATGACCAGGGACACGTCGAAGGTGCGATCGGTCTCAACTGGAGGACCGATCTTCAGCAGCACCCAGTCCGCGATCTCCTCGACAAGAAGCAGCTCGAGGGCCTCCTGTCGACGCAGGGAGTCACGCCCGGCACGACGATCGTCGCGTATGGCGATAACAACAACTGGTTCGCGGCGTGGTTTTTCTGGCTCCTGAAGTACTACGGCCACAAGGACGTGAAGCTCGTGAACGGCGGTCGTGCGAAGTGGATCGCGGAGAAGCGTCCCCTGTCGAACGATGCACCGAGCTATTCCAAGAGCGAGTACCGCGCCGGCACTCCTGACGCATCAATTCGGGCGCTCCGCGACCTCGTCCTCGAGAAGGTCGTTTCCGGGAACGGCACGAAGATCGTGGACGTCCGCTCGCCGAAGGAATACGCGGGCGAGCTCCTCGCACCCGAGAACCTTCCGCAGGAAGGCGCACAGCGCGGCGGGCACATTCCCGGCGCGCAGAACATCCCGTGGGCCACCGCGGTCGCCGAAGACGGTCGCTTCAAATCACCAGACGAATTGAAAGAGATATACGGAAGCAAAGGGATCGACGGGCGCGGAGAGACCATTGCGTATTGCCGTATCGGCGAGCGAAGCGCTCACACTTGGTTTGTCCTCAAGTATCTCCTCGGCCAAGAGCGCGTCAGAAACTACGACGGCTCATGGACTGAATGGGGCTCCCTCATCGGTGTGCCCATTGAGAAGGGCGTTGCCTAGGTAATTGCGCGGGCCCGACCGAAACCCTCTCTACGCGACAGGGACCCCCGGCCTCCGGCCGGCGCCCCATCGCGCGGGGGCCCTCGGTCGGGCCCGCGCTGACCCTCGCTCACTCATCGGCACACAATTCGGATGATGGATTTTCAGTCCGAGCGCGATCAGATGGTCCGCGATCTTCGCCGAATGGGCATCAAGGACGAACGGGTGCTCGCCGCAATGGCCAAGGTCCCCCGTGAGCTCTTCGTTCGCCCTGACGATCAGGATGTCGCCTATGGGGATCACGCGCTCGGCATCGCTGAAGGGCAGACGATCTCGCAGCCATATGTCGTCGCTCGGATGACCGAGCTTCTCCAAGTCGCGCCGACGCATCACGTACTTGAGGTTGGCACCGGCTCTGGATATCAGGCCGCGGTTCTCGCTGAGCTCGCGCGCGACGTCGTCACCGTCGAGCGTCATGCGCTGCTCGCGGACCAGGCCAGCGCTCTTCTCGCCGAGCTCGGCTATGAGAACGTGCGCGTCATCGCGGGTGACGCGTCCATCGGCTATCCGCCGGATGCTCCGTACGACCGCATCCTCGTGACGGCGGCGTCTCCCGGCATCGCACCGGAGATCGTTCGCCAGTGCGCGCCCGATGGGCTCATCGTCGCCCCGGTCGGCGACCAGGAGGTGCAACACCTCGTCGTGCGTTATCCCGACGGGCGCGAAACGCGGCACGGCGCGGTGAAGTTCGTCCCTCTGCGCGGGCGCGCCGGCTTCCTTTAGTGGCGTCCAGGCTCTTCCACGGCGGACGGATCCACGTCCGGTCCGGCGTGTCGGCCGAGGCCCTACTCGCGCGCGATGGCCGTGTGGCAGCGGTCGGACGCGCAGCGGATCTCGCTCGCGACGCCGGGCGCGCGGAGCGCGTTGACCTGCGAGGCGGGCTGATGACCCCCGGCTGGTTCGACGCGCACGTGCACTTCATGTGGTGGGGTTTCCAGATGGCGGAGCTGGACCTCCGCGCGACGAAGACGATCGACGAGGCGCTCGCGCAGATCGGGAGCCGCGCGCGCGAGCTCGCCCCAGGGCAGTGGCTCACCGGTGGGCGGTTCGACAAGAACGCCTGGGGCCGGTGGCCCACGGCGGCGGATCTCGACCGCGTCACCGGAGACCGCCCAGCGATCATGCGCAGTCGCGATGGCCACGCGCGCTGGTTGAATACGGCGGCGCTCCAGCTGGCGAAGATCGGAGAGGACACGGTCGCTCCCGAGGGCGGCGCGATCTTCCGCGACGCGAGCGGGGCGCCGACGGGGATCCTTCAGGAGCGCGCCAACGAGCTGGCCGACCGCGCCGTGCCTCCCGCCACCGAAGCTGACTGCGACGCGGCCACGCTTCGAGCGCAGGACGAAGCTCTGAAGAGAGGGGTGACCGGGGTCGAGTCGCTCGAGCAGGCGAGCTCGTATGCCGCGCTCCGACGCATACACGATCGCGGCGAGCTGAAAGTCCGCGCGCTGATGGGCATTCCACATCGGTCGCTCGCGCTCTCGCTACCTACAACGGGGACCCCACCGCAGATCCGTGACACGGCGCCCTTCGATTTCGATGCCGCCCTCCAGACGGGGATGCGGACGGGTCAAGGCGACGAGTGGCTGCAGCTCGGTCACGTCAAGTTCTTCACGGACGGCGCGCTCGGCTCACAGACCGCCGCGCTCGAGGAGCCGTACGAAGGCACCGACGACCGCGGGATCCTGACGTTCGATCCCATGGAGCTTCGGACCGACGTGGCGCGCGCTGCGGCGGGCGGTCTCGCCGTGGCCATCCACGCGATCGGCGATCGCGCGGTGCACATAGCGCTCGACGCGATCGCGCCGACGCGCATCACGTCTCCCGCGCTCCGCCAGCGTCTGGAGCACATCCAGCTCGTCCGTGAGGAGGATCTCGGGCGCTTCGGCGCGCTCGGCGTGATCGCATCGATGCAGCCGATCCATTGCACGAGCGACCGCGACATCGCGGACCGCTACTGGGGGCCGAAGCGCACACCGCGGGCATATCCATGGCGCACGCTTCTCGAGCGTGGCGCGGTCCTCGCCTTCGGGTCGGACGCGCCCGTCGAACCGATCGATCCGCTCCTCGGGATCCACGCCGCCGTCAGTCGCCGCCGGCCCGGCGATAAGGACGCGTGGTTCCCGGCGCAGCGGCTGACCGCCGACGAAGCGGTCCACGCCTACACGGCCGGCGCCGCGTACGCGACGGGCAGGGAGAAGGAGTGGGGGACGCTCGAGGTGGGGATGCGGTGCGACGCCACCGTCGTCGACCGCGATCTCGCGAAGCTCAAGGAGAACGAGATCCTCGAAGCGAAGGTCAGTGGCACGATCACCGACGGAGTTGTCCGGTACGCCGACGGCCTCGCTTAGTTGAGCTCCGGCCGCTCCCCACGTTCGCGGAGCCGCACGAGGAGATCGCGAAGCAGCTCGGTCTCGCGATTGAGGATGCGCGTCTCTTCCTCGAGCCGAGCCGATGCCGTCTCCAGCTCGAGCAGCGCCTGCTGCTGAGGCGCGTCGACCGCAAGGCTTCCGGCGATCCGGTAGGCGAGATCGGTAGGGGGCGCGTTGCGGAGATCTTCGACGAGCGCGCGCTCTCCACGCGCGTCTTCGGTGACGGCCACCACAGCAAGGAGGTACGCGCCGAGTGCCTCGCGAGCCACGCCCGCGCGATCGACGGCCCGTTCGCCATCGGTCTCGTCGAGGAACCGCACCCTACCCACGAGGTATGGCTCGGCGTCCGCGATGAGACCCTCCACCGCGAAGCGGCGCTCGCCGCGCGTGACGATGTACGAGCGGCCGTCGGGCAAGGGAGACTCGGCGACGATCTTCGCCTCTGTCCCGACCTCGTACGGTTCCGCGCCCGCGCCGACCTCGGCGCCGCTCTTGATGAGGACGATCCCAAAGGGCCTTTGGCGCTCGATGCAACGCCGGATCAGCAGGCGGTAGCGCGGCTCGAAGATGTGGAGGGGCATGAGTGCGCCCGGGAACAGGACCGCCCCGAGTGGAAAGAGCGGAAGGAGTTCGCTCACGCGTCAACGGTACTCTGGCGGTCGGTGACGTCAGGTTGACCGGCGAAGCGGGCGGCGCGCTCGATGGCATTCGCGTCGTCGATCTCACACGCGCGCTCGCAGGTCCGTATTGCACCCTGATGCTCGCCGACCACGGCGCCGATGTGGTGAAGATCGAGATCCCCGGTACCGGCGATGAGACGCGCGATTGGGCGCCGCCATCGATCAAAGGCGTGTCCGCGTACTACCTCGCGATCAATCGCAACAAGCGGAGCATCACGTGCGACCTCAAACATCCCGATGGGAAGCGGATCCTCGAGCGGTTGATCGAAGATGCCGACGTCGTGGTCGAGAACTTCAGCCCGGGGGTTCTCGGGCGTCTCGGCTTCCCCGACGCCCGCGTCCGCTCGATGAACCGCAAAGCGGTGATCTGCCACGTCTCCGGGTTCGGGCAGGACGGGCCGGGCCGCGCATGGGCGGCATATGACCTCGTCGTTCAGGGAATGGGCGGGATCATGAGCCTCACCGGCCCGCCGGGCAGCGATCCGGTGATGGTCGGCGTCCCGCAGGCGGACATGGTGGCCGGCATGTTCGCGGCCTTCGCGATCGTCGCGGCCCTCGAGGCGCGGCACCGGACGGGCGAGGGACAGGTGATCGACGCGACGATGATCGGTGGGCAGGTCGCCATGCTCTCGCGGCAGGCCGCGCGGTACTTTGCCGACGGCACCGTGCCCCGTCCCGAAGGCAACGTGCACGCCTCGATCGTTCCCTATCAGACGTTTCGTGCGGCGGACGGATTCGTGAACATCTGCTGCGCGAACAACGCGCTCTTCGAACGGCTCTGCCGCGCGATCGATCTCGAGGATCTCATCGAGGACGCGCGGTTCGCGGATAACGCGAGCCGCGTGAAGCACCGCGACGTTCTCGTTCCGCTCATCGCCGCGCGGGTCCACCGCATGGCCAAGGCCGATGTCGTGAAGAGGCTGCGCGAGGCCAACGTCCCCGTCGGTCCGATCAACGATCTCGGTGAGGTCTTCAACGATCCCGTCGTGCGTCATCTCGGACTGATCGCAGAGGTCGATCACCCGATCGCAGGTCGCGTGCGCGCACCGGGCATACCGGTCCGGCTGTCGGAGACGCCGGGCTCGGTCCGCCGCGCGCCACCGCTCCTCGGCGAGCACACCGATGAAGTCCTGCGCGAGCTCGGCTACGCGCCGGATGAGATCGAGAAGCTGCGCACGGACGGCGCCGTCTGATCGCGGAACGCGAGATCCCACCGCGGCGCCGGCCGCTGTGGGTCGTCGCACTGCTGACGCTTCTCTCGCTCGGGATCTACCTTCCGCTCTGGCTCGGCTTCACCTGGGCGGAGCTGCGTCGCGAGACGGGCGATCGGCGCATGCAGCCGCTCGGGCACGCGCTATCGGTGTTCGTACCGGGATACGGCTACTGGCAGGTCTCCCGCCACTTCGCGCTGATCGGATCGCTCCTCGAACGCGTTGGAGTAAAGAACAAGGTCGATCCGTTCTCGGCGACGATCGGCGTGGTCGTCTGGTCGCTGACATTTCTCCATTACTCGAGCGAACCGATCTTCGTCGCGCTCGACATGCTCGAGCTCCTTGCGGCGACCGGAGTCGTCGTGTATGGGCAGCGCGCGTTGAACGAATACTGGCGCGCGCGGCCCGGCCCGGAGGTCGCAGAGCGCGTGCTGCAGACAGACTGGATCGCGATCGCTCTGGCGGGCGCGTATTTCCTCAGCTGGATCTTCGCGTACGTGACCACACCCAGCACTTAACATCGGCCTCCCGTGCCATCGCACATCCTCGTCGTTGGCTCGCTCGCCTACGACGACGTGCACACTCCCTACGACAGCCGCCGCGAGGTGCTCGGCGGCGCGGCGTCGTACTTCTCGCTCGCCGCCTGCCTCTACGCGCCGGTGCGCCTCATGGGTGTGGTGGGTGACGACTTCCGCGCAAGCGACCTCGAGCGACTGCGAACCAAGGGGATCGACCTTGCCGGCGTCGAGCACGCGAAGGGACGTTCGTTTCGGTGGCTCGGGAAATACGACCATGACCTCGCGACCGCGGAGACGATCAATACCGACCTCGGCGTCTTCGGCGACTGGGAGCCGACCGTCCCGCCGGCATTTATGGACAGCGAGTTCGTCTTCCTCGCCAACATCCTTCCGGAGATCCAGCGTCGCATGCTCGAGCAGGTGCGGAAGCCAAAAGCGATCGCGCTCGACACGATGAATTACTGGATCGAGCGCCGGCGTGAGGCGCTCGCCGACGTCATGACGCGGGTCGACATCGTCACCGTGAACGAGGCAGAGGCGCGCCAGTTCTGTGGCACGCACAACGTCCTCAAGGCGGCTCGCGAGATACTCGCGCTCGGCCCTCGCGCGGTGGTCATCAAGCGAGCCGAATACGGCGCGCTCCTTCTCACCGCGGACCGCATCTTCTGGACGCCGGCCTATCCGCTGGACGAGGTGCGCGACCCCACCGGCGCAGGCGATGCCTTCGCGGGCGGGCTCCTCGGACACCTCGCGCGCGCGGGCACGCTCGACGACCGGACCCTCTGCCGCGCCGTGCTTCACGGCGCGGTGTGTGCCTCATTCGCCGTGGAGCAGTTCAGCGTCGACGGGATCGAGCGCGCCGACCTAGGGGCCGTCGAGCGGCGCGTTGGCGAGCTCGAAGCCCTCGTCACTACGTGAGCGGGGAACCGCTTGCACGGACGGTTGTAGAAGAGGTGAGAACCGACTCCGTGGAGGGCCGGCCGGCGGAGGACGCTCTACTCGTGGAACGCGCACAGCACGGAGACACCGAGGCGTACGGCGAGCTGGTGCGGCGCTATCAGGCGCTCGCGACCAGGACGGCGTACGTGATCACCGGCCTGTCCGCCGAGGCGGAAGACGCCGCTCAGGACGGGTTCACCAAGGCGTACTTCGCGCTGGGGCGCTTCCGAACGGGAGCGCCGTTTCGTCCCTGGTTACTGCGGATCGTCGCGAACGAGGCAAAGAACCGCCGCAAGGCGGCCGGCCGGCGACCGACGGTCGACCTCAACATCGCCGAGGATCGCCCCTCGGGTGACACGGCCCTGTCGCCCGAGGAGGCGGCCTTGGCGAGCGAGCGGCGTAGGTTCGTTCTTGGAGCGCTCGGCAAGCTTCGTGAGGAGGATCGACTGGTCATCGCATACCGCTACTTCATGCAGCTGTCCGAGGCCGAGATGGCCCAGGCCCTCGGCGTCGCGCGCGGCACGGTGAAGTCGCGTCTCTCTCGCGCGATCGGTCGCCTCCGCGAGATCACCGCAGGCGAGGTGAGGGCCGATGCCTGAGCGGCTCGACGAGCGCGACCTCGAACGAACGCTGTCTGACATCGGGACGCGGCTCGACGGTCCGAGGCGCGACATGTGGCCGGCGGTACGCGCGCGCATCGCCGAGCAGCGCGCGCAGCCGTGGTGGGCGCTCCTCGGCATCGATGGGCGCATGCTCGCGCCGATCGGCGCGACGCTCGCCGTGATCCTCGTCGCTGCTTTCCTTTTGACGCCAAATCTCGCGGCTCGTGCGGCGGAGGTCCTCGGTCTCCCGGGCGCGCAGATCTTCCGGATCCCGACGTCGCCGACGCCGATGCCGACGACCGGCGCATACGTCTCGTTCCCAGGTCAGCGCGCGGCTTCCATTACGGAAGCGAGTCGCCTCGCCGGATTCTCCGTGCGCGAGCCGGCGACTCTCGGCGCAGCAGACGAGATCTACGTGGACCTCGCCCCAGTGCGCGTCACGCTGATCTATCGATCCAGTTCAGATCTTCCGGTCACGGCGCTCCCCGGCGTCGGCGCGCTGATCGTCGAATTCAAAGGCAGCCTCGACGCGCCGATCCTTGGAAAGGCCATCGGGCCCGGCACGACGCTCGAGGCGGTCCCGCTGACCACCGGCAACGCCGCGTACTGGCTCGCCGGACAACCGCACCAGTTCTTCTATCGCGACTCGACGGGGAACATCCAGCCCGACACGCTGCGGCTTGCCGGAAACACGCTTCTCTGGGACACGGGCGGCATCACCTACCGGCTCGAGGCTCAGGTCACGAGGGAGGAAGCGGTCCGCATCGCGTCAAGCTTCCGCTAGGGAACCTCGCGCCGCGGGCGTTGTATTCAGGATGATGCGAACAGCGATCGGCCTCGCGGCCGCAGGTCTGCTCCTGGCGTCGTGCGCGGCGCAGGTTGCGGGGTCGCCCCAATCGTCAGCGACCGACGAGCTCGTGCTTCGCACCGCGTCGGCAGTGCAGGTGTGGGACGCGAAGGGCGCACTCGTTCACGAGATGAGCCGAGCGGTGACCTCGCCGGACGGGTCTGTTTACTACGCGCTCGAGGGTTCATCGCCGACGACGCTGCGCTGGACCGATGCGAAGACGGATCGCCCGATAACTCAGCTCACGTTGCCAGGCGCATACGCATTCGCGAGCGAGACGGGTCCCGCGCCGACGGGCTTCTCTCCGAACGGCCGCTGGCTGGTGCTCGTTGGAGACACCGGCGCGAAGAGCAGCTTCGCGATCGTCGACACGTCGCTCGTGCGGCTCGCCGCGTATGCGGAGGTCCCCGGGCCGTTCACGTACGACGCGATCAGCGACGACGGAACCTCGCTGTATCTGATCGAGAAGATCACTCCGGAAAGGGCGCGCGAACTTCCCGGCGTGAATGCGACGTACGGGTATCGCGTCCGCGTGTACGACGTGCCAGCTGGAAAAATGTCCGAGACGCTTGTCGTAGACGTGAAGCTCGCGGCCGCGACGGACGCCAATAACGCCGAAACGCGAGTCGACGGGATCATGAGCGGCATCTACCAGTCGTCGGTGCCGAGCCGCGATGGCCGCTGGAACTTCAGCTTCTACTACAACCCGGCCCGCGGACCCTTCATCCACGTGCTACATCTCGATTCGCGGAGCGCCTTCTGCATCCTCGATCTGCCCATCGTTTCCGGCGGCTCTGAGAAGCGGCTTGGATGGTCGCTCGCCCTCACGCCATCCGGAAAGACGCTCTACGCCGTGAACGGTCCGCTCGGCCTCGTCTCGATGATCGACGCGGCCACGCTCAAGGTCGGGTTGACCGCGACGGTCGCTGGCCTTCCCGTTTCCACGACGACGACGGAGTCGGCCGCGAGCGCCACCGTGTCGCAGGACGCGCGGAAGCTCTACTTCACGGCGGACCGCGGCGTGGCGCTCGTCGACACCAGCGACCTCTCGTTGCGTGGGCTGTTCCTGTCCGACCGCGTGATCACGAGCGTTTCGCTGAGCCAGGATGGCCATCGCCTCTACGCGCTCTCGGCCGACGGCATGGTCTGGATGATCGATGCGACCACCGGCCGGGAACTCGGCCAGATTCCGACACCGGGGGCGATCGCACTTCTCCGGGTCGCCGCCCGCCAGCCGGATCCGGAGCGTCCCGCCGCGCTCTGGCCCTAAATTGCTTGCGCAAAGTGGAAACACTGTTCCGCGTCTCGCTGCGGTCGGGTATAGATTCGCGAGAACACGAACGGGAGGTGGATGTGACCAGAGATCGAACGGATCACGGCATCGAGCGGCGCACGCTTCTCAAGGGCGCGGCGGCGGCAGCGGCGGTTCCGATACTGGCCTCGTGTGTCGGACAGCAGGCCGGCACCAGCCCGAGTCCGTCAACGAGCGGAGCCACCGGTGCGACAGGGGTCGGCACGCGGCCAAAGCTCAGCGGCGAGCTGAAGATCCTCCAGTGGAGCCACTTCGTTCCTGACTTCGACACGTATCTCGACGGCTGGGCCAAGAAGTGGGGCGAGACGAACGGCGTGAAGGTAACGATCGACCGCATCCCCCAGGCCGACCTCCCCGCGCGGTTTGCTGCGGAGGTTGGCGCCAAGTCGGGCCACGACCTCGTGGCGCACTTCGCCAATGGACTGGCGGCCCTCTTCAAGGACTCGCTCGTCGACGTCACCGACATCGCGAACCGCGCAGCGGACAAGTACGGCGGCTGGATCCCGGCCGGCGAGGCGATCGGCAAGGTCGGAGCCAAGTGGTATGGATTCCCGGACTTCCTCGTCCCGTTTCTGTCCTCGTGGCGCACCGACGTCTGGAAGAGCGCGGCGGTGGGATTCACGAAGGACCACCTCGACACGTGGGACGAACTGCTTCAGTTCGCGCCGAAGCTGAAGGCCGCCGGTAACCCTGTAGGCACGGCCGTGTCCCAAACGTCCGACGCGGAACACACCTGGCGCTCGCTCATGTGGTCGAACGGCTCGTACGAGTTCAGCAAGGACGGGAAAACGATCGCGATCGACAGCCCGGAGACCCGGACCGCTCTGAACTACGCCAAAAACCTCTACGCCAGCATGGAGAACTCGGTCCTGTCGTGGGGGGACGTCGACAACAACACGTATTTCCAGTCGGGCAAGGGTTCGTGGATTTACAACCCGATCAGCGCCTATCGAACGATCGAGGCGCAGAACAAAGATCTTGCCGCGAAGATCAACGTCGACAATCCGCTAAAGGGCTCGAAGGATCAGATCGCCTCGATCCAGTTCACGGTGTACGGGGTTTGGAACTTCTCGAAGAACATCGACGCGGCGCGCTGGTTCCTCATCGACTACAGCGATGACTGGGAGGGACAGTTCACCGCGAGCAAGGGCTACAACAACCCATTCCTGAAGGCGCACCAGAAGAAGCCGATGCCGGTCCTCGGCTCCGACCCGAAGCTGACACACCTTCAGGACATCGCAAACTTCGTCCAGCCGGTCGGCTATCCCGGCCCGTCGTCGCAGGCCGCGTACGACGCGCTCAACAACCACCACGTGACCGATATGTTCTCGAACTACGTGAGCGGCAAGAAGTCGATCGACGACGCCATCGCCGACGCAAAGAAGCGTCTGCAGGACTCGCTTACGAAATTCCCTGTCTGATCTCGCGCGCTGACCGCCCCGCATGACGCGGGTTAGGAGATGGGGCCGGGCTCACTGCCCGGCCTCTTTCTTTGTCGGCCTACGGTATGTGCATGCAGGTGCCGACGATCCTTGTGACCGGACCGGTCGGGGTTGGAAAGACAACGCTCATTGAAGCGATGGGTCGCCTGCTTCGCGATGCCGCAGTTCCGCACGCGACCGTCGATTTCGACAATCTCACGGCGTGCTATCCGCGCTCACCCGACGACGACGTCTGGGGAACCAACCTCGGCCTGGCGAATCTCGCCGCCCTCTGGCGGAACTACCAGGCCCTGGGCGCCTCTCGCCTTCTACTGGCACGAGTCATCGAGGACCGGAAAGAGCTCGATGGATACCGCAACGCTGTGCCCGGAGCGGAGATCGTTGTCGTCCGGCTTCGCGCATCGCCGAGCACTCTCCAGCAACGCGTTCGCGCTCGCGGCGAAAGTCGAGGGATGCAGTGGCACCTGGAACGCGCGGTCGAGCTCGCGGCGCTTATGGAAAAGCGACGCGTCGAAGACTTCGTCGTCGAAACGGAGGCCCGCCAGCCGGGAGAACTCGCGTGGGAGACGCTTCGGCGGGTGGGGTGGTTACCCGCTGGTCACGAGGATGCGGCCGGCCGGCCGCCCTGATGGGCCCGCAGATTCCGAGGAGCATCACGATCAAGGAGCGAGTGCGCCGCCAGTACCAAAATCTCTGGTGAGTCAGGGATCGTGGAGCTGCGCCAGCGCGCCGACTGAGGCCCCCGCCGCCTCGCCCGCGCCTGGGGCGGCCCTGCCGCAGGGCACCGGTTGGAGGACGGGGTTCCGCCGCCAGGTAAAGAGGGTTTCGGTCGCCGTAAGCGGTTGGCCTACTTCAGCGCGCCGCCCGTGATCCCGCGGACGAAGGTGTCCATGAAGAGGTTGTAGACGATGGCGACGGGGATCGAGACGATCAGCGCGCCCGCCATCAGGGAGCCCCAGAAGAACACATCACCGCGGATGAGATCCGTCACGACGCCAAGGGTGATCATCTTCTCGTCCGAGGACGAGACGAAGGTAAGCGCGTACACGTACTCCTGCATCGCGAGCGTGAACGCGAAGATGCAGATCGTCAGGATCCCGGGCACCGAAAGCGGAAGGACGACGCGGAACATCGCCCCGAGGCGGCTGCAGCCGTCAACGCGCGCGGCCTCGGTGATCTCACGTGGCACGTTCTTGAAGAAGCCCATAAGGAGCCACGTGCAGAACGGGATCGTGAACGTCGGATAGACGAGCGCGAGGGACCACTTGCTGTTGTTGAGTCCGAACCCCGCAACGAGCTGCGACAGGGGCAGGAACAGCAGGGTCGGAGGCACAAGGTAGGTGAGGAAGATTCCGATCCCGAGGCTTCCTGATCCCGGAAAGCGCACGCGCGCGAGCGCGTACGCGGCGGGCACGCAGATCAGGACCGTGACGAGCACGACCGCGCCGCCGACCTCCGCGGTGTTGGCGACCCACGTCGAAAAGTTCGTCTTCTCGAAGAGGTAACGCACCTGATCCAGCGTCGGCGGCAGATGGAAGAGAAGCGGGTTGTTCTGGAGGTTGTAGAGGTCGTTCACTTCTTTGAAGGTCGTGACGAACATCCAGTACACAGGGAAACAGGCAAAGATGATGAACAGGGCGATCGCGAACCAGAACAGGATCTGGTTGCGAAGCTTTCTGACGCGGAAAGCCGTGGAATGAGTCGGCCGCCGCCGAACGATCGTAGCCATTAGTCCATCGTCCTCGCCTTCAGGTTCCGGAGCAGGAGCAGCGCGCCCACGAGCAGGACCGGGAACAGGAAGAGTGACATCGTCGCGCCTCGGCCGAGCGAGCCGGCCACGACGCCGGTCTGGAACGCATACGACGCTATGACATGCGTGGCGCCGACGGGATTCCCGCGCGTCATGAGCCACACCACGGTCATGTCCGTGAACGTGAAGACGAGCGAGAAGAGCAGGGCGATGTAAAGGATCGGAGCGATGATCGGGACGATCACTTTCCGCCACCGGACCCACCAGTTGGCGCCGTCGAGATTTGCCGCCTCGAGGATTTCCTGCGGAACCGCGCTGATCCCGGCGGTGAGTACGACCGCGCTGAACGGAAGATTCCGCCAGACGTTGACCAGGATGATCGAGATCATCGCCGGGTATTCCTCACCCAACCAGTTCGGTCCCTCGGCGAAGAGTCCAGCATGCACGCCCATCCAGTTGATGACGCTGTAGGTCGGATTCAGCATCCACGTCCAGGCCATCGCGCCGATCGCGATCGGGATCGTGAACGGGATCATCAAGAGCCCGCGGACGATCCGGCGACCGCGGAATTGCCGGAGCAGCAGGAAGGCGAGTCCGGTGCCGAGGATCATCTGCAACGCCTGCGAGGTCAGCGTGAAGATGAAGGTGTTCGCGAGAGCGCGGCGGAAGATGTCGTCGTTGAGGACCGCCAAGAGGTTCGTGAGTCCGGTGAACTCCGCGATCGGATGCGCCGTCGTCGCGTTGCTCACGGTGAACCACAGCGCGATCGCGAATGGGTACCCGACGAGAAGGACCATGTAGATGATCGCCGGAGCGACGAGGACGTAGCCGAAGAGCTTCTCGCCGTCGAGGACGTGACCGATCCACGCGCCCGGGTTGCTGAGACCGACCGACCGTCTTTGCGCGAGCTCGGCCATTCGCTCACAGGTTACCGGTCTTCGCAGTTAGACTCTGGTCAGGCACGAGGCGCGGCTCTTCCTCGGGGTGTAGCGCAGCTTGGTAGCGCGCAGCGTTCGGGACGCTGAGGTCCCGGGTTCGAGTCCCGGCACCCCGACCAGCTCATCCCTGGATTCCCCGCTTGGCCGTCGTTACGCTCACCCCCGCGCGGGGCTGTAGCTCAGTGGATAGAGCGCGGCCGTCCTAAGGCCGGCGTCGGGAGTTCGATTCTCCCCAGCCCCTAGACACCCCAAAAGCCGAATACGCGTGGGACACTTTGGGGCATGAGTGTGGCTCCCGCTCCGCGAAAACAGCGGCTCTCGCGCTCGCTCGTGCTCCTCGTTCCCGCGGTGCTCTTCGGCTTGCTCGTCACTCTTCAGTGGCGCACGCAGGCCGAGCGCAGCGAGCTCTCGGTCCGGTACAACGCGCCGCTCATTGATGCGGCGAACGCGCTCCAGAACGAGCAGAACGATCTGAAGGTCCAGCTCGCGCAGCTCCGAGCGCGGCTCGACGAGATCCAGCGGAACGCGTCGTCGCAGAGCGGCGCCGCGAAGGAGCTCCAGACGAGGCTCGACGAGCTCAAGTCCAGCGCGGGTCTCACGCCTGAGAGCGGCGACGGGGTCGTCGTGCAATTGGACGATGCGCGAAACGTCAGCGTGTCCGCCCGCGACGTCGACAAATCGATCTGCCATGCGACCGACCTCACCGACATCATCAACACCGCGTGGAAGGGCGGAGCGCAGGCCATCGCGGTGAACGACGAACGGGTCGTCAACTCCTCGAGCGTCTACTGCGTCGGCTCGACGATCATGGTGAACGGGACGCTCATGTCCCCGCCCTTCAACATCGCCGCGATCGGTCCTCAGAACTCTTTGCTCGGCGCGTTCGACGATCCGAATCAGCTCCAGGACATCAAGCAGCGCCGTGACGTGCAGGGTCTCGGCTTCCGTGTCAGTCGCGCGAGCGCCGTCCACGTCCCGGCGTACAGCGGCGCGCTCAACGTTCGCTACGCCGAGCCGCACTAGATGCGCACCAACCGCGGCGCGATCTGGGCATCGATCATTGCGCTCTTCCTCGGATTCGCCGCGGTGACACAGGTGCGCTCTCAGGACGTGTTCTCGCGCAGCCTCAATCTGGAGACGCCCTCGTCGCTCACCACCCTGATCGCGAATCTCTCCGAGACGAACAACGAGCTGCGCAACGAGATCTTCGATGTGCGGCGCGACGTTTCGGATGCGCAGAACTCCGTGTCCAGCGGCCAGGGCACGCTGACGGAGGCGGAGCGTCAGGTCGCGCAGCTCCGCGTGTTCAGCGCTCAGAGCGCCGTGGCGGGTCCGGGCATTGCGGTGCGGATCGACGGCGCCTTCGACGAGCGCGCTCTGTCAGACCTCGTGAACGAGCTGCGGAATGCGGGGGCCGAAGCAATCGCGGTGAATGAGATGCGTGTTGGACCCAAGAGTTACTTTACGGGCACGGTGGACCACTCCATCGCGGTCGATGGCCGTCCACTCCGCGGGCCGTGGACCGTCCGCGCGATCGGTTCGCCTGATGTGGTCTACGTCGCTATGACACGAACCGGCGGCATCATCGGTCAGTTCGAGCTCATCTACCGGACGACCCGCTTTGGCGTCACCAAAGAGACCGCTTTGGACCTTCCCGCACAGGTCGTCGCGTCCAGATGACAGCGAGCGCCCTCTAGACTTCGCGACCATGACGCAGACCCGCACGAAGGGCCCGGTGCCGTTCTATCTCGATGATGTCGTGGTCTTGCGGAAGCAACATCCGTGCGGTGGCGACACATGGCGCGTCGTTCGGCTCGGCGCCGACATCGGCCTTCGCTGCGGCACATGCGCGCGGCGCGTCCTCGTGGGGCGGCGCGATCTCGAGAAGGACATGAAGCGGTTCGCCGAGCGCGGGCCGCTCGCTCCGACCGACTAGGAGCGCGTGATCGAGAGCGGCATGGCCGCGGCCGACCGCGGCCTCCTGCGCAACCGCGCGTTCCTCGCGATCTGGGGCGCGCAGATCCTGTCCCAGGTCGCCTCCAACGCGGTGACGAGCGCACTCATCATCCTCGTCGCCGAGATCACGCACTCGAACACGTCGTCGTCGGTGCTCATTCTTCTCGCAGTCCTTCCGGCGATCCTCTTCGGCATCGCGGGCGGCGTCATCGTCGACCGGACCGATCGCCGGCTCGTCCTCATCATCACGAATGCTCTTCGCGCCGCGGCCGTCGTGCCGCTTCTCCTCTTCGGAACGAGTCTCACCGTCGTCTACCTGGTGAACTTTCTCGTCGCGACGGTGACGATCTTCTTCGTTCCCGCGGAGGCAGCGCTTCTGCCGAAGATCGTTGGGAACCGCTATCTGATGGTGGCGAACTCGCTTTTCACGTTCACGTTCAATGGCGCGTTCCTGGTCGGATTCATCATCCTCGCGCCGATCATCGTGAGCCTGTTCGGCTACGAGGTCCTGTGGGTGGTGATCACGTTCATGTTCGCGGCGGCATCGATCTTCTGTGCGACGCTTCCAAAGGCGCCTCCCGCGGAGGAACACCTCTCGCGGCGGGTAGCCGAGATGGCCGTGGCGCAGACCGCCACCGGGATCACCGAGGCGTTCCACTATCTGCGTCAGGCTCCGACCGTCACGTGGTCGCTCATCTACATCGCTCTGACCTACACGCTGGTGGCGGTCGCCGGGGCCCTTGCGCCCGGTTTCGTCCGCGAGGTCCTTCGGGTGGGTGAGCGAAACGTGGTGATCATCGTGGGGCCGGCGGGTGTCGGTGTGATCGCGGGACTGGGAGTCCTGAACCTCCTCGGCAGGCGCTGGCCCCGACCGAACGCCATCGGCACCGGACTGATCGTCGCCGGATCGGCGCTTCTCTTCCTCGCCGGCGCTCGGCCCTTGACCGATTTCTTTTCTCGCGCGGGATCGCCCGGCCTCGGTGCCGCGTTCCCGATCTTCGTCGCGCTCGTCGGAGGCACCGCGTTCGTGTTCGGCGTCTCCTACGCTTTGATCACGGTCCCGTCCATGACGCTCCTGCAGGAGGAGCTGCCCGACGAGATCCGCGGCCGGGTATTCGGTTTCCTCAACATGCTCGTTTCCATCTTCAGCCTGATCCCACTGATCGTTGTCGGGCCGATCGCGGACCTCTGGGGCGTAGCGCCGGTGTTCGTGGGATTCGCGGTCGTCGTGGCCATCGCCTGGATCGGAGGCAAATCGACACGCGAGCTGCGGAGACCAAAAGCTAAACTTATTAGCGAGTGACCTCGTCTCGCGCGACCTTCTTCCATTACCTCGGCAGCCACCGGCTCCAGCTCCTGGTCGGGGTGTGCCTCGCCGCAGGCAGCTCGCTTGCCGCGGTCGTCCCGCCGCGATTCATCGGCGAGATCATCGACACGCTCCAGAGCTCTCAGGCGAAGTTCGACGACGTTCTGCACCTCGCCCTATTGATCGTTCTCTTCGCGGCGCTCGAAGCCGTGCTGCGCGCCGGCGCGCGCTACGTCATGCTCGACGCCTCGCGGAAGGCCGAGTACAGCATGCGCAACGACCTCTTCGCGCATCTCCAGCGCATGCACCTCGCCTATTTCCAGCATCAACGGATCGGCGACCTGATGGCGCGCATGACGAACGACCTCACCTGGGTCCGGCAGATGATGGGCCCGGGGATCATGCAGGGGTCCTTCACGATCATGGTGTTCACGTTCTCGGTGCTGTCGATGATCTCGGTGTCGCTCAAGCTCACGGTGATCGCGTTGATCCTCATGCCGCTCGCCTCGCTCACCTTCTGGTACATCGGGCGGACCGTTCACCTGCGGTTCGAGCGCCTTCAGGCGCAATTCGGCGACATGTCGACGAAGGCGCAGGAGAACTTCTCCGGCATCCGCGTCGTGAAAGCGTTCTCGCAGGAGGACGCGGAGACGAAGGACTTCGCCAGGGTGAACCATGAGTACTTCGGCCGCGCCGTCTCGCTCAGCGTGATGCAAGGACTCATCTGGCCATCGATCAGCTTCATCCTCGGGATCGCCGTGCTCTCCGTCCTCTACGTAGGCGGCCAGGACGCGATCCGTGGCGAGCTGTCCATCGGGGCGCTCGTGCAGTTCGTCGCGTACCTCTATCTCCTGCAGATGCCGATGATCAATATCGGCTGGATCTCCAACATGTTCCAGGCGGGATGGGCCTCTCTCGGCCGGCTGCAAGAGATCTTCAACGCGGTGCCCAAGATCACCGATCCGATCGATCCCGTCACCGCGCCGATCAAGGGCGAGGTCGAGTTCCGAGGCGTCAGCTTCGCGTACGGCCAGTCCATCGAGCTGCACGACATTTCGTTCAAGGTGCCCGCGGGCGGATCGCTCGCGATCGTCGGGCCGACCGGGGCCGGCAAAACGACGGTCGTCAATCTCATCCCACGGCTCTTCGACGTCCAGCAGGGCGAGGTCCTCATCGACGGCATCGACATCAGGCGGCGTCCCCTGGAGCAGCTCCGTCGCGCCGTCGGCTACGTGCCCCAGGAGACCTTCCTGTTCTCTGTCCCGTTGCGCGAGAACGTGGGCTTCGGTCTCGATGAGAAGCTCACCGATCCGCAGCTCGACTGGGCGGGCGATATCTCGCAGCTCAACAAAGACGTCGAGGACTTCCCGGCGCGCTACGACACGATGATCGGCGAGCGCGGCGTGACCCTGTCGGGAGGACAGAAGCAGCGCGCCGCGATCGCACGCGCGGTCGCGAAGGATCCGCGCATCCTCATCCTCGACGACGCGCTGTCGGCGGTGGACACGTACACGGAGGCGGAAATACTCCGCCGCATGCGCGGCGTGATGCGCGAACGCACCAGCATCGTAGTTGCGCACCGCATCTCGACCGTCAAGGATGCGGACGAGATCCTCGTCCTCGACGAAGGGCGCATCGTCGAGCGCGGCTCGCATCGTGAGCTTCTCGAGCACGGCGGCCTCTACGCGCAGATGTACCGGCGCCAGCTGCTCGAGGAGGAGCTCGACGTCGACGAGGAGCGCGAGGAGCACTCCAAGCGCGTCAAGGCACAGGCCGAGGAAGGGCCACGGCTCGGGATGCGGCCGCGACTCGGCGGGATCGGTGGCGAGCCGTGATGCACGGCGGTGGAGCCGGAAGCGGGCGGGGTTCGTTCGACGAGGACGAGATCCTCGGCAAGGCCTACGACGCGCGGCTCATGCGCCGTCTTCTCGGATACCTCCGCCCGTACCGAGGGCTCGTGATCATCGCCCTCCTCATCATCCTCGGCATCTCGGTCACCGAGGCCGGCCCACCCGTCCTCGCGAAGTTCATCGTGGACAACGCGATCGCGCCTGCGGTGAACCGCCAGATCGGAGTCGACGAGGGACTGGCGCGGCTCGCTCCGCTCGGCTTCGCGTACATCGCCGTTCTCGTGCTGAGCTCGGTTCTGCGGTACGCCCAGACGATGCTCGCGAGCTACGTCGGGCAGAAGGCCATGTACGACCTGCGCGTGCAGCTCTTCGCGCACCTCCAGGGACTCTCGCTCACGTTCTTCGACCGCAATCCGGTCGGCAGGCTGATGACCCGGATCACCAACGACATCGATGCGCTGACCGACATGGTCACGCAGGGCGTCGTCGCGATCTTCGGCGACATCGTGGTCATCGGCGTGATCGCGATCGTGCTGCTGGTCCTCGACTTCCGCCTCGCGCTCGTGACCTTCGCCGCGCTCCCGCTGCTCATCTGGCTGACGATGTACTTCCGCCGGATCATGCGCGACTCATTCCGCTCGATCCGCATCCGGCTCGCCCGCATCAACGCGTATCTCAACGAGAACCTTTCGGGGATGGCGATCGTTCAGCTGTTCACGCGCGAGCGTGCGGCCTTCAGGCAGTTCGACGATCTCAACACCGACCTGCTGAACGCCAATCGCGGTCAGATCCGCGCGATGTCGATGTTCTTCCCGGCCGTCGGCTTCACGCGCGCGGCGACGAGCGCCGCTCTCTTCGTCGCCGGCGGCTTCTGGATCCTGAATGGCGAGATGACGATCGGAACGCTTCTCGCGTTCTGGCAGCTCGTCGACCGTTTCTTCCAGCCGATCGGGGACCTCGCGGAGAAGTACAACATCATGCAGGCAGCGATGGCCTCGTCGGAACGCGTGTTCCGGCTCCTCGACACGAAGGCCACGATCGTCGACCCGCCGCACCCGCGAGAGCTCGCGCACGTGCGCGGCGAGATCACCTTCGAGAATGTGAGCTTCGCGTACAACGAAGGCGATTGGGTGCTCCGCGATGTCAGCTTCAAGATCTCCGCGGCCGAGAGCGTCGCGATCGTCGGCGCGACCGGGGCGGGGAAGACGTCGATCATCAGCCTCATCTCAAGGTTCTACGACGTGCAGAAGGGCCGCATCCTGCTGGACGGCGTGGACCTTCGCGATCTGCGGCAGAAAGACGTGCGACGGCACGTCGGAGTGGTGCTGCAGGACCCGTTCATCTTCGCCGGTACGGTCGCGTCGAATATCCGCCTGAACAACGAGGCCATCAGCGACGAGCAGGTGCGCGCGGCGGCGACATTCGTCAACGCGGACAAGTTCATCGACAAGCTTCCGCAGGGCTACGACACCGTCGTCACCGAACGTGGCTCGACTCTGTCGGTTGGGCAGAAGCAGCTCCTCGCGTTCGCGCGCGCGATCGCCTTCAACCCCGAGATCCTCCTAGTGCTCGACGAGGCGACGAGCTCGGTGGACACCGAGACCGAGCGCCTGATCCAAGACGCCCTGGCCAAGCTGATGGTCGGCCGGACCTCGATCATCATCGCCCACCGTCTGTCGACGATCCAAAACGTCGACCGGATCATCGTGCTGCACAAGGGCCGCGTGGTCGAGATGGGATCGCATCGCGATCTGCTCGCGCAGCGTGGCGTGTACCACCGGCTTTACGAGCTCCAGTACCGGGCCCACGAAGCGAGCGCTTCCGCTTAGCGCCGGCCCATGGATCGCCGCGCTTTCCTTCGAGCGACCGCGCGCCTGTCCGCGCTTGCCGCGCTCGGCCAGGTGGCGGCGTGTGTGCCGACGCAACCCGTCAAGCTCGACAAGGACCCATTCGCGCTCGGCGTCGCGTCGGGCGATCCGCTCCCGGACGGGGTCGTTCTATGGACGCGCCTCGCGCCGGATCCGCTCGCGGGCGGAGGGATGGGGAGCGCTGCGGTCGAAGTGGAGTGGCTCGTCGCTCGCGACGACGCGATGAAGGACGTCGTGCGCTCCGGCACCTCGAGCGCGCTGCCCGAGCTCGCGCACTCGGTCCACGTCGAGGTAGCCGGACTCGATCCGGACCGCATCTATTGGTATCGCTTCCGCGCGGGCGGCATCGAGAGTCCCATCGGCCGCACGCGCACGGCCCCCGCGGCCGGCGCATCGCCGCAGGCGCTGCGCTTCGCGTTCGCGTCCTGCCAGAACTACGTGCAGGGCTACTACACGGCGCACGCAAATCTCGCGCGCGAGGAGCTCGACGTCGTGTTCTTCCTGGGCGATTACATCTACGAAGGGACGGCGCGCGGCGACATCGTGCGCGAGTATGCCAAGCGCGGCTGGTCATTCAGCCTTGCCGATTACCGCGATCGCTACGCACAGCACAAGAGCGACAGGGATCTTCAGGCCGCGCACGCCGCGTTCCCGTGGATCATCACGTGGGACGACCACGAGGTCGAGAACAACTACGCGGGCGGCATCGACAAAGAGGACCCGCGGAACAAGGCCGCGATCGCCGAACGAGCCGCGGGCTACCAGGCGTTCTACGAGCACATGCCGGTGCGCGCTCCCAGACCGCAGGGTCCGGACCTCAAGCTCTACCGGAGCGTGTCGTACGGCGGTCTCGCGACGTTCTTCGTCCTCGACACTCGCCAGTACCGCTCGCCCGAGGTGCCGCTCTGCGGCGAGATCAACCAGACGCCGTCCGGGTATTGCCCCGCGAGCGTCGACCCGACCCGCACGATGCTCGGCGCGGACCAGCGCAGCTGGCTCCTCGCGGGCCTCACCAATTCGGCGGCGCCGTGGAACTTCCTCGCCCAGTCGGTGCGGTTCGCGCAACAGGATTCGAATCCCGATCTCGTGAAGCACACGTTCGACGGTGTCGACAACTGGATGGGCTACGTCGTGGACCGGCAGATGATCCTCGAACGATTCGCGACGACCAAGAATCCGGTCGTCCTCTCAGGTGATAGCCACGTGAACTTCGTCTACGACCTGAAGCGCGACTTCGGCGACCCGACCTCACCCACGGTCGGCACCGAGCTGCTCGGAACGTCCATCAGCTCTGAGGGCGATCCGTTCGTGGAGCAGACGCAATTCACGCCGCCGCTGAAGAATCCGCAGCTGCGATTCTTCGACAACCATCGCGGCTACGTTCGCTGCACCCTAGAGCCGAGTCGGCTCACTGCGGACTTCCGCGCGGTGTCGACGGTGAGGAAGCCGACCGCCACGGTCAGCACCACCGCGACATTCGTCGTCGACGACGGCAAGCCCGGCGCGCACCGCGGGTGACCGACCTGAGCGCCTCGGAGGCGCTGGCGCTCGCCATCGCGGCCGCGCGCGAAGCCGGCGGGCTCCTCCTCGAGCTTCACCGCTCGCCGGCGACCGGCATCCGGTCCAAATCGAGCGCGACCGATCTCGTGTCGGATGCTGACGATCGAGCGGAACGTGCGATCGTGGACAGGATCCGCAAGCGCCGGCCCGACGACGCCATCGTCGCCGAGGAAGGCTCGGGCGCTCGGGGATCCAGCGGCGTGAGCTGGTACGTGGATCCGCTCGACGGCACGATCAACTTTCTCTACGGGATCCCGCAGTGGTCGGTGTCAATCTGCTGCGCCGACGGCAACGGGGCTCTTGCCGGCGTCGTGTTCGATCCGGTGCGGGATGAGCTCTTCAGCGCGGCGCGCGGCGGTGGGGCGTTCCTTAGTGACCGGCGGCTCGCCGTCACCGACAAGCGCGATCTCGCGGGTGCGCTCATTGCCACGGGGTTTGGCTACGTCGCGGCGCAACGCGAGACCCAGGGTCGGATCATCGCCAGGGTCCTCGGCGAGGTTCGCGACGTTCGCCGGTTCGGGTCGGCGGCGCTCGATCTCTCATGGGTCGCCGCCGGCCGCTTTGACGGATATTTCGAATCCGTCGAGAAGCCATGGGACTGGATGGCGGGCGCGATGCTCGTGCGCGAGGCGGGCGGTCGGGTGACCGAATTGGACCCTGCCGACCCCGCATTTCCACGGATCATCGCGAGCGGTCCCGGCATCCACGATGAACTCGTCGCGCTGCTCGCACGGGCAACGAAGGGCTTGTGACTCTTCGCGTCAGCACAGGCCAAAAAACTCAATAGACTGAGGACGATGGCGATCGACGAGAAGCCGAGGACGCGTCCCATCGACTTCGAGCAGGACGTCATCCAGAGACGTCCGGTGACCACGCAGGCCGGACTGGGGACGGCCGACGTGACGTCGCCGACTCCCGGCGTTCTCGCCAACGACGACAACATCGTCTTCACGACCGTGAGCAACCTCGTGAACTGGGCCCGGTCGCGCTCGCCCTGGCCGCTTGGCTACGGGCTCGCCTGCTGCGCGATCGAGATGATGGCGGCGTCGATGTCTCACCACGACTCCGCGCGGTTCGGCATGGAGGTCTTCCGCTCGAGCCCGCGGCAGGCCGACGTGATGATCGTGGCGGGCACCGTGACCCACAAGATGGCGCCCCGCCTGCGCCGCCTCTACGAGCAGATGCCCGAGCCGAAGTGGGTCATCGCCATGGGCAACTGCGCCTCATCCGGCGGCGAGTTCTGGGACAGCTACGCAACGCTTCAGGGCGTCGACACGATCGTGCCCGTCGACGTCTACGTGCCGGGTTGCCCGCCGCGCCCTGAGGCGCTCCTCGAGGGGCTTCTCCGGCTCCGCGAAAAGATAGCCAAAGGTGGGTAGGGTGAGCGACGAGCGGTTTATCCGTGAGGAGCGAACTCGATCAGCCTTGAGCGTGTCGCGAG
This sequence comes from Candidatus Limnocylindria bacterium, assembly GCA_036570125.1. Taxonomy (GTDB): domain Bacteria; phylum Chloroflexota; class Limnocylindria; order P2-11E; family P2-11E; genus 3-1-20CM-2-70-9. The sequence goes on from DATCPK010000011.1 coordinate 35,517, forward strand.
GGGTAGCCGAGCGATTGATCAAGATCGCCAAGGGTGGTTAGGAGATAGCCACCAGAGAGATCGAGCGGCGCGAGCTTCAGGACTCGACCGCCTACCGACTCCCGACGATCGAGATCGAAGAGGGAGAGGTCGAGGAGCTCATCCTCAACATGGGCCCGCAACATCCATCGACACACGGAGTGCTCCGTCTGGTGTTGAAGCTCGCGGGCGAACGGATCGTCGAGTGCATCCCGGTGATGGGGTACCTGCACCGCGGGATCGAGAAGATCTTCGAATGGCGGACGTACCACCAGGGCATCCGCTACGCCGACCAGGCCGATTACGTCTCGAACATGCTGAACGAGCACGCGTACGCCGGCGCGATGGAAGCGATCGGCGGCATCGACGTTCCGCGCCGCGCGGAGTTCATCCGCGTGATCGTGGACGAGATGAGCCGGTGCGCGTCGCATCTGGTCTGGCTCGGCACGTACGGCCTTGACGTCGGCGCGACGACTCCGGTCCTCTGGTGCTTCCGCGACCGCGAGGAGATCCTCGACATGCTCGAGGAGCTCTGCGGCTCACGCATGAACTTCAACTACTACCGGCCCGGCGGCGTGCTCTACGACTTCCCGCCGGGGTGGGTGCCGAAGCTCTCGCGCTTTCTCGATCGCTACGAAAAGAACATCGAGGCGGACTACGTCACGATCCTCGACCAGAACGAGATCTTCCTCGACCGAACCATGGGGGTCGGGACGATCCCCGCCGATGTCGCGAAGGCCTACGGCGTCACCGGGCCGATGCTTCGGGCCTCGGGGGTCGACTGGGACCTGCGGCGCGACCGGCCCTACTCGATCTATCCCGAGCTCACCACGTTGAAGCCCGTCATCTACACCGAGGGTGACGCGTATGCGCGGTACCGCGTGCGCCTCGGAGAGATGCGCCTGGCGATCGCGCTCATCCGTGAATGCATCGAGAAGCTGCCGGGTGGTCCGGTGCGCGCGCGGCTCGGTCATGTGTGGAAGTGCCCGAAAGGCGAGGCCTACTACACGGTCGAAGGCGCGAAAGGCGAGGTCGGCATCTACATGATCAGCGATGGACGCAGCCCGAACCCGTTCCGGGCGAAGATGCGCGGGCCTTCGTTCGTGAACTTGCAGATCCTGCCGTGGCTGCTCAAAGACCGGCTCGTCGCCGATGCCGTCGCAATTCTCGGATCCATCGACATCGTCCTTGGCGATGTGGATCGGTGACCTCGTCTCGTCGTTGCCCACTCGACCGAAACCCTCTGTTCGCGCCGGGGTCCCCCCGGCCTCGGACGCCTCGGCCGGCTCCCCGTCGCGCGGGGGCCCTCGGTCGAGTGGTCAGCGTCCTCCACTCCGAGGACTCTCTCTAAATGTTTGGGATCGTCGCGGGCATGCTCCGAACCTTGCAGCACTTTGTGCATCCGCAGCCGGTCACTCGCAAATATCCGTACGAGAAACGCGATCTGCCGGAACGATCTCGGGGGCTCATCGCTCTTCTCCTCGAGCCTGAGACGAGCATCTTCAAGTGCGAGTCTTGCCTGATGTGCGAGAAGGCCTGCCCGCCTCGAGCGATCTCCATCTCGTACACGTTCAAGAACGGATTCCGGAAGCGGCCGCCTCTCGCGCCCCGGGCGTCGTACTACCGGATCCGCATGGTCCAGACCGCGCCCTACGGCGATCGGCGGCCCATGTCGACCGCGGTCACCACGATCGCGGCGGAAGACGAGCGGATCGATCTCGAGCCCGTGCGCCGGATCATTCGTGAGACACCCGAGAGCGCCGATCGGCTCACGCGGGTCCTCTACGCGGCGAACGCGGCGTACGGGTATCTCCCGTGGGGCGCCGCGGAGATCATCGCCGCGGAATTCGGAAAGACCATGACCGACCTGTACACGACTGCTTCACTCCTCGCGAACTTCCGCGGCGCACCTCCGGGCGAGGGGACCGCAGTCCCACGCGGCGGTCGTAAGTACACCGGAAATCTCGGCGTCGCGGGCGTCTGGCCCAAAGCGTCGCCGCCGCCGGCGCACGATGACCTGCACGAGGGCGAAGTCCATCCACCCCTTGAGCCCGCCTTTGCCCGCTAGCACCGCACCGCGCCTCCTCGACGGCGAGGCGCGCGGCGCGCTCAATCGCGCACGCGAACTTCCGGTGGACGAGCTCCTCGAGCTCATCGAGAAGAGCAACCTGCGCGGGCGCGGTGGCGCCGGTTATCCATTCGTCGACAAGGTCCGCGCCGTGCGCCGCAACGCCGACGGGGGCCCGATCTACCTGGTCGCGAACGCGTACGACGCCGATCCGGGCAGTCCGCTATCGCGAACGCTGCTGACCCGCAACGCCGGCAACGTGCTCGCCGGGATCGCGATCGCGGCGCGCGCGGTCGGCGCCACTCAGGCGTATCTGTACATGCACCCTGAGTCCGTCGACGGGCGCGCCGCCGCCGAGCGGGGTATGTCCGAGGACCTCGGTGTGGAAATCGAGATGGTGTTCGGGCCCGGCGGCTTCATGGGCGGCGAGGAGTCGGCTCTGCTCGCGGTCCTCGAATCGCGTCGCGCGATGGCCCGGCAGCGGCCCCCCTTCCCCGCGTCGCAGGGATTGCGCATGAGGCCCACGTTGATCGCGAGTGCGGAGACGCTCGCGTGGCTGCCGCTCATCGTCTCGGACCAGGCTCGGGCATCGACGAAGCTCGTCTCGGTGACCGGCGCTGTCGTCAAGCCTGGCGTGTACGAGATCGCCCTCGGATCGCCGCTCAGCGAGGTCCTCGCCGCGGCGGGCGGCGCGAGCGGAAAGCTCAAGGGCATCCACGTCGGTGGGCCGACCGGCGGGATCCTGGCCGCAGCGCGGATCGACACTCGTTTCGACTTCGACGACCTTCGCGTCGCCGGTACGCACATGGGCTCGGCGCAAGTCCGCGCGATCCCAGCCGGTACGTGCATCGTCAACGAGGCGGCGGTGCTCTTCGCGTACCTCGCGAAGGAGAGCTGCGCGATCTGCGTGCCCTGCCGAGTCGGGACGAAGCGCGTACAGGCAATCCTGGAAAGCACCTACTCCGGACTCGGACGCGATTCCGACTTGGCGTGGCTGGACGAACTGGGGACCCATATGGAGAGATTCTCTCTCTGCGGGTTCGGCATCACCGCGCCGTCGATCCTGCGCACGACGATGCGCGAGTTCGCCGACGACTACAAGATTCACATCGAGCAAAAGCGATGTCCCGAGGGAGCCTGCAAGCCGGTGCGGTCTCGCCGATACGAAACCATGGTGCAGCCGTGACGCAGCGCTTCGCGCTGCGGGTGGCACGGGGGAGCGGGTTGTGCGCAAGCCGTTTGACCGGCCGCGTCACTCGCGTGCCGGGCGCAGTGGTCTGGAGCGGACCGGTAGGCGAGCGCGCGACCCCGATCCCGGGGACAGGACCCGCAGCGCGGGTGCACGCGGGACGATAGGGTGAACGCCGGATGAGTCTTCTCGAGCGATACACGCAACCGGCGGAATCGCAGCTCCCGACGGTCTCGCACATGGGCGAGATCCCCTCGGGACAGCCGACGTGCACGATCTGGATCGACGGTAAGGAAGTCACGGCGATCCCCGGCGAAGCGATCCTCAGAGCGGCGCAGCGCGCCGGGTTCGAAGTGCCGACGCTCTGCGATGACGAGAAGCTCGCACCGGCGGCGGCGTGCCGGATGTGCCTCGTCGAGATCGAGGGCTTCCACCGTCCGATGCCCTCGTGCCACCTGCCGGTCGAACCTGGCATGAAGATCACGCAGGCGTCGGACTCGCTGTTCAAGCTCCGCAAGCAGAACCTCGAGTACATCCTCAGCGACCACAACGCGTACTGCATGCCGCCGTGTCAGGTGAGCTGCCCGACGCACATCGACATCCCCGGTTATCTCGAGCTGATGTCAAAGGGACAGCACGTCGAGGCGGCCCGGCTCGTCAAAGAAGTTCTGCCGTTCCCGTACATGCTCGGCCTCGTTTGCCCGAAGCCGTGCCAGGAAGTGTGCCGCCGCGGTCTCGTCGAGGAAGAGATCGCGATCTGCCAGTGCCACGGCTTCACCGGCGAGCTCGTCATGGAGATGGAGACGGCGCCGACGCCGTTCCCCCAGCTGACGGCCACGGGCAAGCGTGTCGCGGTCGTCGGCGCGGGTCCGGCCGGGATGACCGCGGCGTATTACACGGCGCTCAAGGGCCATGCCGTGACCGTGTTCGACATGATGGAGAAGCAGGGCGGCATCGCCCGCTACGGCATCCCTGAGTACCGCCTTCCGAAGGTCAAGCTCGACAAGGAGCTGAACTCGGTCTGGCAGCTCCGCGACACGGAGTTCAAGGGCGGCCAGATGCTCGGCCGCGACTTCTCGCTCGACGACCTCTTCACCCAGGGCTACGACGCGGTCTTCCTCGGCCTCGGTGCGTGGCGTTCGAACGAGCTGCGCATCCCGGGTGAGGATTTGCCGGGGGTCATCGAGGCGATCAACTACCTCCGCATGAACTCGGAGGGCAATCCCGTGCCGGTCGGCAAGGGTCAGAAGGTCGTCGTCATCGGCGGCGGATTCACCACGTTCGACTGCGCGCGCACCTCACGCCGCCTCGGTGCCGACGTGACCGTCGTGTACCGCCGCTCGCGCAAGGAAATGGGCGCGCACTACAGCGAGGTCGACGACGCCGAGCACGAGGGCATCCGCCTCGAATTCTTCGCGGCGCCCGTCCGCATCGTCGAGAAGAACGGCCGCGTCGGCGGTGTCGAGTTCCAGCGCATGGCACTCGGCGAGCCCGACGCGTCCGGCCGGCGGCGCCCGGTGCCGATCGAGGGCTCGAACTTCGTCATCGAGTGCGACACCGCGATCCCCGCGATCGGCCAGGTGCCGAACCTTGACTTCTTCGACCGCGAGCAGGGCGTCCGCAAGAGCAAGCGCGAGACGATCATCACCAACGGCGCGCTCATGACAGATCGGCCCGGGGTGTTCGCCGGCGGCGACGCGCAGATGGGCGCGCGAACGGTCATCGAGTGCGTCGCACAGGGCAAGCTCGCCGCGAAGGCCATCGACCGCTACCTAGCGGGCGACGACATGGCGCGCGTCGCCGACGAGATCGCCGAAGAGGAAGCCGTCCCCGAGCTCATCGACATCGTCCCGTACAAGCCGGTGGAGCCTCAGGTCCGGATGCCGATGCTGCCGTTCAAGGAACGCGACCTCAGCTTCCAGCTCATCGAGAACGGCTACGACAAGAACGCCGCGGAGAAGGAAGCCGCCCGCTGCCTCCAGTGCGTGTGTCCCGACGTCGGCCGCTGTCACCTGCAACGTCTCTCGCTGGAGCACGGGCTCACCGAGAACCGATTCCACCGCGCCGAGCCCGTCGACTATCACGACTACGAGTACGACTTCAGCCACGACTTCATCCTTCGCGACCTCAACAAGTGCATCAACTGCACGCAGTGCGTTCGCATCTGCCGCGACGTGATCGGCGCGAACTGCTACGGCCTCATGGGCGGCGGCTACGACTCGATCGTGACGACGCCGTGGAACGTGTCGCTCAAGTACACCGACTGCGTGTCGTGCGGCGCGTGCGCCGAGACGTGCCCAACGGGCGCGCTGATGATGCGCGAGCGCGATCTGCAGACCTACGAGCTCGACGTGGTCCGCTGCATCTACTGCGGCGACTGCGTGGAGGTGTGCCCGCACGGCGCGCTCGGCGAGACGCCGAACTTCGAAATGTCGACCTACGCCCGTTTCGGCCGGACGGTGCTCGCGAAGGAAGAGCTCGCGGTGGCGCGGACGTGGAAGCCCTCTGAGGAGATCCCGTTCGACGGCCACAACAATCCGCGGCCGCCCGAGATCCGTCCGCCCGGCCCGCCGCGCTGGGGTGCGTAGCCTCTAGCTCGTGGGCAACCTCGCCGAGCGGATCGTGGCGCGCATCCGCGCGCGCGGACCGATCACGTTCGCCGACTTCATGGAAACCGCCCTCTTCGACCCGGAGGACGGCTACTACACGACGCGCGCCTCGCTCGGCTTCGAAGGCGACTACGTGACCTCCGCCGACCTCGGTCCCGCCTTCGGCCGTTCGCTCGCGCG
>DATCPK010000012.1:0-7167 GCA_036570125.1 Candidatus Limnocylindria bacterium
GGGTTCACGCGCGCATGAGAGGCCGGTAGTGGATGCGGTGCGGACGCCAATCGCTTCCGACGGTCTTGCGCATGAATTCCTCGTACGCCTGGTAGTTGCCCTCGAACCAGCGGACGCGACTGTCGCCTTCGAAGATGAGCAGGTGCGTCGCGATACGGTCGAGGAACCAGCGGTCGTGGCTGATCACGACGACGCATCCGGCGAAGTCGAGGACCGCCTCCTCGAGCGCGCGGAGGGTGTCCACGTCGAGGTCGTTCGTCGGCTCGTCAAGAAGGAGGACGTTGCCGCCCGAGCGCAGGAGCTTCGCCAGATGCACGCGATTCCGCTCGCCGCCCGAGAGGTCCCCCACCTTCTTCTGCTGGTCGCCTCCGCGGAAGTTCAGCGACGCGGCGTACGCGCGCGCGTTCCGCGTACGCGAGCCGATCTGGATGTTCTCCTCGCCGCCCGAGATCTCTTCCCACACGCTCTTCTTCGGATCGAGCGTGTCGCGGCTCTGCGAGACATACGCGAGCTTGACGGTGTCGCCGACGCGCAGCGTTCCGGCATCGGGCTTCTCTTCGCCGGTGATCAGTCGGAACAACGTCGTCTTGCCCGCGCCGTTCGGGCCGATCACGCCGACGATGCCGCCCCGCGGCAGCGAGAACGTGAGGTCGTCGAAGAGCAGCTTGTCGCCATAGGCCTTGCGGACGCCCTCCGCCTCTACAACGACGTCGCCGAGCCGCGGGCCGGGCGGAATCGAGATCTCCAGCTCGCGCTCGCGCAGCTCCGGGTCTTCCGCGAGAAGGCGCTCGTACGCCTCGATGCGCGCCTTGCTCTTCGCCTGGCGCGCGCGCGGCGACGCGCGGACCCACTCGAGCTCGCGCGCGAGGGTCCGCTGGCGCGCGGATTCCTGTTTCTCCTCGTCCGCGAGGCGTTTGCGCTTCTGCTCGAGCCACGAGCTGTAGTTGCCCTGATAGGGAATCCCGGCGCCCTTGTCGAGCTCGAGGATCCAGCCCGCGACGTTGTCGAGGAAATAGCGGTCGTGCGTGACCGCGACGACGCACCCGGGGTACTCGGCCAGATGCCGCTCGAGCCAGCCGACCGATTCCGCGTCGAGATGGTTCGTTGGCTCGTCGAGAAGAAGCAGGTCGGGTTTCGAGAGAAGGAGCCGGCAGAGAGCGACGCGGCGGCGCTCGCCACCAGAAAGGGTTGCGACGTCCTGCTCGCCGGGCGGGCAGCGAAGCGCGTCCATCGCTACGTCGACCGCCGCGTCGAGCTCCCAGAGGCCCTTTGCCTCGATCTCGTCCTGCGTCCGCTGTAGCTGGTCGGTGACGCGCTCCATCTCCGCGGGGGCGAGGTCGTCTCCGAGCTTCATGGAAAGCTCGTTGTACTTATCGAGCACCGCGCGCTGCGCGGCGACGCCGTCCTCCACGTTGCCGCGGACGTCCTTGTTCGGATCGAGCGCGGGCTCCTGTGCCAGCAGCCCGGCCCGAAAACCTTCGGTGATCCGCGCGTCTCCGACGAAGTCGCGGTCGACCCCGGCCATGATCCGCAGAAGCGTGCTCTTGCCCGCGCCGTTCGCGCCGAGCACGCCGATCTTCGCGTCGGGATAGAACGCGAGCGTGATCCCTCGAAGGATCTCCCGCTGCGTCGAAGGCACGATCTTTTTGAGCTGATACATCGAGTAGATGAATTGCGGGGGCACGTAAAGACCGTAGCAGGTAGGCTTTACCGCGTCGTGGGCGGGGACAAGCGCAATTTCCGACTGTCAAAGGACGTGCTCCCGAGCCGCTATGAGCTGCGGTTCGAGCTCGAGTTCGACGCGTGGAGCTCCACCGGTTGGGAGCGCATCGGGCTGCGCTCATCGCGCGCGTCGCGCGAGATCACCCTCCATGCCATCGAGCTCGACATCGTCGCGGCCACGATCGACGCAAAGAACAAGCTCGAGCGCGCCGAGCTTGACCCGGAGTCCGAGACCGCGACCCTGCGTTTCGCGAGCGAGATTCCCGCGGGCGAGCACGTGCTCGAGATCTCCTGGAAGGGCGGCATCCGCGACTCGCTGCGCGGCCTCTATCGGTCCCTCCGCGGTGAGGAGCGATACGCGGCGACGCAGTTCGAGGCGGCCGACGCCCGACGGGCGTTCCCGTGCTTCGACGAGCCCGAGTTCAAGGCGCGCTTCTCGCTCGAGCTCATCCATCCGGCCGGTAACGCGGCGATCGGCAACATGCCCATCACCTCGCAGGAGGCGGTCGACGAGCGGCGCACGCGCACGCGTTTCCGCGAGACGCCGAAGATCTCTTCGTATCTCGTCGCGTTCACGGTGGGGCCTTACGAGTTCACGCCGAGCGCGACGACCCCGTCCGGCATTCCCGTCCGCGTCTGCCTCCCACCCGGCCTCGCCGAGCAGGGCATCTACGCACGCGACGCCCACGTACGCTCGGTGGAATGGCTGCAGGACTACACGGCGATCCCCTACCCCTACATAAAGGTGGACGCGATCGGCATCCCCGACTTCGAGGCGGGCGCGATGGAGAACCCGGGCGCGATCACCTACCGGACGCGCCTTCTCGCGGCGGACGATCGCAACGCGTCGATCCAGACGCTCAAGGGGATCTTCAGCACCGCCGCCCACGAGCTCACCCACATGTGGTGGGGCGACCTCGTGACGATGCGGTGGTGGACCGACCTCTGGCTCAACGAATCGTTCGCCTCCTTCGTCGGTGAAAAGGCGACGGCTGCCCTCAACCCGGAATGGCGGTACTGGCGCGACTTCGTGGCCGACAACACCAGCGCGTTCAACCTCGACGCACTCGCATCCACGCACCCGATCTCGGTCGAGGCGAAGAGCGCCGAGGAAGCCTCGCAACGCTTCGACGCCATCTCGTACACAAAGGGAGCGGCAGTCCTTCGCATGATCGAGGGATATCTCGGCGACGAGACGTTCCGCGAAGGTGTGCGGATCTACTTGAAGCGACACGCCGAGGCCAACGCATCGGCCGACGATTTTTGGCGCGCGCTCGATGGAGCGTCCGGCCAGGACGTGACCGCCATCGCGAACGCCTGGATCAAGGAACCGGGACATCCGCTCGTTCACATCAGCGCGAAGCAGACGGCTGGCGCGCTCGAGCTCGAGCTGCGCCAGGAGCGCTACTTCTCGGACTCGAGCGCGAAGCCGACCGGCCAGGTGTGGCCGGTGCCCATGGTCGTCAAGTACGGCACCGCCGAGGGCATCCGCGAGCAGCGCTTCGTCCTGCGGCGCGATCGGGAGACGGTGCGGCTCGAGGGCGCGAAGTGGTTCTTCCCGAACGCCGGCGGCCGTGGCTTCTACCGCTTCGCGTTCGCATCCGCCGTCGAAGGCGATCTCCTCGATCAGGGTGTCGCGCAGCTTTCCGCGGAGGAGCGGCTCGCGCTGCTCGACGACCTGTGGGCGCTCGTGCGTCACGGCAAGGCGACCCTCGCCACGTTCCTGCATCGCGTCGAGACCTTGCGTGGCGAGCAGGACCGCGCGGTCCTCGCGTCGATCGCCGACGCGCTGACGTGGCTCGCGAACTACGCCGTGCGCGACGCGACCGAGCGACCGTTCGCGCGCCTCGTCGAGGATCTCTTCCGTCCGATCCTCGACGCGACCGGGTGGCGCCCGGCCGACGGCGAGGACTCCGACGTCCGCGAGAAGCGGACTCGGGCGATCGGCATGCTTGGCCTGTACGCGCGGTCCGACGATGTCCGCGCGGAGGCGCAGCGACTGGTGCGCGCGCACCTCGACAACGGGGAGCGACTGCACCCCGACGTCGCCGGCACGGTGGTCGCGGTGGCCGCGACGATCGGCGACGCTCGCCTGTGGGATCGCTACGTCGCGCGCATGCAGCAGGCGCAGGCGGCCGACGCGCAGGAGGAGGCGCGGTTCCGGCAGGGACTCGTGTTCTTCGAGGATTCGGCACTGGCTCGTCGCACGGCCGAGGCCGTCTTCTCTCCGCTGATCCGGGTGCAGGACCGCGGGATCATGCTCATCCCGATGCTTCAATTTCGCCGCACGCGACCGATCGCCTGGGAAGTTGTCAAGGGGCACTGGGACGCCGATGTCGCCAACGCGGACGTGGCGCCGCTCCTCAAGCAATCCATGGTCAACGCGGTCAGCCAGCTCGCCCAGCGCGGCCTCGCAGACGAAGCGGCCGCGTTCCTCGAGCAGAAGCGAACGCCGGATGTGGCCGAGACCGTGGCGCAGGCGCTGGAACGTCTTCGCGTGAACACGGCCGCCGCGGAGCGCCTCGCCGACGAGCTCGAGACCGAGCTGCGAGTGCCGACGACGAGCTGAGTCGCCGGGCGTTAGCTAGCCCCCGATGAAGCTCATCTCGATCTTGTGCAGGCCGGCGGTCTGCTCGGAGCGAAGGTCCGAATAGCGATCCGTGCGCTCCGTCCAGACCGACGCGATCGCGTGAGTGATGTCCTCATCGCTCGCATCATTCCGCAGAAGCGCGCGCAGATCGTGCCCCTCCGTCGCGAAGAGGCACGTGTAGAGAGAGCCGTCCGCCGAAAGGCGCGCACGGGTGCAGTCCGCGCAGAACGGCTGCGTCACCGATGAGATGACGCCGATCTCGCCGCCGCCGTCCGTGTAGCGGTAGCGCGCCGCGACCTCGCCGCGATAGCCCGCCTGAACAGGCTCGAGCGGCATCTCGCGGCCGATCATGTCGACGATCTCCCGGGCCGGGATGACGTCGTCGAGGCGCCACCCGTTGGTGGATCCGACGTCCATGAACTCGATGAACCGCAGCGTCATGCCGGTGCCTTTGAAGTACCGTGCCATCGGGACGATGCTCGACTCGTTCACGCCACGTTTGGTGACCATGTTGATCTTGATCGGCGCGAGGCCCGCGGCGTGCGCCGCCTCGATGCCGGCAAGGACCTTCGCGACCGGGAAATCCGAATCGTTCATCCGCTTGAACGTCGCATCGTCGAGCGAGTCGAGGCTCACGGTGACGCGCCGCAGGCCTGCATCGGCGAGCGCGCGCGCCTTCTGCGCGAGAAGCGACCCGTTCGTCGTGAGCGTCAGGTCGAGGTCGCCGATCTTGGAGAGCTTCTCGACGAGACGCTCGAGGTCGCGTCGCACCAGCGGCTCGCCGCCGGTCAGGCGGATCTTTTGGACGCCGAGCGAGACGAAGATCCGAACGAGCCGCTCGATCTCCTCGAACGAAAGGATCTCGACCCGTGGCAGGAACTGGAAGTCCTTGCCGAATATCTCTTTGGGCATGCAGTACACGCACCGGAAGTTGCAGCGGTCGGTGACGCTAATGCGCAGGTCGTGTAGCGGCCTGCCGAGCGTGTCGAGCGGATCTGTCCCCACCCCAAAAGTATGAGGCCCCCGGTGCTTCCGGGGGCCTCATTTTTCGGTCAGGGTCTGGTGCGCGCTAGCAACCGGTAGCGGGCTGCCGGAAACCCTGGAAAGGGTTCAGGTCGCCCATGAAGCTGTATCGACCGATGTTCGTCGACGCCGCCTGCGTCGGCTGCGACGTGTGATTCGGCGCCTCGCGCGAGAACCACGGGAGGAGCACCTCGTCCTCGGGGTGCCAGTAGCCGTCGCCCGCGTACGCGCCGTTCTGGAAGTACGTGTTGCGCGGGAGTGTGAATCCGATCGCGACGACGGGATCCCCCGTCTCGAGATACGCGGTGCATCCGTATTGAGGGGCCGTCGGAGTCAACCAAGGATTCACGGTGTTGTTCACGAACGGGTCGTCGGCCCACTCAGCGATCTCGTGGCTCAGTGCGTGGATGTCCTGAAGGAAGTAGGCGCCGTCCGGTCCGGGGTAGAAGGTGCCGGGCTGCGTGTACGCGGCGTATGAGAACGTCTGCACGCCCTGATTGCCGTTGCCGTGCGTGCCGCCGCCACCGAGGCCGGTGGCGTGTGCGGCGCCGTGGTAGCCGATGATGCAGCAGCTAGGCCCGGCGTAGAGCATGACGTTGTCGGTGAGGAAGAGCGGCAGGCGCGTGGGGTCGAGATGAAGCTGCCCCATGAGGTTATTGATCGTCGACGAGAACCAGGTCACGTTCATCAAGCCGAAGATCGTGCCGCGCACGCCCTGATATGCCGAGCCCTGGTTCTGCGGGACCGAGATCGCCACGGGCGCCATCACGCTCGGGTCGAGCACCAGGTGATAGCTCGAGCCGGTCTTGTTGAACTGCGAACGCATGAACGCGTCCGCGTACTGGACACGGGAGTTACCCGGCGAGAGCGTGCCGCCCTTGGCTGGTAGGTAGTGCTGGTCGGTCGTGTACTTCGTCGAGGTGTAGTCGAAGTTCTTGAACACCGGCGAGTTGACGACCGCGCTGACGACATTCGAGCCGTTCAGCGGGTAGCCGCCGTTCGCGGCGAAGGAGAGGTTGAGCGGGATGATGTCCACGCCCACGGTCGTCGTGCCGGCATTCGCGTTGCGCGGGTCTTCCGATCCGACCATGTTGTATCCGTAGGTGACGCCGTTGGTCGGATCGGTGAATTGGCTGTACCAGTGGGGCACCGTTTTGTCCGTCGCGAGGGGCGTCGCGCCACCCATCGTTGTGAACTTCGGCGACATACCCGCGTCGCCAAAGATCGGAAGCGCGCTTGCGCTGCCGCTTGCGATGGCCGCGGTGCCGGTGATCGCGGTGATGAGAAGGGTCACGCTTGCGAGAACGAACGCGCGTTTAGGAATCCTCTGCACCCTTGCCTCCCTGAGTCGGGCCGCTGTGGCGACCCGCGTGCGAAATTCTACCGGCGTACGCCAGCGCGAAATCGCTCGACGTGCGAGCTCAGACGGTCAAGCGAGCGCGCACCGCGGCCTTGATGGCGGCGGCATCGCCGAACCCGCCGTCGCGTGTCATGGAATGGATCAATTGACCGTCAACCGAGACATCGAAGGTGCCTCCATCCCATGGGATCAGCTCGATGCACGAGAGACGGGCGCCGAACTCGAGCATGAGCGCCCTCGCGAGGTCGAGCGTCTGGGGCTCGTACCCGCATTCGGCGCAGTAGGTGATCTTGACCTTGTGCGCGGAGGTCATGCCGCGACGCGCGTCGCGATCTCCCGCAGCTCTCGGACCACCTCGGCGTTCGCGAACTTCGTCGTGTTGTCGCGCATCTTCGTGAGCTCCGCCTGCAGCCGCACGCGGACGTCCTCCGCGAGCTGATCGACGGGGGCGTCGGGCGATCCGAACTCAGGG
>DATCPK010000013.1:0-16531 GCA_036570125.1 Candidatus Limnocylindria bacterium
ACAGGGTGGGGAGGGTGCGGCGGAGCGCGCGACCCCGAGCCGGGGACAGGCCCCGCAGCCTTCGGACGACGCGCCGTACAATTGACGGAGATCGAGCACGAGCTCGGTACTTCGCACGCCTGCTGATCGCCCTCTCCACGAACGGGAAGCAGGCGGAGGACTAAGGGGATCACATTGGCAGTCGTCACGATGAAGCAGCTGCTCGAGTCCGGGGTTCATTTCGGACATCAGGCTCGGCGATGGAATCCAAAGATGAAGCGCTTCATCTTCATGGAGCGCAACGGCATTCATATCATCGACCTTCAGCAGACGCTCTCGCGCGTCGAGGAGGCCTACATCTTCATGCGCGACCTGGCCGCCGACGGTGGGCAGATCCTCTTCGTCGGAACGAAGAAGCAAGCGCAGGAGTCGATATCCGAGGAAGCCAAGCGAGCCGGGATGCATTTCGTCAACCAGCGCTGGCTCGGCGGGTTCCTCACGAACTTCGTCACGATCCAAAAGCGCATCCAGCGGCTCAACGATCTGATGGAGCGCAAGGAGCGCGGCGACTTCGCGACGATGCCCAAGAAGGATGCGCAGCGCCTTGACGACGAGCTCCAGCATCTCGATCGGTACTTCTCCGGGGTGCGCGAGCTGAAGCGTCCACCGACTGCGATCTTCGTCGTCGATCCGCACCGCGAGCACATCGCCGTCGAGGAAGCGCGACGCCTCGAGATCCCGATCATCGCGATGGTCGACACGAACTGCGACCCCGACCTCATCGACGTGATCATCCCGGCGAACGACGACGCGATCCGCGCGGTGAAGCTCATCTGCCAGAAGATGGCCGACGCGATCCTCGAGGGCCGACAGCAGTTCGACGCGGCGCGCAAAGAGGCGACGCCCGAAGACATGGGCTACGCGCCGTCGACTACGGCGGAACAGTACGAAGGCGGCATCGGCGTCCCGCGGGCGAAGCGCACACCGCGGGTCTACGAGCCCGAAGAGGACGAGGACTACCCGCTCGGCGGCCAGCGCTACGAGGAGCCGGCCGAGGAGGCTTCCGCGGAAGCCACTGTGGACAAGAAAGAGGACGAGTGATGGCGAGCTCAAAAGACCACGTCAAGCGTCTCCGCGAGGAGACGGGCGCAGGCGTGATGGACTGCAAGAGAGCATTGGACGAGGCGAAGGGCGATTTCGAAAAAGCGAAGGGGCTCATCAAGGAGCGCGGGCTCGCCAAGGCGAAGGAGAAGGCCGACCGCGAGGCCAAGGAAGGTCTGGTCGAGGCGTACGTCCACGCGGGTGGCCGCATCGGCGCGATCGTCGAGCTCTCGAGCGAGACCGACTTCGTGGCGCGCAACCCCGACTTCAAGGAGCTCGCGAGGGAGATCGCGATGCAGGTCGCGGCGATGGATCCCACCGATGTGGAGCAGCTTCTGGGCCAGGCCTACATCCGGGATGCCTCGAAGACGATCGGCGAGCTCGTGACGAGCATTGCTGCGACCACCGGGGAGAATGTCCACGTCAAGCGGTTCAAGCGGTTCGAGCTGGGCCAGTCCAACGGCGAACCGACCTAGACTGCCCGCGATGGCCGAAGAGACGAAGGCCAAGTACGGCCGAGTGGTGCTGAAGCTCTCGGGCGAAGCGCTTCTCGGAGACCGCGAATTCGGAATCTCTCCCGAGTACACCAAGTACCTGGCCGAGGAGATCCGCAAGGTCCGCGATCTCGGGGTCCAGGTGGCGGTCGTCATCGGCGGCGGCAACATCATCCGCGGGGCGACTGTCGCCGAGCACGGCATCGAAGAGGCGACGGGCCACTATATGGGCATGCTCGCGATGGTCATCAACGCGCTCGCGCTGCAGTCGCAGCTCGAGTCGATAGGCGTGCCCGTGCGCGTCCAGTCGGCGATCACCATCGCCGAGGTCGCCGAGCCATACATCCGCAGGCGTGCCATCCACCAGCTGGAGAAGGGCTCGGTGGTTATCTTCGCCGCGGGTACCGGCAACCCGTTCTTTACGAGTGACACCGCAGCTGCGCTGCGTGCGGCGGAGATCAACGCCGACGCGATCCTGATGGGCAAGAACGCCGTCGACGGTGTCTACGACGCGGACCCGCGCGTCGTCCGGGGGGCCAAGAAGTACGACGACATTACGTACCGCGATCTGCTCGAGAAGCAGCTCGGCGTCATGGACGCGACGGCCGCCGCTCTGGCCGAAGAGCGGGGGATCCCGATCATCGTGTTCGACATCTCGCAGGCCGACGCGATGGTGCGCGCCGCAAAAGGCGAGCACATCGGCACGCTCGTGCACGCCAGATAAGTGGCGCTCGAGGAGATCCTCCCTCAGGTCGAGGCGAGGATGCGCAAGGCGATCGACGCGCTCAAGCACGAGCTCTCGGGCGTCCGCACGGGCCGCGCAGCGCCAAGCCTGGTCGAGGAGCTCGAGGTCGACGCGTATGGCGCGCCGACGCCGCTCGTGTCGCTCGCCGCGATCAGCGCCCCGGAGCCGCGCCAGATCGTCATCCAGCCGTGGGACCGCAGCCTGATCAAGGCGATCGAGAAAGCGATCCTCGGCTCCGACCTCGGGCTCACGCCGGGTAACGACGGCGCGGTGATTCGACTCAACATCCCGGCGCTCAACGAGGAGCGCCGGCGCGACCTCGTGAAGCAGCTGCACAAGAAGGTCGAGGAAGGCCGCGTCGAGATCCGAACCCTCCGGCGCCACGCGCACGACGAGCTCAAGTCCAAGGAAAAGAGCTCCGGCGTGACGACCGACGAGGTGAAGCGCGTCGAGGCGCAGCTTCAGAAGCTCACCGACCGGTACATCCTCACCGCCGACGAGATCGGGCAGGCCAAGGAGAAGGAGATCCTCTCCGTTTGACCGCCGCCGTCCCGCGGCATCTCGCGATCGTGATGGACGGCAATCGGCGGTGGGCGCGTAAGAAGCATCTGCCGGCGATCGCCGGCCATCGCGCCGGGGTCGACACCATCCGCCGCACCCTTCGCGCGGCGCGCGAGCGCGGCGTGGAGTTCCTCACCCTCTACAGCTTTTCGACCGAGAACTGGTCACGTGATGAGGAAGAGGTCGGCGCGCTCATGGCGCTTCTCGAGGAGACGATCCGCCGCGAGACCAAGACGCTCGTCGAAGACGGCGTGAAACTCATGGTGATCGGCCGGTTGCACGAGCTCTCCGAACGCCTGCAGCGCGCGATCGCCGGCGCCGTCAAGGAGACCTCCCCGGGTGCTCACGGAGTGATGACACTCGCCTTCAATTACGGCGGCCGCGCCGAGATCGTCGATGCGGTCAAACGGCTCGTCGCCGACGGCGTGCAGCCATACGACATCGACGAGGCCGCGATCGCGAAGCGGCTGTACGCGCCCGAGCATCCCGATCCCGATCTCCTCATTCGGACCGGCGGCGAGCTTCGCGTCTCGAACTTCCTCTTGTGGGAGGTCGCGTATTCGGAGATGTGGGCGACGCAGGTGCTGTGGCCGGACTTCTCGGTTGCCGACCTCGACGCCGCGCTCGCGTCGTACGCCGAGCGCGAACGCCGCTTCGGACGTTAGTGAACGACCTTCGCCGCCGCACGGTGACGGCGATCGTCTACGGGGCGGTCGTTCTCGTCGGCGTCTCCGCGCCGCCGATCGTCTTCTGGGCGCTCCTGATCGTGGTGGGAGTCCTCGGTCTCACCGAGCTTCTCGCGCTCCGCGCGCGGCTGCCGGCCATCGCGTTCGGCGCGCTCTTCTTCGTCGGCCTCGCGTGCCTCGGAGCGCTCAAACAGCTCGGGCCTCTGGGGGCACACCACGGTACCGCCGACGACCTTCCGGTCTGGCTCATCCTCGCGGTGCTCGCGACGTGGGCCGCCGACGTCTCCGCTTATCTCGCGGGCTCCGCGTTTGGACGCCGCCGCCTCGCGCCCAGGATCAGCCCAGGGAAGACATGGGAGGGAACGGTCGTCGGATTCGCCGCGAGTGCGCTCGTCGTCCTCGCGGTCGCGGCCACGTTCGGCCTACCGCGGGTCCCCGCGGCGATCGCGGCCGTGTTGATCGGACCGGTCGGCCTCGCGGGCGATCTCCTCGAGTCCTATGTGAAACGGCGCGCCGGCGTGAAGGACTCGGGGACGATCTTTCCCGGACACGGTGGAGTGCTCGATCGGTTGGACAGCCTGGTGGCGGTCGCGACTTTTCTGGTACTGCTCCTCGGGATCGGGATCTTCTAGCGATTCCGAGCACACACCGGCGGCGCCGGCGTCGTCTGGGATGATGGATTGGTGACCGCTCCGATCCGTCTCGCGATCCTCGGCGCCACCGGTTCGATCGGCCGCCAGGCGCTCGATGTCGTCCGAGCGCAACCCGATCGCCTGTGCGTGGTGGCGCTCGGTGCGAACCGCAAGGCCGACGAGCTTCGCGCGCTCGCGCTCGAGTTTCCGACGGCGCGCACCGCACTCGGTCCGAACGCCCTCGTGGCTCTCGCGACCGATGCGGACGCCGACCTGGTCCTCGTCGCAACTCCCGGCGTCGCCGCATTGCGCGCGACCATTGCCGCGCTCGAGGCCGGCAAGAGCGTCGCGCTCGCGAACAAGGAAGTCCTGATCGCGGCGGGCCATCTCATTCGCCGTCTCTCCGGCGGGGCGGGGGACCGCCTTCGGCCGGTCGACAGCGAGCACAACGCGCTCTGGCAATGCCTCATTGGCGAAGATCTGTCCACGGTCCGCCGCGTCGCCATCACCGCGTCGGGCGGCGCGTTCCGAGACGTACCCCTCGAAGCGCTCCCTGGCGTCACGCCGGAGCACGCGCTCCGCCATCCGACGTGGAAGATGGGTCCGAAGGTCACGATCGACTCGGCCACGCTCGTGAACAAGGGCTACGAGGTCATCGAAACGCGCTGGCTCTATGGCCTCGAGTACGAGCGGATCGACGTCGTCTACCACCCCGAAAGCGTCGTGCACGCCCTCGTCGAGTACGTTGATGGGAGCGTGAAGGCACAGCTCGCCGAGCCGGACATGCGCCTGCCGATCCAGTACGCGCTTCTATGGGACCGCGCGCCTTCACCGGCGCCGCGCTTCGACTGGACCGCGGACCGCACGCTGCATTTCGGCGAGATCGACGTGGCGCGCTATCCGTGCTTCGCCGTCGTGCTGGAGACCGCGCGATCGGGCGACCTCGGGGCGATGGTCGGCCTGTCGGCGGCCGACGAGCTTGCCGTCGAGCGGTTCCTGCGCGGCGATATTCCGTTCACCGACATTGCCGATCTGCTCCGCCGCGGCGCCGAGCTCGGTGCTCGCGCGAAACACTCACGTGAGCCGGAGCTCGAAGAGGTCATCGCGATCGACGCTTCGGTCCGGGCCTCGCTCGGGACGCCCGCGGTGGTCGCCTGATGGGCGGTCTCATCCAGTTCTTCACGCAGAACCCGCTCGCCATCCCGCTGTTCCTCGTGATGTTCACGCTGATCATCGCGGTGCACGAGTTCGGTCACTACTTCACGGCGCGGCTCCTCGGCATGCGCGTGCTCGAGTTCGCCTTTGGCTTCCCACCCCGGCTCTTCGCGATACGCCGCGGCGGGATCGACTACAGCGTCAACGCGATCCCGTTCGGCGGCTTCGTGCGGATCCTCGGACAGGACGACTTCGCCATCGAGCAGAAAGGGGCCGGCGATCCCGGGTCCTTCACCGCCAAGCCATGGTGGGCCCAGGCGATCGTCCTCGCCGCCGGAGTCGGGATGAACTTCGTGCTCGCGATCGTCGTGCTGACGGCGGCGTTCATGATCGGCACCGAGGCGCCGACCGGCGTCGTGCGGGTCGCGGAGGTGGCGCCGGGCTCGCCGGCGGAGGTGGCGGGCATCCAGCCGCTGGACATCGTGCGGACCATCGACGGCAACGAGGTCACGCGAACCACCGACCTGCGGACGTATATCTACGGCCACGCCGGCAAGGAAGTCTCGATCGTCATCGACCGCGACGGTCAGACGATCGGGCCGATAGTCGTCGTGCCACGTGCGAACCCTCCGGAGGCCGAGGGCCCGCTGGGCGTCAGGCTCGAAGACGTCGCGAGCCCGCCGACCGCGCTCTCTCCTCCGCAAGCGTTCGTGCAAGCCCTTCGGCTCACGGGCGACGTGGCGAGGCAGATCGCGGATCTACCCGGTCAGCTGCTGTCGCGACCGACGAACGAGCCCGGGCCGCCGCCCGTCGGAGGTCCGATCCAGATCTTCCTCGTGACGGCGGCGGTCTCCCAGCTCGGCGTCGCCGCATTCCTCAAGCTCGTCGGCATCATCTCGGTGAACCTCGGCGTCCTCAACATCGTCCCGTTCCCGGGTCTCGACGGCGGGCGACTCTTCTTCGTATTGCTCTCCGCGGCGCTACGCCGACGTCTCTCGCCTCAGGTCGAGGCCGCGATCCACGCAGTGGGCTTCGTCCTCTTGCTCGGGCTGCTCGTGGTCGTGAGCGTCGCCGACATCCGCCGCGCCGCCGGAGGTTAGCTCCCCAAGCGCTGCGCGAACATCCAGCGATGCCCTTCGAGATCCTCGACGCGGTACTGGCGTTGTCGCTCGTTCGTCTCGGGTTCGCTGAGGATCTTCGCGCCGCCGCGTTTCGCGCGCCCGAAGTGCGTGTCGACGTCGTCGATCATCACGACGACGCCGTCGACGATGTACGGCGTTTCGAGCCACTGGCGTGCGAGCGCGCAGGCCTGCGCATGCCGGCGGGGTCCCTGGTACGCGTCCGTCGGATGACCGACCATCACCATCGCCCCATCGAGGTCGAGCACGACGTCGGTCACGGTGCCGACGCCGTCATGAAAGCGCTCGGCCTCTCGGAAGCCGAAGACCTTGCAGATCCACTCGGCGGCGAGACTCGCGTCTTCGTACGCGAGCATCGGGATCACGCGTTGCTCAGTCATAGTCGGCCTCCCTGTATTCGCAACAAATGATGCACTCGCGCGGGTCGGAGAACGCGCTCATCATGCCCGAGTGACCGAGGCCGTCGTCGACGTGCGCGAGCTCCGCAAGACCTTCCAGGTGACCGAGCGGGAGGAAGGTCTGGCCGCGACGCTGCGTTCGTTCGTGAAGCGCCACCGCAAGGATGTGAACGCGGTCGCGGGCATCACGTTCCGTATCGACCCGGGCGAGGTCGTCGGTTTCCTGGGCCCGAACGGGGCGGGGAAGACCACGACGCTCAAGATGCTCTCCGGCCTGCTCCACCCTACCGCCGGCGAGGCGCGCGTCCTCGAATACGTGCCCTGGCGGCGCGAGAACGCCTATTTGAAAAGCATGACCCTGCTGATGGGCAACCGGACCCAGCTCGTCTGGGACATCCCGGCGGCGGACAGCTTCCGCGTCCTTCAGGAGATCTACCGCATCCCCGAGGACCGGTTCCGCGCCACGGTGAACGAGCTCACCGAGCTCCTGGAGCTTCAAGATCTCGTCCACAAGCCCGTGCGTAACCTCTCGCTCGGCGAGCGCATGAAGGTCGAGTTCGCGGCGGGCCTCATCCACTCGCCGAGCGTCGCGTTCCTCGACGAACCGACGATCGGACTCGATGTCTCGATGCAGGTGCGCATCCGCCGTTTCGTCGCCGAGTACAACCGGCGCACCGGCGCGACCATCCTTCTGACCAGTCATTACATGGACGACGTGGTCGCGCTCTGCAAGCGCGTGATCGTCATCCACCGCGGGCGGCTGCTCTACGACGGTCCGCTTGCCGACCTCGCCGAGCGCATGGCGCCGTACAAGGTCATTACCGCGACGTTGCACGACGGCGCCGCGTCATCGACAGACCTCGATGCGTACGGCACCGTCGTCTCGCGCGAGGAGGGGCGCGTCACGCTGCGCGTCGATCGGCAGGTCGCGCCCGAACGCACCGCGAGGCTGGTGAACGATCTCGGTGACCGCCTCGCCGACATCTCGGTCGAGGACCCGCCGATCGAAGAGGTCATCGACCGCGTCTTCACATCGGAGCAAACGACGGTGAGCGCGTGATCCGGACGTACCGCGCGCTCCTTGTCGCGCAGATCCAGGCGGCATCGGCCTACCGCGTTCAATCGATCCTCTGGATGCTGTTCTCGGTCATCCGGCCGGTGATCTTCCTCGCCGCGTGGGTCGCGGTCGCGAACTCGCAGGGCGGACAGATCGGTACATACGACGTCCGCGACTTCGCCGCGTATTACATCTGCCTCTCGCTGGTGAGCAACCTGACGATGAGCTGGAACGCGTACGACTTCGAGTTCGAGGTGCGCCTCGGCCGGTTGTCGCCGAAGCTACTCCGGCCCCTGCATCCGATCCACTACTCGGTCGTGGAGAACATCGTGTGGAAGCTCACGACGATCATCCCCCTCGGCATCATCCTCGTCTTCCTCTCGATCACCTTCGACGCGCGCTTCCGCACGACTCCCGCCCACCTCATCCTCTTCATCCCGAGCGTGATGCTCGCGGCCACGCTCGCCTTCTTCTCGGGCTGGGTCCTCGCCACGCTCGCCTTCTGGACGACGCGGGTGCACGCGGTCTCCACGTTCTGGGATCGCGCCGCGTTCATCTTCGCCGGCCAGATCGCGCCGCTCGCGCTCCTTCCCGGTCCGTTGCAGACGATCTCGCTCGCGCTGCCGTTCGGGTACATCCTCGGCGTCCCCGCGGAGATCCTTCGCGGCGGCGTGACTCTGCCGACGGCGCTCCAACTCATGGCCGGTCAGGCGATCTGGGTGGTGGTCTTCTACTTCGCGTTCCACCGCGTGTGGCGCGTCGGGGTCCGGCAGTACAGCGCGGTGGGCGCCTGATGGTCCGCTACCTGCGCCTGCTGCGGCTCTTCTTCCGGACCGAGCTCCAGTACGAGCTCGAGTACCGCCTCAACCTCGTCCTCGAGATCGTGCAGACGATCGTCGTAACGGCGACCAGCGTTGGCGCGATCCTCGTGCTGTTCAGCTACACGACGGTGCTGAACGGGTGGGACCTCGGCGCGATGCTCGTGCTCCTCGGTTGCTTCTACCTGGTGCAGGGATTCGGCGAGCTCGTCCTGCAACCCAGCTTCGAGAAGTTCATGGAGCACGTCCGCCTCGGCACGCTCGACTTCGCGCTCCTCAAGCCGGTCTCGGCGCAGTTCCTGGTCACGCTGCGCAACTTCCAGGTCGTGCAGCTCGCGCAGATGGGCCTCGGCGCGATCGTCGTCGGCATCGGGCTATCGCGGATCCCGAGCGTCGGCGTCGCGGAAGCGATCGGGTTTCCGATCGCGCTGGTCTGCGGCTTCGGCCTCATCTACGCGCTCCTGCTCGCGCTCTCGACATTTGCGTTCTGGTTCGTCCGCGTCGATAACCTGATGGCCCTGTACTGGTCGTTCATGGACGCCGGACGATTTCCGGTGGATGTCTATCCCGGATGGCTCCGCATCACCCTGTCGAGCGCGGTGCCGATCGGCGTCGCGGTGACGGTGCCCGCGCAGGTGATCGCCGGGCGGCTCGATCCGCTCGGCCTCGGACTGCTCGTGATCGGAACGGTCGCGGCGTTCGTGCTCGCGTCGTGGTTCTGGCGGCTCGGCCTGCGCTCCTACACCGGAGCGAGCGCGTGAGCGATCCGAGGCCGCCGGCCGAGGGCGTGAACGTTGGCGGATTTCTGCGCGAGCCCGCGTCCGAGACGGATCCCTCGCGCGATGCGAGCGAGGCCGAGCCGCGGAACAACCGAGGTCGCGTCCCGGCGCGCGTGAGCTTCGTGACCCTCGCGGTACGCGACTTCGCGCGGATGGCGAAGTTCTATCGGCAGTTCGGTTGGCCCGAGTCGAAGGACAGCAACGATGACTTCGTCGCTTTCCAGACCGGCGGAGCGATCCTCGGTCTGTTTCCGGCGACCTACTACTCGTCGCTGGGCGAGGCCCCGGCGCCGGGGGCGTTCAAGGGATTCGAGATCGCGATGAACCTGAACGACGCGGCGCAGGTGGACAGCGTGTACGCGGCGCTCGGGTCCTTCGCCGATCTCCGCCTGCAGGGACCGCCGAAGGATCTTTCGATCGGTGGCCGTGCCTTCTCCTTCCTCGACCCTGAGGACAACGCGTGGGAGGTCATCTGGAAGAGCGGCACCTCGTTCGACGAGCGCGGGGGCATGATCTTCCCCTAGGGCTCGTACTCGCGCCATCGCTCTGGCACCGTCGGAATCAGCCAGCGCGGATCAGGTCGCCACGTTCGCCATCGGTCGAGCGAGCCCATCGCTCGGACGGCCTCGATCGCGTGCTCACCATCGGCGCGGATCTGGACCGCGCGCGCCGCGCTGATGCGTCCCTGCTCCACGACCCACGCGAGCTCGTCCTCGTCCTTCCACTCCCAGTCGTGGCCATCAGGACCCGCGACGAGGTCGAGGTACACGTCGCGAGAGTCGAACCCGATCGCGGTCCGGCGCCAGGGGTCTTCGAGATTGATGTAGCGCCACACCAGATCCCAGGTCGAGGCGTCGAACGCGAGCCAGAGCGAGTAGGGATCTCCTAAGGAATAGAGCCGGACGACGTTGGTGCGTTTCCATGTCATGTCGGCGTGACCGCCGTCCCACTTGAGAAGCATCCGGCCGTTCGGTCCGCCCCTCACGCCGGTCCGGCGCTTGCCGACAGTTCCTGCGGGTAGGTAAAGGACGATCTCTTTGTCACCATCTTGAACGCCCGTCCAGGGCCACACCGTTTGCACCATTTGTTCGTCGCGAACGACCGAGCGCCACACGACGCTGTCCCCAGGGGCGAAGGACTTCACGAACGCACTCTTACACTTTGAGTGTGAGCACGATGAGCCTCGACCTCAACCTCCCCGAGGACCGCGCCTCGCCGCGACCGCGACGGAAGTCGAGGCGCGTGTGGGTCGGCGGCACGGCGATCGGCGACGGCGCTCCGGTGGCGGTCCAGTCGATGTGCACGACGTTGACGCACGACGTCGACGCCACGATCCGCCAGATCGAGCTCCTGCAGGAGGCTGGCTGCGAGATCGCGCGCGTGGCGGTCCCGGACAAGCGCGCTGGCGAGGCGCTCAAAGAAGTCGTTCGGCGCTCGATCCTCCCGATCGTCGCCGACATCCACTTCGACTACCGGCTCGCGCTCATGGCCCTCGACGCAAAGGTCCACAAGCTGCGCCTCAACCCCGGGAACATCCACAACAAGGACGGCGTGCGCGAGGTCGTCAAGCGCGCCAAGGAGCAGGGCACGCCGATCCGCATCGGCGTGAACCACGGCTCGATCGGCGATCGCCAACCGGGCGACATCCGCGATGAATCGCAGCGCATGGTCGACCTAGCCCTCTCCGAGATCCGCATCCTCGAGGACCTCGACTTCGACAACATCGTCGTCAGCGTGAAAGCCTTCGAGGTGCCGGTCATGATCGCGGCGTACCGTCGGCTCGCGAAAGCGGTGCCATATCCGCTGCACCTCGGGGTCACCGAGGCGGGCACCGCGCTCGCCGGTTCGATCCGCTCCGCGGCTGGCATGAGCGTGCTGCTGTACGAAGGCATTGGCGACACGATCCGCGTGTCGCTCAGCGAGGACCCCGTCCTCGAGGTCAGGGCGGCCTTCGACCTCTTGAAGTCGCTCAGCCTCCGTGACCAGGGCCTCACGCTCGTCGCGTGCCCATCCTGCGGACGCGCGGACATCGACCTCATTCCTCTCGCAAAGGTCGCCGAGGAGCGCCTGCGCGCGCTCCCCGTGCCGATGAAGGTCGCGGTGATGGGCTGCGAGGTGAACGGCCCCGGCGAAGCGAAGGACGCCGACGTCGGGTTCGCCGGCGGAGTGGGGAAGGGCGCGATCTTCCGCAAGGGGAAGGTCGTCGGCACCTATCCCGAGGACAAGCTCATGGACGGACTGCTCGCGGAGATCGACAAGATCCTCATCGAGAACGGCAAAGAGCCCTACTCGCAGAAGGCGCCGAAGCTCTCGCATGAAGGACAGCTGACCCCGGGGCGGAGTGTCCCAGCAGGACAGCGCACCCGGGGGTAGGGGCCCCCGGGTGGGCAGGGACCCACAGCCGGACGACGTTCAACCTGGCGTGGTCTCGGTGGGGCGCGCCGGGCTCGCGAACGTCGACTTCCGGAAGGCGCGCTTCGACAAGTTCAATCTCGCCGTCGCCAACTTCGTCGCATGCGACTTCCGTGGACTACGTCTCGACGAGAAGTTCGCTCCGTTCTTCGTGACCCGGCCGCGGAGCACGTTCGTGTCGTGCAAGTTCGACGGCGCGGACATGCGTCAGGTCACGCCCGAAGGAACGCGATTCGAGAAGTGCACGTTCGACGATGCGCGTCTCGACGGCTGGACGCCGGCCCGTGCGGAGTTCGTCGAGTGCCGGTTCGCCGGGAAGGTCGTGAGCGTGACATTCAGCGGCCGGCCGGCAGGGCCGGGTTCGACGCGGATCGATCCGGTCCGATCGAAGAACGACTTCCGCGCCAACGACTTCCGCGACGCGCAGCTCATCGACACCGTGTTCGTGTTCGGGATCGATCTCGACCAGCAGCGCTGGCCGGAGGGACACGACTACGTGCGGCTCGACAAGTTCCACCGCCGTCTGGAAGCCGCGCGGGGGGAGATCCTGGGCTGGGAGGCCGGCGAAATGCGTACCGCCGGCCTCGCCATGCTCCAGTCGCTCGCGCAGCGCTGGCAGGACCAGCGCGAGATCATCGGCATGCGCGTCAGTCCCGCCGTGAAGGCCGCTCCTCGCGTGCAAATCCGCGTCTGGGACGCGCTCGAGCACACGAAGGTTTGAGGCTCAGCTCGGGAACTCGAGCTCCATCCCCGGCTGATGAGGTCGGGGTTGTCGCCGATGACGTCCTTGTTCAGCTCGTAGATCTCGCGCCAGCGGTTGGCGTCACCCAGCTCCTGTTTCGCGATGTTCGAGAGGTTGTCGCCGCTGTCCACCGTGTAGGTCTTGCTCTTGGTCTCGCGAAAGGTGAGCACCTACACTGGCGCGGAATGGCCTTTCACCGAGGGTCCTCGTCCCGAATCCCGCGATAGCCGGCGCGCAGGCGCGCGCCGGCGATTCTGCCGCGCCTCAATATGACCCTCGGAGTACAGCGATGAAACAGTCGAAGCTCTTTGGCCGCACCCTGCGCGAAGCGCCCGCGGAAGCTCAGACCCCCGGGCACCGCCTGATGCTGCGCGCGGCGATCGCGAAACCCCTCGCGGCGGGCCTCTACACGTGGCTGCCGCTCGGGTTCCGCGTGCAGAAGAAGGTCGAGCAGATCATCCGCGAGGAGCAGAACCGGATCGGCGCGCAAGAGATGGAAATGCCAGTCCTCACGCCGGCCGAGACCTGGAAGCAGACGGGTCGGTGGGACGCGCTCGAACCGATCACCTTCCGTACGAGGGACCACAACGGCCGCGAGTTCATGGTGAGCTACACGCACGAGGAGTTCGTGCACCTGCACGCCATGCAGGAGCTCCAGAGCTACAAGCAGATGCCCCAGATCGTCTACCACTTCCAATCGAAGGGGCGGGACGAGGCGAGGCCGCGCGCCGGACTGCTTCGCGTCCGCGAGTTCGTCATGAAGGACGCATATAGCTTCGACGTCGATCAGGCCGGCCTTGAAAAGAGCTATGCCGCCGAGCACGGAGCGTATGCCCGCACGTTCGAGCGGATGGGCCTCGACGCGATCAGCGTCGAGTCGGACACGGGCGCGATGGGTGGCGACATCGCGCACGAGTTCCAGGTCCTCACCGATGTCGGCGAGGACCGCGTGGTCATCTGCACGAACTGCGATTACCGCGCGAACATGGAACGTGCGTCGCGCTCCGCCCGCAGCGACGGATCCCAGGTCGCGGGAAACGTGCCGGCGCCGAGCGAGATCCAAACGCCGGGCGCGACGAGCATCGAACAGCTGGCGGCCTCGCTGACGCAGCCGCCCGGGGCCTTCCTCAAAACGCTCCTGCTCCGTGACGCGAAGGGCACGGTGGTGGCCGTCGTGCTGCCCGGGGACCGCGACGTGAACGAGGCGAAGCTGCGAAAGATCCTCGCCACGAGCGAGGTGAAGTTCGCGAACGACGCGGACTTCGCAGCCGCCGGTGGCGTCCCCGGCTTCATCGGCCCGGTCGGACTGAATGTAAGGACCCTCGTCGACTCGTCCGTCGACGGGCGGGCGTACATCGCGGGCGCGAACAAGAAGGACCTGCACCTCCGCGATGTCGTGCACGATCGCGATTTCAAAGGCGAGCGCGTCGACGTGCACGACGTCCGCGAAGGCGATATCTGTCCGAAATGCGGCAAGGGCAATCTCGAGATCAAGCGCGGAGTGGAGGTGGGAAACATCTTCGCGTACGGCACCTATTACTCGGACAAGATGAACGCGACGTTCCTGGCGGAGGATGGGACCCGGAAGCCGTTCGTCGGCGGCAGCTACGGGATCGGTGTCGGGCGCGCGGTGCAGACCATCATCGAGACGCACCACGACGACAAGGGCATCGTCTGGCCGCCACAGGTCGCGCCATACCAGGTGCACGTCCTGGCTTTGCCTGTGAACGACGATGCCGTTCGCGCAAAGGCGGAGGCGGTCGTCGCCGACCTCGAGAGCCGCGGCATCGAGGTGCTCTACGACGACCGCGACGAGAGCGCGGGCGTGAAGTTCGCGGACGCGGATCTGCTCGGCATCCCGCTCCGCGTCACCGTGAGCAAGCGGAACCTCAAGGAGAACGCCGCGGAGCTGAAGCTTCGCAGCTCGTCGGAGTCGGAGCTTGTCCCGCTCGACGATGCCGCTTTGCGCATCGCCGAGATCGTCGCCGCATGGCCGCGCTGAAGAAGGCGGACCGAACGCCGCGCGACGCGGCGCCGGTCGCGCAGCCGGGCGAGGAGCGCTCGCTCGAAGCATCGCTCCGGCCGCAGCGGCTCTCGGATGACGAATACATCAACCAGGACAAGGTCAAGGGGCAGCTGCGCATCGTCATCGAGGCGGCCAAGGCTCGGAACGAAACGCTCGAACACATCGCGCTGTACGGGCCACCGGGGGTGGGGAAGACATCGCTCGCGAACGTGATCGCGCACGAGCTCGGCGTTCCGATCAAGATCACGAGCGGTCCGGCGATCGAACGCGCCGGCGATCTCGCGGCGATCCTCACGAATCTCGAGAACGGCTCGGTGCTGTTCATCGACGAGGTGCATCGCCTTCCGCGTGTGGTCGAGGAAGTCCTCTACCCCGCGATGGAGGAGTTCCACCTCGACATCATCCTGGGGAAGGGTCCGGGCGCGCGGACGCTGCGCCTGCCGTTGCCGCGCTTCACCCTGGTCGGCGCGACGACGCGCATCGGCCGCCTCTCGGCGCCGCTGCGCGATCGATTCGGCGCGATCTACCACCTCGACCTCTTCAAGCCCGAGGCGCTCGAGCAGGTCGTCCGCCGATCCGCGCGCATCCTGAAGGTCGAGATCGAGCCTGCGGCCGCGCACGAGATCGCGCTCCGCGCGCGAGGAACGCCGCGCATCGCCAACCGCTGGCTCAAGCGGGTTCGCGATTACGCGCAGGTGCGCCACGACGGCAAGGTCACGCTGCCCGTGGCACGTGAAGCGCTCGCGGCGCTCGAGGTGGACGACGCCGGCCTCGACGATCGCGACCGCAGCCTTCTCCGCGCGATCACCGACAAGTTCGGCGGAGGTCCGGTCGGGCTCGAGACGCTCGCGGCGGCGGTCAGCGAGGACGCCGAGACGATCGAGGATGTGTACGAGCCCTACCTCTTGCAGGAGGGCTATCTGAAGCGCACACCGCGCGGACGTGTTGCGACCGAACGCACGTATCGGCATCTCGGCCTGGACGTGCCGAAGAGCGGCACGCTCTGGGACGGCCAGGAGTGAAGCGCTTCGAGCTGGAGCGCGCGATCACCGAAAACGAGCTCGTCCTTCACTACCAGCCGATGGTGGAAGTGCCAAGCCGCCGACTCAACGGGGTCGAGGCGCTCGTCCGATGGCGCCATCCCGACCGGGGCCTCGTCTCACCGCTCGAGTTCATACCCGAAGCGGAGGCGAGTGGGCTGATTCGCGGGCTCACGTTCTGGGTGCTTCGCGAGGCGCTCCTTCAATCGAACGTCTGGCGGCAAGACGCGGCAGCGATCCCCGTGGGGGTGAACATCTCGGTCGAGAATCTCCATGACCCGCACTTCCGCCGGTTCATGGAGCTCACGCTGAAAGCGGCCGGTGGCCCCGAGCTCCTCATCATGGAGGTCTCGACGCGCGCCCTCGCACGCGACGCAGACCCGCCGATCCCGATCCTGGAGCTCGTTCGTGCCCAGGGGATCCGCGTGACGCTCGATGACGCGACCGAGGAAGACGCGCACGTTCTGGAGAAGTTCCCCGTCGACATCATCAAGGTGGGCCGCGGTCTCGTGTCGCGCATGGGCCGCGACCACCGGGCGCTCGACTACGTCCGAGCCGTCGTGACGGCGGCCCGAGGTCGCGGCATCGAGACGATCGCGGTCGGAGTCGAGGACGAGGCGACCTGGGACCGGCTCGCCGAGCTCGGACTCTCGGGAGCCCAGGGTTTTCTCATCGCCGCGCCGATGCCTCCCTCTCAATTGAGTGAGTGGCGGGCGGCGAGAGTGTGACGGGCAGAACGCGGCGGCGGGTGGCACGGGGGAGCGGGT
>DATCPK010000014.1:0-4266 GCA_036570125.1 Candidatus Limnocylindria bacterium
CTCGCGCTTCATGCGCGCCGAGATGTCGGCCGTCGACGTGGACGCCGCGGTGCTGCCGAACGGCATCGCCGAGCGTTGGCTGAAGCCGCTCTCGCCGACCGAGGCTCGCCCGCTACGCGAGGCGTTCGGCGACCGCCCGACATTTGTGAAGGTCGCGCGATTCGATCAGGACAAGCGCTGGCTCTGGGCGATCGACGCGATCGCGTTCATGCGCGATACCGGCGCGCGTCCGCGTCTGCTGATGCGCGGAAGTCGCAGCCCGTACGGCGACATCGTCGGTGCGCGGATTCGCGCCCGCGGGCTTTCGATCGAGCGCGTCGCCCTGCCCGCCGAGTCGGCGACGAAGGACCTCGCCGCCGTGGTCGCGAGGAGCACGGCCGACGTGCTGTTCCTGGATTACTTCATCCCCGAGCGCACTCTCCGCGCGATGTACCAGGCGGCGGACGGCGTCCTCGCGAATTCCGAGAAGGAGCCATTCGGGCTCGTCGGTCTCGAAGTGATGGCCTCAGGTGGAGTCGCGTACGTGGGACGGACCGGCGAGGACTACGCGGTCCCGTTCGGGAACTCGGTGGTCATGCAGAGCGACGACCCGCGCGAGCTCCTCGCGACACACGCGACGCTCCGTGGTCGTCCCAAGGTCGTGCGCACGATTCGCGCCGACGGCAAGGCGACCGCGAAACGCTTCGCGTGGCCACGCGTGCTCGAGGGATACGAGGCCATTTGGGAAACGGCCTTCGCTCTGACCTCGAGCTAGAGGTTTTGCAGACTTCTGTCCTAGAGGCCCTTAGCGACGAGACCGCGAACGCGCGAGAACGATCGTCAGCCGCATCGCGCCCTAGAGCTCTCCGACGTAGGCGCGCTCGCCGTGGAGGGCCTCATCGAGGCTGATCTCATCCTCGATGCCGACCCGGACGGGTGTGATTCGGTCGATAAGCCAGAGCATCGCGAACGTGAACGCAAGAGCCCACACGACAGCCAGCGCGACCGCCCCTGCCTCAACGAAGAAGAAGCGGGGGTTCCCGAAAAGGAGCCCGTCGGCACCAGCGGGATTGAAGGTCTTGGTGGCTAGCAGGCCGAGCATCAGGATGCCGAGCGAGCCACCGACTCCATGGACGCCCCACACGTCGAGGGCATCATCGAGCTTGAGCCGATTCTTCAGCGCGACCGCCGCGTAGCAGACCGCGCCCGACACTAAGCCGACGAGGACCGCGGTCGTCGGCGACACGTAGCCCGCCGCCGGCGTGATCGTGGCGAGACCGGCAACGGCGCCCGTTAGGAGGCCGAGGAACTTCGGCTTGCTCGCGCGATTCCAGTCGATCGCCAGCCACGCAATCGCCGCGAACGACGCCGCGATGTCCGTGTTGAGAAACGCGACCGCGGTCACTGCGTCCACCCGGAACTCGCTTCCCGCATTGAAGCCGTACCAGCCGAACCAGAGGAGCCCGGTCCCGAGAGCCACGAGCGGGATGCTGTGCGGTCCGACTTCGACCGTCTTCCGTCGCCCGACATAGATGACGGATGCGAGCGCGGCCATTCCCGCGATCGCGTGGACGACGATCCCGCCCGCGAAGTCGAGGACACCCTGCTGAGCGAGCCAGCCGCCGCCCCAGATCATGTGGACGAACGGGAAGTAGACGAACAGCAACCAGGCGGTGAGGAAGAGCATGTATGCCTTGAACGTGACTCGTCCGGCGAACGCGCCGGTGATGAGCGCCGGCGTGATGATCGCGAACATCATCTGGTAGGCGATGAACACGATGATCGGGATCGTGTCATTGAGTGGCGCCGGTGTCTCGAGTGTCACCCCGCGCAGGAACGCCATGTCGAGGTCACCGATGATGCCGCCCTGCCCGCCGCTGAAGCAGAGCGAAT
Organism: Candidatus Limnocylindria bacterium; assembly: GCA_036570125.1. Classification (GTDB taxonomy): domain Bacteria; phylum Chloroflexota; class Limnocylindria; order P2-11E; family P2-11E; genus 3-1-20CM-2-70-9. The sequence goes on from DATCPK010000014.1 coordinate 1,873, forward strand.
AGCCCACCACAAACCACACGACCGTGGTCCAGCCCATCGAGACGAAGCTCTGCATCATGATGGTCAGGACGCTGCGCCGACCGACGAGCCCGCCGTAGAAGAAAGCTAGTCCCGGCGTCATGAGCATGACGAGGCTCGTGCAGAGGAGCATGAATCCGGAGTTGCCCGTATCGAGCTGCATCGTCGTTTTCCTCTCTAGCGCTTTCGAGCGCCGGAGGATACCGCTCGGCCCCGCGGGGGCGCCTTGACGTGCATCTCTCCCGCGCAGCGTCGGGCCGAACATCGCGGCAGACTACGTTTCGTGCAGCTCGACGAAGTCCAGACGCCCGCACTCCTGCTCAACCTCGACGCGCTCGAGCGGAACCTGGCCAAGATGGCCAAGCTCGCGCGCGACGGCGGCAAGGCGCTCCGCCCGCACAGCAAGACGCACAAGAGCCCGGTCATCGCGGCGAAGCAGCTCGCGCTCGGCGCAGTCGGGATCTGCACCGCCAAAGTCGGCGAGGCCGAGATCATGGTCGCGAACGGCGTCGACGATGTGCTCATCACGAGTGAACCCGTCCCCCGCAACATGGACCGCTTCGTATCGCTTGCCGCGAAGGCGAAGATCGCGGCGACCGTCGACGACGCCGAGATCGCGCGCGAACTCGGAAGGCGCGCCAGCGCGCGCGGAATCGAGATCGCGATCCTCGTCGACGTGAACGTCGGCCAGGAGCGCACCGGCGTCGACGCGGGACCGGATGTCGTGAGGCTCGTCGAGCTCGTCTGCAAGACGAAGGGCCTCCGTTTCGCGGGACTCCAGGGCTACGAAGGCCATCTCCAGAGCCGCATGCCCGAGACCGAGCGCCGCGGTCTGGCGCGCGCGGCGTACGACCGGCTCGGCGACACGAAGGTCCTCATCGAAGACTCCGGCATCGCCGTCCCAAGGATCACGACGGCGGGCACCGGGACCGCGCGCTTCGCGGTCGAGCATGCCGCGGTCAACGAGATCCAGCCCGGCTCGTATTGCGTTATGGATTCAAGCTACGGCGCGGTCGAGCCGTCCTTCGAGAGCGCGCTCTTCATCCTCACGAGTGTGCTGAGCGTCAACCGCAAGGACGGGCTCGTCGTCGACGCCGGGTGGAAGGCCGCGAGCACCGACTCGGGCGTCCCGAAGGTGAAAGACCACCCGGAGGCCACGTATAAGGAGGCGGGTGACGAGCACGGGAAGATCGCCGGGCTCGCCGGGACGCATCGCGCCGGGGACGTCGTCCGGCTCGTGCCGAGCCACTGCGACACGACGATCAACCTCTACGACAAATACATCCTCGTCCGCGACGACGACACGGTCGAGGGCGAGCTCGCGATCGCGACGCGCGGCAAGAGCGCGTAGCCGAGGAGACATGCCCAAGCGAGAGGTCATCGACACCGCACGGGCGCCCCACACCGGCCTGCCGTACGCGCAGGCGCTCCGCTACGGCGACCTCGTGTTCGTCGCCGGGCAGGTCGCGCTCGATCCGAAGACCAACCAGCCGAGCGGGGGCGACGTCGCGGGACAGACGCGCCGCGTCCTCGACAACATCAGCGCGATCCTCGAGCAGGCCGGCACGTCGCTCGCGTTCGCGCTCGACTCGCTCGTCTTCCTGCGCTCAGCGACCGACTTCGACGCGTTCAACGACGCGTACCGTGCCTATTTCCCGAAGGACGGGCCGCCACGCACCACGGTGCAGGCCGCGGTGCCGCGCGAAGGTTTCCTCGTCGAGATCCGGATCATCGCGGGGATGCCCGGCTAGGTCAGCGTCCCTTCGCGGGCGGAAAAGGTGACGCGATCGCCTTTGCCGTGATCCCTGCGCGCTCACTCATGGGCATCCATTTTTGCAGTCCGATCGCTTTTCTTCTCGAGAATCTCGAAGCGGACGGCGCGCTCGACGAAGAGCGGCGTGATGTGGCGCGATGCGGGCGCGGACCATTTCACGCGTCGCGAGAAACGCAGGTGGTCGGTCAGGTAATCGTTCAGCTCCTCGACGTCCTCGAAAGGGATCGCGTGCCACAGCCGGCCGTGCCGCCGCGACTTGAAGAGTTTGCGACGGAGCACCTCGCGGATCGCTTTATCGGAGAGCTGATCGTCCGTCTTCGTGGGTCGCTGGCTGCCGATCGTCCCGACAACGCGGCCCCGGGCGCTCCCGGCGCGCACGCGAGCAGACACGCGCGAATCAGGACGCGCGTCGACGAAGACGCCTCGCTCGGCGAGGATCCGATGGGCCTCGTTGAGGGCATCGACCATGCCCTTGCGCGCAACTCATCAGAGCGTCCACGAGAAGATCACCGCGTCGAACGACGCGTCGGGCAATCGCAGGGACTGCGCGACTCCCTCGCTGAACGTCACGTTCGAAACGCCGTGACGCCGCGCCTCTGCTC
>DATCPK010000015.1:0-31350 GCA_036570125.1 Candidatus Limnocylindria bacterium
CCTTTACTTCGGGGTGCCGATAGAGGGTGGCCACGAGGGGGGCGTACGCCCGCTCGGTCACATCCTGGAAGACTGACGGGAAATTCCCGGCCGGCTGGTGCTGGTGAAACACCAGCGCCAATCGCAGGCGATCGGCCACTCAAAACGCATTTTACCAAAAATGGTGTCCCGTACGGATTTCGGACGGAATGCTCGGCTGCTTGTCGACGAACTCGACATCGGAACGTTAGTCCCGCAGGCTTGAGCCAGATGTTTGGACGCTTGATCCTCTACGGGGCGCTCGCCCTGGCCATCGGCATCGTGGTCGTCAGCGCGTGCGGCCCACAGCCTGATGTGGCGTCCTCGCCGACGCCGACGCCCGCCGCGTCCGCTTCCCGTCCAGCGAGCCCGACGACAGTGACCTCGACCTCTCCGACGGCGACCGCGACGGCGCGTCCCAGCGCGACGGCGTCGGCCGCGGCGACCGTGACGCCAAGCCCGGGGTCGTCGCCGGCCTCCGCCTGCCCTAGGACGACCGGCGGGGGCGCGAGCAACCAGGCTCAGCTGGTCGCCCTCCGCGTGGCGCACCAGCCCGGATTCGATCGCCTGGTGTTCGAGTTCGGCCAGAGCACCGCACCCGGTCCGTTCGGGATGCCCGCTTACACGATCGAGACGGCGTCCTCGCTCGCCGGGCCGAGCGGCCAGCCGGTCACGGTCGCCGGCAGCGCCCTGTTCGGCGCGCGGTTCCAGAACGCCTCGACCCAGAACCCGAACGGCACGCCGAGCTACGGCGGCAGCAACGATCTGAAGCCGACCACGCCACTCATCAAAGAGGTCAAGATCGTCGAGGACTTCGAGCGCGTGCTGCTCTGGGGCATCGGTCTGGACCACCTCGTTTGCCCCAAGGTGAGCGAGCTCGCAGGCCCGTTCCGGGTGGTCGTCGATTTCCCAACCCCGCCGTGAGCCATAATTAGGTCTCCGCAAGAACTTTCAGGGGAGCGCTCCATCGTGGCCGAAGCACAAAAGCTCAGCGTCCGTCCGCGCCAGGTCCTCGGTAAGAAGGTGAACACCCTTCGCCGCAAGGGTCTGCTGCCCGGTGTTGTCTTCGGCGGACGCGCCGATTCCACTCCGGTCGAGACGGATCAGCACGCGTTCGAGCTTTCGTACCGCCGCTGGGGAAACACGACGCTTCTATCGCTGACCGGGCTCGACGGCGGTGAGGTGCCTGCCCTGATCTACGACGTGAGCCGCGATCCCGTGAGCGGACGCATGCTCCACGTGGACTTCGCCCGGGTTTCGCTCACCGAGAAGACCCACGCCGACGTGCCGCTCCACTTTGTGAACGAGTCGCCCGCCGTGCGCACGCTCGGCGCGGTCCTGCTCCACGCGCGTTCCGAGGTCTCGGTCGAGGCCTTCCCGCAGGACATTCCCCACTCCATCGACGTAGACCTTTCAGGCCTGCTCGAGATCGACGATGCGATCTTTGTCCGCGACCTCAAGGTCGACGCGACGCTGATCCAGATCGAGAACGACCCAGACGAGCTCGTCGTCAAGGCCGTCCCGGTCAAGGTCGAGGAAGAGAAGCCGGCCGAGGTCGCCGTGCCCGCCGAGGGCGAGGTCGCCGCCGAAGGCGAAGAGGGCGAAGCCGCCGCGCCGGCCGCCGGTGCCGAAGGCGCGAAGCCTGCCGCCGCCGGTGCGAAGCCCGCAGCAGACGCAGCTAAGGGCGCTGCCCCGAAGGCGCCCGCAGGCGGAGCGCAGAAGAAGAGCTAGGCGAGGTCTTCATAGACCCGGGTCACATGCCAGCGCTCTGGCCCGCTCGCCGGTGTCCGACCCGAGACGAGCGCGAAGGACCAAGTCTTGCGCTCCATGCTGTCCCCACCGGTTGGCCGCTGGGTCATCGGTGACGGCGGTACCGCAGCTCGACGATCCCGTTGCTGGAGGCGGTGCTGGAGATCAGGTCGAGCTGGTAGGACTTAGGGACGCCGTCGAACAGTCGGGTGCCCTCGCCCGCAACGTAGGGGAACAAGGTCAGCTGGAGCTCGTCGATCAAGTCGAGCCCCATGAGCGACCGCCAGAGTCTGACGCCGCCCCAGACCACGATGTGACCGTCGCCGCCTTGCCTGAGCTTGTCGATCTCTTCGGCCGTGTCACCAGCGGCGATCGTGGTGTTGGCCCACCCGGCCGTCTTCAGGGTCCGTGAGAAGACGACCTTGCGCCCGGCGTTCAGGGTGTCGGCGAACGGGTGGTCGGTGGCCGTTGTTGTCATGGACCTGGCGATGGCCTCGTAGGCGGTGCGGCCCATGATGTGCGCGTACGCGCTCTGGAGAAAGTCGAGTTGCGCCGGGTCGTTGGGCTCACGGTTTTCGGGCTGGTCGAAGCAGAATCTCCAAAACTCGGTGCCCTCGTCGGCGAGAAGGCCGTCGAGCGAGTAGTTGAACACTGTCGCTATCAGCTTCCGCATGATCAGAACTCCCATGCTGGTCTGGGTCGTCTGGGGACCGTGCTTGCTACCCCTCTCGGCAGCCTTCGACGTCACTCGCGAATTTGGTTAGCTCTGAAGTCCGCCAGCGACGCATCGGGGAACGGATTGTCCGCATGCTCGAGGCTCCGCAGCTCGGTCTCGTCTTCGATTGGATCGCCTCCATGCGCCAGCGCCACGGCGCGGTGGAAGCGAAGTACATGGGAGCGGAATCGTTCGGCCGCATAGTCCGCGGCCTGGCCTGTCGTGACGAGGAACGGCCAGTCGCTCGACTGAGCGAGCAGGAGCTCGCGCACCGCCTGGCGTGCGGCACGATCGCGAAACGGATCGCCGCGCGGCGCTGACGCGCGAAGACCTTCCATCTCTTGCGCGAGTCGGCCGAGCTCGTCCCACATCCATGCGGTGCCTTCGTTCAGCCAGGTCGAGTGATCGTTGTTCTTCCCCCACGATCCCTCGGAGAGCGCGATGCGCTCCTTCGGCGGCTCCCGGTCGAGGTATTCGGTGGCTGTGGCGACGCGGATGTCGGACCCACTCAGCTCGCGCAGGACGAGCCCGAGCCAGTCCACGCCCTCGAACCACCAGTGACCGAACAGCTCGCTATCGAAGGTCACCGCGAGCAGCGGGTCGCGGCCGTCCGTGCTCCGACCGGCCAACGCGGTCCGCACGACGTGCACGAAGTGCCTCGCATGATCGCGCGCACGGTCCGCGGCTCGATGTGGCGAGTACGCCTCTTTTTCGCCGAGACCCGTTTGGACCGACGTCACGCGCCAGTAGCGAAGCCCGCTCACCGTGTCCTTTCGATGGAACTCGCGATATTCGGCATCGCCGGGATAACCCGTGACCGCCGACCACACCTGACTCGACACGCGATCGTGCCGCGCGATCGCGACGACATCCGAATCGCCCACGTAGTACGGGCGCAGAAGATCCACGTCGCTCGTCGCCGACTCTGTCGTCTCCTCGACGCGCTCTTCGTGCGGCGCCCAACGTCCCAGTTCGCTCTGACCGCGACGGCGCCGGACGTCGCCCGCGGGACGCGCGTGTCCGGGGAGAAGCGCGGCATCGGTGAAGAAGTGCGTGATGCCGTGCGTGGCAAGCGCCCTCTCGAGACCGGGTGCGTACGCGCACTCCGGCAACCAGATGCCGGTGGGATCGAGACCGGTGAGTCGGCGCGACGAGCGACGGCCGACGCCGAGCTGCGCTTCGACCGATGGCCGGTCGAGGAGTGGCAGATACCCGTGGGTCGCTGCTGAAGTGAGGATCTCGACGTGCCCTGTTTTCGCGAGGTCGGCGAACGCGCCGACGAGGTCGCGGCCGAAGCGCGTTCGATACGCCTCGCGCAGGCGCGTGTACGAACCGACGTAGAAGCTGGCGAGCTCTGCGCGACCCTGGTCGGCTGCGTCGGTGAAGCGCCGGAGGTCCTTCTCGGCGCGCAGGACCTGATCGTCGATGTAGTCGAGGGTGCGAACGTTGATGTCGCGATCGGCCAACTGCTCGATGAGGATCGGCGTCAGCCCGATGACGATCCGATAGGGGACGCGGGCGTCGCGAAGATCGTGCAACAGCACGAGTAACGGCAGGTATGTGCCGAGCACCGCCTCGTGGATCCACTCCTCACCGTGCGGCCACCGGCCCGCGCCGCGGCAGTACGGGAGATGCGAATGGAGGGCGAGGACGAAGGTCCCCATCGCGCGTACTGTCGCCGAAAACGCGGTCCCACGCGGAGCGATACTGCTAGCCGCCGCACGGGGAGGTGTGTCAAATGGCGCGATCTATACGACCCCTAGCCGTCCTTTCCTTTGTTGCTTTACTGGTCGCGACGGCTTGTTCGTCGGGCGGCAACGCGCCCGGAACAGGAGCGTCCGGCAGCACGATCACGGTCATGTCGCTCTGGGGCGGCAGCGAGCAGGACTCCTTCCAGAAGGTGCTCGATGCCTTCAAGGCGAAGACGGGCGTCACCGCTACGTACGACTCGGAACGCACGGACTACGCGACGACCTTGCAGACCCGCATCTCCGGCGGTAACCCGCCAGACATCGCGATCATCCCGGGAATCGGCTTCCTGCGGCAGTTCGCGCGGCAGGGATCGCTCAAGAAGGTCGCTGACCTGGGCGTCGACGTGAACGCTCTCAAGTCGAATTACCCACCGGGGATCCTCGAGATCGGTCAGGTCGATGGCACGCAGTACGCGAATCATGGTGAAGTTCAACAGCAAGAGCACCGTGTGGTTCCGCCCGGACAAGTTCAAGACAGCCGGCGTGTCGGCGGCCGCGGACTGGAACTCATTCACGAAGCTGCTTACGGATCTCAAAGCGAAGGGCCAGACACCGCTCGGACTCGGCGCCGGTGACTCGTGGACGCTGACGGACTGGTTCGAGAGCATCTACGTACGTCAGGCTGGTCCTGACAAGTACGACCAGCTGTTCAGCGGCAAGCTCCCGTGGACCGACGCGTCGGTCGCGACGGCCGTCGACACCATGAAGCTGGCGCTCAACGACCAGATCGTGGCCGGCGGCGTGACGGCGGCCCTGGGCCGCAGCTTCACGGACGGCATCGGTCAGGTGTTCAGCACCAACCCGGCGGCCTCGGTCTACTACGAGGGCGGGTTCGTCGGCGGCATCGCCACCGGCCAAACCAACACAGCCCTCAAGATCGGCGACACGATCGACTGGTTCGACTTCCCGGCCATCAATAGCAACAAGTCGGTCACCATCGGTGGTGACGTCATCGCGGCATTCACGACCAAGCCTGGAGTCAAGGAATTCCTGCAGTACATGACGACTGCCGACGCCGGCGCGGTCTGGGCCGGTACGGGCGCGGTCATCTCGCCGGTCAAGTCCGTAGCCGCGAGCGCCTACCCGAACGACCTCGCCAAGCGCGAGGCGGCGCAGGTCGCCGGCGCCTCGGCGGTCCGCTTCGACGGCTCGGACCTGCTGCCATCGGGCGGCGGAGACGACATGGGCGCCGCGTTGCAGGACGCGCTCAGAGGCAAGACCGTCGACTGGGGCGCATTCGAAACGAAGATCCAAGCGAAGTGGAAAGCGGAGAAGTAGAGGGCCGCTCGAACTGAATCACGGAGCGGGCGGGCGAACGGCCCGTCCGCTCCGTAAATGAACGGGGTCAGATGGGGCTCGCGCCAACACCGGCGATACCAGCGAACGATGTGTCCGCACGAGGCGGACTCACGGCCGTCCGCAACGCGCGCGGCCCGGAGAAACCGAACTACCTCGCCGCGATCCTTTTTCTCCTCCCCGCCGGGATCCTTCTCGTGGTCTTCCTTCTCTACCCCTCGATCTACACGGTGCTGCTCAGCTTCAACCGCGGCAGGAACGGCGTCCTCGAGCAATGGGTCGGTTTTGACAACTATGTCCGGCTTTTCAGCGATCCAGACTTCATCAACCTCGCGACGTTCCCGCCCTCCGGAGCCCTCTGGAACAACATCCTCTGGATCGTCTTCTACACGAGCATCGTCATCTTCCTCGGGCTGATCATCGCCGTGGTCGCGGCACGGGTCCGCTACGAATCGGTCATCAAGGCGATCGTCTTCATTCCCATGGCCATCGCCGCCACCGCTCTCGCGGTCATCTGGAAGTTTGTGTACTCGCCTGACGCGAACATCGGCTTCCTCAACGCGATCCTCGGAAACTTCGGCGTGGCGCCGATCTCCTGGCTAGGCGATGAGCATCTCGTCAACTTCGCGCTCATCGCGGTGGGGATCTGGGGATCGACCGGCTTCGCGACCGTGATCCTCTCCGCGGCTGTGAAGAGCATCCCCGCTGAGGTCATCGAGTCGGCACGGGTCGAGGGCGCGAACGAACGGCAGATCTTCTTCCGGATGATCCTGCCGATGGTCAGCCTGCCGATCTCGGTCCTTGCGGTCACGCTCGTGGTGAACGTCATCAAGCTGTTCGATCTCATCTACGTCATGACGGGCGGCGGACCGGGCAAGGCGAGCAGAGTGATCGCGTTTGTGATGTACCAGCAGGCGTTCCAGGCTGGGCAATACGGCTACGGCTCGGCGGTCGCGGTGGTCATGCTCGTCCTGCTGATCCCGATCATGATCTACAACGTTCGGCGCTTCCGAACCGGAGCGGTGACGTGAGCGTCCACGCCGCACCGATGGCCGGTTCCCGCGCGCGAACACCCGCCGGACGAGTGGTCGCAGCCCTCAACCACTGGGTGATCCATATCGCTCTCGGGCTCATCGGAGTGATATGGCTTGTTCCGACAGTCGGACTCTTGGTGACCTCGTTCCGGCCACGCTCCGACATCCAGGCCACCGGCTGGTGGGACATCTTCAACCTGCACCTCACGCTCGACAACTACCGACAGGTGCTCGAGGCGCAGGGCATGCTCCAGGCCTTCTTCAACACCGTTCTCATCGCGGTGCCTTCAACGCTGCTCCCGCTTGCGATCTGCGCCCTTGCGGGGTACGCGTTCTCGTGGATCCGGTTCCCGTTCCGCGACACCCTTTTCCTCATCGTGATTGCCTTCCTCCTCGTGCCGGTGCAGGTCGCCTTCATCCCCCTGCTCACGACGGCGACAAGCCTGGTGCCCGACCTCCAACTCACCCGGGGCTATGTCGCCGTGTGGCTCGCGCACACCGCCTTCGCTCTGCCATTCGGCATCTTCCTGCTGCGCAACTTCTTCATCACGCTGCCGCCGGACATGATCGAAGCCGCGCGGATCGACGGCGCATCGGATTTCCGAGTCTTCAGCCGGATCGTGCTGCCCGTGTCGGTCCCGGCCATCGCCGCGTACGGCATCTTCCAGTTCCTCTGGGTATGGAACGATCTGCTGATGGCCCTCGTCTTCGTTCAGGATGCGAGCAAGTACCCGATGACCCGCGCGATCCAGAACCTGCTCAGCCAGTACGGCACGGAGTGGCACCTCCTCGCGGCAGGGGCTTTCCTCCTGATGATCGTGCCGCTCATCGTCTTCTTCAGCCTGCAGCGCTACTTCGTGCAGGGTCTTCTCGCCGGCTCCATCAAGTAATGCACGCAGTACCGATCACCGCGAAGAAGACGCTCGCCGACTACGCCACGGTCATCGGCGACGAGCGCTTCGAGCAGCTGCGCACGCTCGCGAAGGCCGCGAAAGGCCGCAGCATGCTGCACATCAACGCGACCGCGTACGGCGGTGGAGTAGCGGAGATCCTCCAGAACCTCGTGCCTCTGCTCCGCGATGCGGGCGTCGATGCTCACTGGGCCGTCCTCGACGCGCCGCCCGCGTTCTACGACATCACCAAGAAGATCCACAACGCGCTCCAGGGAATGAAGCTCGACCTCTCGGACACCGAGAAGAAGCTCTTCCTCGACGTCGCGCGCGAGAACGCCGCGCAGCTCACCGACGCCGACGTCGTCCTCGCCCACGACCCGCAGGCGGTCGCGCTTCGCCACTTCGCGAAGGACCCCAAGCGCGCCGGATGGGTGTGGCGCTGCCACATCGACCTCACGACCGCGCACCAGCCCGTGTGGTCATTCCTGAAACCCTTCGTCGAAGAGCACGACGCGTCGATCTGGACGATGCCGCAGTTCGTGCGGCCCGACCTCAAGCAGAAGGTGCTCATCCAAGCGCCGACGATCGACCCGTTCTCCGAGAAGAATCGCGACATGCCGATCGAGGAGGCGCGCGAGATCGTTCGCACGTTCAAGGTGGATCCCAAGAGGCCGATCCTTCTCCAGGTTTCGCGGTTCGATCCGTGGAAGGACCCGCTCGGCGTGATCGATGCCTACCGCCTCGTCAAGAAAGAGGTCCCCAACGTCCAGCTCGTCATGATCGGCTCGCTCGCCGACGACGATCCCGAGGGCCAGGAGTACTTCGATCGGACGCGCAAGCACGCGGCCGGCGATCCGGACGTCTTCCTCTTCACGAACCTCGACGGCGTGAAGGACCGCGAGGTGAACGCGTTCCAGCGCGCATCGGAGATCGTGATCCAGAAGTCGCTGCGCGAAGGGTTCGGCCTCGTCGTCGCGGAGGCGCTGTGGAAGGGGATCCCCGTCGTCGCCGGTAAGGTCGGCGGCATCGTCATCCAGATCCAGGACGGCGTCTCGGGCTATCTCGTCTCGAGCCCAGAGGAGTGCGCCGCACGGTGCCTCGATCTCTTGCGCGATCCCGCGCTCCGAAAGCGCATGGCCGCGGCGGGACGCGAGCACGTGCGCGACAACTTCCTGATCACTCGCGATCTTCGCGATCAGCTCGAGCTCGTGGCGACCTATTCGAAGGTGTCCTCCCGAAGGAGCTGACCGTGTAGCGTTCGTCGCCTAGTGAGACGCTGGCGCGGCAAAGCCCCGAGCCTTGCACTGAATGCCGCCGCGCTGCTGGCTCTCTGTCTGGTGATCAGCGGCTGCGCCGCCGCCGCACCGGCGACTCCGTCCGCAACACAAACCTCACCTGCGCTCGCGCCATTCAACGTCGTCCTCCTCGGCGACAGCATCGCGGAAGGAATCGGCGCGACCACCGACTCGACGCGCTGGTGGATCCGCGTGCAGACGGCGCTCAGGGCGGCGATACCCGAGCGCATGATCGTGTTCAAAAGCTCCGCGATCGCCGGCACCGGCCTTGACGATCTGGAGCGAACGGCGGCGACGGTAAGCCCCCTTGCGTATCAGGCCGCCGTCATCATCGAAGGGAGCAATGACCAGATCGACGATGGCGCTTGGCAGTCGCGGTATGCGGCCGTGATCAGCGGCCTGGAGGCCAAGGGGATTGTCGTGGTCGTCGGCACGTACCCGCCAGCTCTGCGAGCAGGCGCGTTCGCGCCCGCAGGACGGAACACCCTCATTCGAACATTCGCCGGACCGAAACGGCCGCTCATCGACTTCGAACAACGCTGGCGGCAGGCCGGTCCGATAGCGGCTGCCCCTGGTATTCCGACGACGTGCACGCGAATGACGCTGGCCAAGCCATCGAGGCGGAGATCGCGCTCGCCGTATTTCTCGTCCTAGCTCGTTAGATGAGCGACGCGGACTTCGTCATCGATCAGGACATCCGCGTGGCGCGAACGCTTCCAGCCCGCGTGTACTCCGATCCGGAGATCTTCCGGCTCCAGCGCGATCGGCTTTTCGCGCGTACCTGGCACTACGCCGGCCACGACGATCTCGTGAAGGTCGCGGGGCAGGTCCATCCGTTCACGCTGCTCCCCGGTGCGCTCGACGAGCCGCTCCTTCTCACGCGAGATCAGAACGATCAGCTGCACTGCGTCTCGAACGTGTGCACGCATCGCGGAACGCTCGTCGTCGAGGGCCCGGGTCACGAGCAGCAGCTGCGCTGCCGGTACCACGGCCGGCGCTTCACGCTGGACGGGCGCTTCCACTCCATGCCGGAGTTCGAGCGGACGGCGAACTTTCCGTCTCCGTCGGACGACCTGCCGCGGGTCTCGCTCGGAACGTGGACGCGGTTCCTCATGGTGGCGCTCGCGCCCGCGATGCCGTTCGATGAGCTCGTCGCGCCGATGCGCACTCGGCTCGACGGGCTGCCGTTCCGCGAGCTCGTCTACGACGCGGACGGCGCGCGCGACTATTTCGTGAACGCGAACTGGGCTCTGTACCTCGACAACTACCTCGAGGGCTTCCACATCCCCTACGTCCACTCGAGCCTCGCGACGACGCTCGATTACGGCGAGTACGCCGTCGAGCTCGAGCGTTTCTCGGTTCTGCAGCTCGGCATCGCGAAACCCGGCGAGCCGACATTCGCGCTCCCTCCGACGCATCCGGATCACGGCCGCGCCATCGCCGCGTACTACTACTGGCTCTTCCCGACGACGATGTTCAACGTGTACCCCTGGGGCGTGTCCGTGAACGTGGTGACGCCCCTCGCCGTGGACCGCACGCGCGTCGCGTTCCTTCCGTTCGTCTGGGACGCGACCAAGCGCGAGACCGGCGCCGGCGCGGGTCTGGATCGCGTGGAGCGCGAGGACGAAGCGGTCGTCGAGTCGGTCCAGCGCGGTGTGCGCTCGCGCCTCTACGACCGCGGCCGCTACTCCGCCGCCCGCGAAGGCGGCGTGCATCACTTCCACAGACTGCTCGCTGAATTCATGCGAACGTAGGACCTGATGGAGCGGAAGATCCGGTTCTCGACGCAGAGTGGCGGGCAGCCAACAGGTGCGGAGTGGTTGGCGCGCGCGAAGCGCCTCGAGGGGATGGGCTACGCGACGCTTTCGATGCCCGATCACATGGTTGGCGGAGCCTGGAGCAACATGCCGGCGCTCGGCGCCGTGGCGGCGGTCACGACCACGCTCCGTCTCGGCAACCTCGTGCTCGACAACGACTTCCGCAACCCGGTCGTCCTCGCGCGCGAGTTCGCGACCCTCGACGTGATCTCGAACGGCCGCGTGGAGATCGGGCTCGGCGCGGGTTGGTTCGACCGCGACTACCAGAGCACGGGCATCCCGTTCGATCGTGGCCGCGTTCGCGTCGCACGTCTGGCAGAGGCGGTCACGCTCATGAAGCGCGTCTTCACCGAGGACGAGGTGAGCTTCGAGGGCACGTACTACCGCACGGTGAAGTCGGAGTGCAGGCCAAAGACCGTGCAGCAGCCGCGTCCGCCGATCCTGATCGCAGCCGGCGGTCCGCAAATACTCGAGCTCGCCGGCCGCGAGGCCGAGATCGTCGCGGTCATCCCGCCAGGTGCGGGAGTTCGGCCGCCCGAACCCGACGATGTCGCCGCATCGGGCGTGCGCAGACAGCTCGAGATCGTTCGGCAGGCCGCGGGTCCGCGCTTCGATGAGATCGAGCTCAGCTGCTTTCTCGACGTCGCCCTCACCGATGACCGCGACAAGACGATCGCCGATCTCGCGGAGAAGGCGAAAGTCGATCCCACGGTGATCGGATCGTCGGTCTATCGCCCGATCGGCACGCTCGACCAGGTGCGCGAGCACATCGTTCGGGTGCGGCGCGAGATCGGTATCACTTACTTCTGCTTGCGCGGGCCGCACGTGGAGGAGCTCGCGCCGGTGGTCAAAGACCTTTCTGGTACCTGAGCGCTAACTCGGCCGCCTAGACTTCGGCCGTGGCAGACATCGCGATCGTCGGCATCATCGTTCTGGGCGCCCTCATCGGATTTTCCAAGGGCTTCGTGCTGCCGCTGGTCGCCGCCGGCGGCGCGCTCTTATCGATCGCGTTCCTCTTTGCAGGTCCGGCAAACGGATCGATTCCGTCCGGTACGGCGGGCCTCGGCGCGGGCGCGCTCGCGCTCGGGATCGGCGCGATGCTCTTTGCCCGCGTCGGGATGCTGGTGGCCGGACTCATCCACCGTTTCGGCCTCCTCAAGAAGGTCGACAAGGTGCTTGGCATACCGATCGGCATGGCGACGGCGGCCATCGCCTTGTATGTCGCATTGCTCGGAACGCTGACCCTGGACGCCTGGCTCGACCCCCTGCACGGCAAGGCCGCCATCGGGACACAGGACATCGCCGCCCTTCAGACGATCGCCAAAACGAACCCGACCCTCTCCGTCTTCGCCAGCCCGACGATGCTGCAGGCACTTCTCGAGAGCGCCGCCGCGAAAGGCCCGCTCTCCGGCGATCAGCTCTCGCAGGCCGACAGCCCGCTCGGCTTCTACGAGCTGAAGGTCCGGCCCGAGCTCCTTGCGAGCAAGATCGTGCCGGTGATGCTCGCGATCGGCGAAAAGCTTCCGTTCATCGGGCGCGCTGCGACGCTGCCGACCCACTAGGGCTCGGTCTCGAACTCCCACTCGTCCACGACATCGTTCCCAGTGACCGAGAGCTCGAACCGCACGCGATAACGCCCGCCCGCGGCGAGCGGCGCGGTCGGGACGATGCCCGCGTAGTCGCGCTCGTAGATCTGCGGGACGACGGTCACCGCGACGTCACGACCACTCGCATCGGTCAGCTTCGCGCTTTTCAGATCGACCGATGCAGCGCTCGAATACACGACCATCACCGGATATCCGACCGGACGAGACGCGCCCGCCGGCAGCGCATCGGGAGTCTCATCGCCTGCCCATGACCCGGCGACGCGCTGGCCCGCGGCGGGCGATCGCACGCGGTCGGGCGCGGCCGCCGCGAAATCGAACACGAGGACCCCGACCGTCGCGGTGTGGCCACCGATCTCGGCGTGGCCCCACCCCGCGACGGCGGTGTGCGGATGCATGAGCCCGAGGCGGTGGTAGGGAAGGTCCCAGAGGAATCGCACGTCCTCGGTGCCCGTGTCGGACGATGCGGCCACCTCGCTCGCGATGGCGTCCGTGTAGCCCTGCGCGGCCAGGCGATCGCGAACGGACGTGCCGGTGAACCCCGGCTGCCCGGCCGTCTCGTCGTGGCCGATGGCGCCGGCCTGCGCGAGGTATTCCGCGTGATGCTGCGCTGCGGCCGTCACGCGGTCATCGGCGCGCACCGCCGGCGCGCCGATCGCGGCGCGTAGCTCGTTGTGAACGCGCAGCATCGCGGCGGCATCGTTCGACTTCAGGCCCGTCGCCGCAGGCGCGGATGGCGTCGAGCTCGGCGATGCCTTCGTTGCGGGACTCGCTGACGGAACGGCGTCGTTCGAGGCAGAGGTCGCGGACGCGTTCGGTGCGGACGTTGCGCCTGAGTCGGCTCGAGCATGCGGGCTCGCCACGAATCCCGCGAGCGCCACGACCATCGCGAGTGCAGCAACGAGCGCGAACGGGGCGAGATCGAAGAGCGTTCCGCGTCTCATGGTTCGCATTTTCGTCGAACACAAGAGATCGGCGGCATCAAACGTCGCGCAAAGACGATGCAGAGACACGAGCAGCGTTTGACGACGGACCCCGCATGCCCCGATGCTGATGTTCCCCAGCACGCGTCGGTGACATCTCGCGCGCAACTAAAGAGGTGAGTGCGATCAGGGAGCCAAGGGCGGCCAAATCCTTCCGCGCCGCCGGCGACCGCATCGTCCGACAAGAGTCGGCGATGCCATCGGTCGTCAGCCGGTTGCTCACTCCATCGGTCGCTCCGAGGCCACCGATCGCCGGCGACGCCGACGAATGGTCCATCAGGCTCGCGGCACTCGCGGCGCTTGGTCAGTACGACGCGCTGACATTCGTCGTCGATGGCGCAGCGCGCCGCAAGGGATACAACGTCGAAGATCCACTTGCCGACGAGGCGACGCGCGCGGGCGTCGAAGAGACGCGGCGCAGCGGCGCGACCGTGCAGACGCAGACGACGATCCGTTTGACTGATGACCGCGTGGCCGGCGCGGCGATGATCGCGCCACTCGTCCCGACCGATGCGATCACCGGTGTGCTCGTCGCGCTGCGCGTCGGGCGTTCATTCGCCGCAGCCGACGCTCTGACAGCATCGGGTGTCTCCGAGCTTGTCTCTCTTGAGCTCGCGCGCGAAGCGGCGGCCCTCCGCGACGAAGCGCACCGGCGACAGGCGCTCGCACTCTACGAGCTCGCGCGTCTGTCTCTGTTCGGCGAACGTCTCCTCGAAACGCTGCAGGACGTGACCGTGCTGCTCACGAGCGCGCTCGATCACGACCTCGCGCAGATCTGGCTCTTCGACCCCGACGGCGCTCTCGAGCTTTCCGCGGCGAGGCCGCGCGAGAACCTCCGCTTCGAGCAGATGGACGCCTCGGAGCACGACGCGCTCGCTCAAGCGCTGCACCAACAACGACTCGTACGGATCGGACACGGCGCGCTTCGTCCGTGGGTCCCCGCTGAGACACGGGAGCTCATCGTCGTGCCGCTCGCCGATCGCGGCCGAAGCCTCGGTGCCCTCGTGCTCGGTCGCGTGCGGCAGCGCTACGACGAGGCCGACGAGGAGCTCGCTGCTGTCCTTGGCCGCTTCGTCAGCCGGCTCGTGGTGAAGGCGATGCTCGATCGAGAGATCACCGAGCGGCCGGAGCTGGCGGCGGCGGCCGCGCCCGACCGCGAATGGGCGGACGAGCCCGAGCTCACGCGGACCTGACCGACCGGCTCAGAGAAGCTGGGGCGTGAGGTCGGGCGAGGGCATCTCCGGGTCCAACGGATAGATCGGGCGCTCCAGAGCGCGTTGACCGAGTCGCACGATGTCCTGATCGACGCCGCCCGGTGTGAGCGCCAGGATCCAGCCCTTCGCGGCCGCGAAAAGATCGGGGACGAGGTAGCCGATCTTCACGACCGTGAGATCGTGCCGCGCCGGATCGAGGCCGAGCGCGTGAAGATCGCGAACGTAGTGGTACGGCTTGCGGCGGGCCGTGATGATCGCTCGAACTCCGCCTGACTCGACGACCGCGATGTCGCCGCCGACCTCATCTCCTCGTAGGACGCGACCAACCTTTCCTTGAAGGGCCACCCTCCCGTGCGCCGAACCGAACGCGCCGCCGACGGAAACCGTCACGCCGGCGCCTTCGCCGGCGGCGACGCACCGAGCGACCGCGGCGGGATCGACGACGCTCGCCCAGATCGCGGAAGCACGGCCCGCCGCGAGATCGGGATGCGCGAGGAGCCGCTCGAGCATGTAGGCGACGTCGCCGGCGCCTCCGGCGGTGGGGTTATCGCCTGAATCGCTGATGAAATACGGACGTTCGGTGGCCGCGAGCCCCGTCGCGATGCACCAATCCGCGGCGCCCGCGGGCACGCTGAAGGTGAAATCAGCGCGCGCGTTCCAGTAGCGCTCGGCCAGAGCGCGCGCCTCGCGCTCGACGACGACCGGATCGGTTCCGGTCACGACGACCGCGGCACTGCAGCGCGGCTCGTCCGCCCAGGCGTAGCCGATCCAGACCGCGGCGTCGATGAGTCCCGGCAGCGCCTCGATGGCCGTGAGGCTCCCGTAGATCCCGCGGGCCGGCTCGTCCCGCGTGCTGGCGCGCTCGCCCGCGAGCAGAACCGGCACGCGCACCCACGCTTTGAGCGGACGGATGCCCTCCCGTAGACAATGCGCGAGGTTCGCGATCGCGCGCGTCCTCGTGAGCGGCGCGTCGTCATGCGGGGACATGCGGTGCGATGTCGCGAGGTCCAGAGTCCCGATCAGGCGACGCGACATGTTCCCGTGTGGATCCATCGCGGCGGAGACGAGCGCATTCGTTCCGATCGTGTCGCGGACGGCCGCGGCGAGGTCGCCTTCGGCGTCGGTCATGCCGACGACGCTCATCGCTCCGTGTATGTCGAGGAAGACCCCATCGACGGGCAGGGCGGCGCGGAGTCGTTCGAGGAGCTCGGCTTTGATCGACTCGTAGAAGTCGCGCTCGACCGCGCCGCCCGGGAGAGCGCGCGCGTGGACGAGGGGGAGCCAATCGACATCGGGCGGCAACACGTCGTAGCGCGCGAGGAGATCGTCACCCCGGACGACCGTGAAGTCCCCGGACCCACTCCGGTGGGGCGAGAACGTGCTCGACTCGATGTGGATGCCGCCGATCGCGACCCTAGGCCGCGTTCGATGGCCCCTTCGCCGCTCCAGTCTTTTCGCCCTCGGCCGCGGCCACGACCACCAGGCGGCACACGCCTATATCGATGGTCTGGCCCGCGGCGACGCGCCGCGGGGCGGCGAGCTTCGCTCCGTCGACCCACGTGCCCCCCATGCTTCCGACGTCGCTCAACCAGTAGGCGCCCTGCTTGTAGGCGATTCGCGCGTGCTTGCGCGACACCGAAAGGTCGGCGAGCTGGATCGTGCTTTCGGGTCCGCGGCCGATCGTCGCGCCGGACTTCGTTACCTGGAACGTCGACGCTGACCCGCGCTCGCTCTCGAGCCGGAGCGTGAGCCCCTCAGCAGGCGCGGGCTCGAGGTCGATCGGCGCATCCTCGGCCAGGGCCGGAGCCGGCTCGGGCTCCCGCTCCGGTTCGGCAGGCGGAGGCTCCTCGACGATGACCAGGAGGAGGGGGGTCGCCTCCTCGACTTCGGCGACTTCGGCGACTTCGGCGACTTCGATCGGGGCGGCGGGCGGCGCCGGCGTTGCCTCAACCTCTGGCGGGGGCGCTACCGCCTGACGCGGGGTGAAAAGGCCCTTGATCCACGTGAGGAGCTTCTCCATTCGGCTCTCCGCACCTCCCGGCTTCCCCACGTTAGCCCTCGACTTAACGCCGAACAAGAGTTTGAGGTACGCGGTATAGAGGCCAGCGAGCCGACGGAACGCGGATAATGCGGGCGCTGGCGCCAGCCGGCGCGAGCACGCGCGCGGAGGGGAGGCCGACGCGAACTCAAGATGATCGTTTGCATCAGCTTTTCGCTGGAGGGAGAGGTTCATGTTTGCACGGCTAATCCGGTGGCCAGTCATCGCGGCCGCCGTCACAGGGCTGCTCCTCACCGCGTGCGCTCCGACCACCACGGGGACCGGGTCGTCGCCGACGCCCGGCGCAAGCCCCGCGTCGAAGATCCTGAGGATGGCGCGCAACGCCGAGCCATTCAGCCCATTCGTCCCATGGCAGATCGATGACAACCCAACGCTTTTCATCTCGGTCAACGTCTACGACACACTGCTGCGCACAACGAAGGACGGCACCAACGTTGAAGAAGGGCTCGCGACGAAGTGGACCCCGTCCGCGGATGGGCTCACGTGGACCTTCACACTGCGAGATGGCCTCAAGTTCTCCGACGGCTCGGCGATGACCTCGACCGACGTGAAGGCTTCGCTCGATATGGCCCGTGGCGGCGACAAGAGCGCCTGGAAAGACAACTACGTGGCGATCAAGGACGTCGTCGCGACGGACCCCAAGACCGTCACGATCACGTTGAAGCAGCCGTACGCGCCGCTTCTTTCTGTGCTGGCGATGTTCTCGGGCGGCATCCTGCCCGCGGACATGGCGAAGGCCACCGATGCGAAGGACTACGACAACACGCTTGCGTGGAAGACGAAGGGCACGGGTGCCTACTACAGCGAAAGCTGGAAGAAGGGCGATCCGATCATCCTGAAACGGAACCCGAATTACTGGAAAGGCACCCCTGCAGTCGACGAGGTTCGCATCGAGTACATCCCCGACGACAACACGCGGGTGCTGAAGCTGCAGGGCGGTGAGACCGACGTGGTCGACTTCGTTCCCTTCAGCCAGATCGCGGCGCTGAACACCCAACCCAATCTGAAAGCGCAGACGTTCTCGATCCAGCAGACCGCCTTCATCATCCTGAACACCTCGAAGCCGCCGCTCAACGACGTCAAGGTGCGGCAGGCTCTGAACTACGCGACGGACAAGGAAGCGATCATCAAGAACGTCTACTTCGGCCAGGCCAAGGTCATGAACTCGCCGATCCCGCAAGGGACCTACTACGACAAGAACGTGGTCGGGTACCCCTACGACCTCGAGAAGGCGAAGGCGCTGATGGCGTCGTCGTCCGGGTCGAAGGGATTCACGATGGATATGCAGGTCCGCTCCGGGAACACCAGCTTCTCCAACACCGCGGTCATCCTGAAAGACGCCTGGGCAAAGCTCGGCGTGACCGTGGACATCCAGACGCTGGATACGGCCGTTGTGCGCACGAACTATCGAGCGGGCGACTTCATGTCGACGCCGACCGCGTGGACCAATGACATGAACGACCCGACCGAGATCGTGAACTACGCGATGCGGGGCGGGGCGAGCCCGTTCTCGTATTGGACTCGCTACAACAATCCGGACCTGAACGACAAGATCACCAAGGCCGACCTCGAGCAGGACCCGACGAAGCGCGCGGCGCTGTACTCCGAGATCCAGAAGATCTATTCGGATGCTGCTCCGATCGCATCGATCGCGTACCTCGGCGCGACGGCCGGCTGGCGCAGCAACATCGACGGATTCTTCATCGACGGACTGTCCTACTACCGATTCGAAGACGTGAAAATCAACAAGTAGCCGATGGCGGACGGCTGATGGCCCAGGGCGGGCTATCAGCCGTCCGCCGAGTGATCTACTGATGACCGACTGATATGGGTCGCGCCGCATACATCCGCAGGCGTCTCGTCCTGATGGCCTTCGTCCTGTTCGGCGTCACCATCGTCATCTTCGGCATGGTGCGGATCCTCCCGGGCGACCCGGCGTTCCTCATCCTCGGCGACCGCGCGACAGACCAGAAGGCCGCGGAGCTTCGCGAGCAGCTCGGTCTGAATCGACCTGTGCTTGAGCAGTACTGGATGTTCGTATCGGGGTTCGCCCACGGCGACATGGGGCAGTCGCTCCTCTATCGCCAGCCTGTCGGCGATCTTGTGCTGACCCGGGTGCCGATAACGCTCGCGCTCGCGGGCTTTGCCATGGCCCTCGCGGCCGTCATCACCCTCACGTTCGGCATCATCGCGGCCGTCAACAAAGGTCGCTGGCCTGACCAGCTGATTCGGATCGGGTTCCTCTTTGCGCTCACCACACCCAATTTCTGGTTCGGCATCCTGCTCATCCTGCTGTTCGGCCTCACGTTGCATTGGTTCCCTGTGGCCGGCTTCGGGGAAACACTGCCGCAGCACATCTGGTATCTCTTCCTCCCGGCGCTGACGCTGGCGCTACAGCTCTCGGCGGTTCTCATCCGCAATCTGCGCGGTCAGATCATCCAGACCCTGCGCTCGGACTATGTGCGCACGGCGCACGCAAAGGGCCTCTCCGAGAGACTGATCCTTCTGCGCCACGTGCTGCGGAACGCACTGCTTTCGACAGTCACCATCTTCGGTCTGCAGTTCGGGTTTCTCGTGGGAGGCGCCATCGTCATCGAAACCGTTTTCGCCCTACCCGGGACCGGCCAGCTCCTCATCCAGTCCATCACGGCCCGTGACTATCCGGTCGTTCAGGCCATCACCGTTGTCAGTGCCGTCCTGGTGATCGTCGTCAACCTCGTTGTCGACCTCTCCTATTCCTTCCTCGATCCGCGAGTCACCTATGAGTGAGAAGGCCCTCGGCGTCGGACCCGCACAGCTGACGCGGGTAACGCCCGCCATTCGCGCGCGGAAGATCCGGCTCAACGCAACGCTGATCACCGGCCTGGGGCTCCTTGGCCTTGTTGTCCTCGTGGCGATCACGGCGCCCCTGCTCACGCCGTACGACCCGATCGCACAGCAGTTCACCGATTCGTTCCTGCCCCCGTTCAGCCCGGGCCACATTCTCGGGACCGACAACTTCGGGCGCGACATCTGGAGCCGGATCGCGTTCAGCACGCGGCTCGATCTGCAGATCGGCCTCTTGTCGGTGCTGTTCCCGTTCATCTTCGGCGGACTGATGGGGATCGCCACCGGTTACCTCGGCGGCAAGCTGGACACGATCCTCATGCGCATCGTCGACGTGCTGATGGCATTCCCGTTCCTGATCCTTGTGATCGCGATCATGAGCATCCTCGGGCCGGGTCTGACCAATCTCTACATCGCGGTCGGAGTCGTTGGCTGGATCCCGTACGCGCGCATCACCCGCGGGGAGACGCTCGCGACGCGGCACCTCGAATATGTGCTCGCGGCGCGAACGATCGGCTGCTCGTCTGGTCGGATCATGCTCCGGCACATCCTGCCGAACGTCATCGCGCCCGCGCTGATCTACGTGTTCACCGGCATGGTGCTCGCGATCCTCACGGGCGCGACCCTCAGCTTCCTCGGACTTGGTCCCCAGCCTCCCACACCGGAATGGGGCGCGATGATCGCAGAGGGGCGACAGTACCTGTTGCTCGCGTGGTGGATGACGACGCTTCCCGGCATCGCCCTTCTGGTCGTCGGCGTCGCGCTCAGCCTGATCGGCGACGGGCTCGCCGAAAATCGCGGAGGCTAGAGATATGAAGCTTCTGGTATGGGGCGCCGGCGCGATTGGTGGCACCCTCGGCGCGCATCTCGCGCGTGCTGGTCACGACGTCACGTTCGTGGATCGCGCGCCGGAGCACGTCGACGCGATCAACAAAGCGGGACTCCGCATCGAGGGTCCCTTGGCGCAGTTCACGGCGCACGCCCCCGCCTGTACGCCCGACCAGCTCCACGGTGAGTTCGAGCACATCGTCCTCGCCGTCAAGGCGCAGGACACGGAGAGCGCGACCCGCGAGCTCGCCCCGCACCTCGCGACGAACGGCTACGTCGTCTCCGCCCAGAACGGCCTGAACGAGCTCGTGATCAAGGCGATCGTCGGCGAGGCGCGGACGATCGGCTGCTTCGTCAACTTTGGAGCGGACTATCTCGAGCCGGGCGTCATTCAGTACGCAGGGCGCGGCGCCGTCGTCCTCGGCGAGATCGACGGTCGCAGGACGCCGCGCATCGAGGAGCTGCACCGCGCCTTCCTCGACTTCGACGACCGCGCCATCGTGACGGCGAACATCTGGGGGTTCCTCTGGGGCAAGCTCGCGTACGGCGCCCAGCTGTTCGCCACGGCGCTGACCAATGACTCCATCGCGGACGCGCTCGCCGATCCGCGCTACCGCGACCTCTACATCGAGATCGCTCGCGAGGTCATGCGCGTGGCGCGTGCCCGCGGGATCACGCCTGAAGGGTTCAACGGCTTCGACCCGCACGCGTTCTCGCCGGACGCTGATGGCGAAGTCGCCGAACGCTCCCTCGACGACATGGTCGCGTTCAACCGAAAGTCGGCCAAGACCCACAGCGGGATCTGGCGCGACATCGCCGTGCGCAAGCGACGCACCGAGACCGACGCGCAGCTCGGCCCGATCGTGACGCTCGGCGCGGAGGCGGGCGTGCCGACGCCGATGGTCTCCCGACTGATCGCGTTGATGCACGAGGTCGAGGACGGCCGCCGCCCGCAAAGCCACGACACCCTCGACCTGCTCAAAGCCTCGCTGCGGGTGTGACGCCGCTCGAGTACCTCGCAGCTCACCGCGACCAGATCCTTGGCGAGCTCATCGAGTTCGCCCGCATCCCGAGCGTGAGCACCGACCCGGGGCATCGCGAGGACATGACGCACGCCGCCGACTGGGTCGCCCAGACGCTGCGCGCGGCCGGACCGATCGACGTGCGCATCGCACCGACCGCCGGACACCCGGTGGTGTACGGCGAGTGGCTCGGCGCTCCGAGCGCCAGCACCCTTCTGGTCTACGGCCACTACGACGTGCAGCCTCCCGACCCGCTCGATCGCTGGCAGAGCGACCCGTTCGTGCCGGAGGTGCGCGACGGGCGCCTGTATGGGCGCGGCGTCTCGGACAACAAGGGACCGATGCTGATCCCGATCAAGGTCGCGCAGGCGTTCTTCGCGACCAGAGGCGCGCTTCCGCTCAACGTGAAGTTCGTCTTCGAAGGTGAGGAGGAGATCGGCAGCCGCAACCTCGAGCCGTACCTGGTCGAGAACCGCGAAGTTTTGCGAGCGGACTCGGTCCTCTCGGCCGACGGCGCGATGTGGCGCAGCGACGAGCCCTCGGTCACGGTCGCGAGTCGCGGTGTCGCGGGACTCGAGTTCAGCCTCAAAGGGGCGAGTCGAAGCCTGCACTCGGGGCGCTACGGAGGCTCGATCGCGAACGCGCTGCACGCGATGGCGGAGCTCGTCGCGAGCCTGCACGCACCGGACGGCCACATCGCGATCGCTGGCTTCTACGACGACGTGGCCACGCTGCCGGACACGGAACGGCGCGAGGTCCGCGATCTGCCCTTCGACGAGACGCGTTTCCTCGCGGAGGTCGGCGCGCCCGCCACGTTCGGCGAGGCCGGGTACAGCACGCTCGAACGGCAGTGGATACGTCCGACCCTCGAGGTGAACGGCATGTGGGGCGGCTATCAGGGCAAGGGCAGCCAGACCGTGACGCCGAACGAGGCGCACGCGAAGATCAGCTGTCGCCTCGTGCCCGATCAGGACCCGGACCGCGTCCGTGCGCTCGTCGCGAGACATCTAGAAACGCACGTGCCGGCCGGCGTGACTCTGTCCATCGGCGGCGATCGGCACGCGGCGAAGCCATACCGCATCCCCT
Organism: Candidatus Limnocylindria bacterium; assembly: GCA_036570125.1. Classification (GTDB taxonomy): domain Bacteria; phylum Chloroflexota; class Limnocylindria; order P2-11E; family P2-11E; genus 3-1-20CM-2-70-9. Next base: position 22,191 of record DATCPK010000015.1, read on the forward strand.
CGGACCATCCGGGCCTTCGGACCGCGGAGCGCGTGCTCGAGGAGGTCTACAAGAAGAAGGCGCTCCGCGTCCGCATGGGCTCGACACTTCCGGTCAGCGAGCTCTTCAAGCGGCTCCTCGGCATCGACACGGTGTTCTTTTCGTTCTCGACGGCCGACGAAGACTTCCATTCGCCGAACGAGTTCTTTCGCGTGCATCGCCTGCACGAGGGACTCGAGGCGTGGGCTCGCTACTGGGACAGCTACGCGGCGGGATCAGAACAGTGAGCGGCCACCGTCGATCGACAGCACCTGTCCCGTGACCCACGAGGCCCGCGACGAGACGAAGAACCGCACGCCGTTCGCGATGTCTTCGGCGCGTCCGAGTCGGCGCAGCGCGATCCCCTCGATGAGGCGGCGCTGACCTTCCTCGCCATAGCTTTCCCACTGCTTTTCGGTCGTCGGATTGGAGCGCACGAACCCCGGGGCGATGCAGTTCACGGTGATGCCGAAAGGGCCGAGCTCGTGCGCCATCTGACGGGTGAAGCCGATCTGGGCGGCCTTCGCGCTCGCGTACGCCTGGATGCCGGTCAGGCTCACGCTTCGTCCGGCGCCCGATGAGATGTTCACGATCGAGCCCGCGCGCGCGGCTTTCATCCCAGGCATGACCGCGCGCGTGCAGAGGAACGCGCTCGTCAGGTTCGCGTCGACTATCGCTCGCCATTCCTGGTCGCTCACTTCGTCGAGAGGCTTGCCGACCTGGCCGACGACCCCGCCCGCGCAGTTGACCAGGATGTCGATGCGCCCGAGACGAGCGACGAGCTTCGCGACCTGGGCCGAGTCCGTGAGGTCGGCAATATCGCGGTCGACGCGATGGACCTTCGCACCGTCCTCCTCGAGGCCGTTCGCGATCGCGGTGCCGATCCCCTGAGCCGTTCCGGTGACGAGCGCGACCTTGCCGGTGAGCTCACCCATTCTTGTTCCATCCGTTCTCGATGAGATCGCGGACTTCCGCGACACCGGTACGCCAGAGCTCGAGGACTTCGTCTTCGGACCGCTCGTACGAGCCACCGAAGCTCCCATCGACTGTCAGGCGGCGCAGCTCGGCCGGCGGCGCCTGGCGGATCACCTGCTGCGGGATGAGCGGCTTCACGCCCTTCGGCATGGTGACGCCCTTCAGACGGGTCCACGGGAAATTTTCCATCCACGAGCCATGCGAGGACTCCTTCTCGTAGCGCTGCACGACGGCCCACGCGCGCGGCGCGTTCCACCAGTCATGGAAGAGCACCTGCACCCGATCCTTGCGCGGCTCGGTCAGCCACTCGCGCATCACGCCCGCGGCGAACGAGTTGCCGCCGTGTCCGTTGACCACCGCGATGCGCCGGAACCCCTGACCGAAGAGCGAATCGAGTAGATCGCGAATGACGCTGATGTAGGTGCCCGTCCGAAGGGACGGACTACCCGGGAAAGCAGCGAAGTACGGAGTGACGCCGAACGGAAGCGCCGGCAACACCGGAACGCCGAGCGGCTCCGCCGCTTCGACGGCGACGCGTTCGGCGAGGATCGCATCCGTCCCTACCGAGAGATAACCGTGCTGCTCCGTGGATCCAATGGGCAACACGATCCGGTCGTCATTCTTCAGGTATTCCTCGAGCATCTGCCAGTTGCAGTCGTGGACTCGCAAAGCGCACCTCCCCCAGACCGTCCGGCCGGTCAAGGGCGATAGCCTACGAGGCCTACGGGTTCGGTGACACAGTGAGCGTGGCGTAGATGCCGAGATCCGGCAGCGACCCGCGACCGTCGATGCGAGGAAGCAGCTGAACTCTCGACGTGCCGGCCTGTGACGGCGCCGCGAAGTGGACGACGAACCAGCCCACCTGTCCGGGGCCGACGAAGTCCGTGGTTTGCACTCCCGCGGGGGTCCCGTCGGCGAGCGCGAGCGAGGCTTGCGCCCCATCCACCCCGCGATACCAACCGACCGAACCCGTGTTCCGGAGAGCGACGACCCACTCGACCGTGGCGTTCGGGTTCGCGTGGGGATACGGCGCCTGAGACTCGAACGAGGCGCCGTATGCGCTCAGCGGCGGAAGCTCGAAGCTGGCGCGCTGGAGCGCGGGAGTGGATGGCGTCATGGCCGCGATCTTCTCGCGGATCGCGACGCTCAGGTCGTTCGCCATGGTGCCGACGTTTCCGATCATCTCGGACGGAAGCGCGATCAGGATCGCGGCGAGGACACCGAGGCTCAGCCCACGTGTGAGGACGCGACCCCAGCGAACGCGAAGGCCGCGTCCGCTCGACGCGCGCGCTGGCTTGGCCTCCTTCGGCGGCTTCGGCGGCTTCACCGCCTTCATCCGAGGAGGGCGAGCTTCCTTCGGTTCCGACACGCGCGGCTTCGGCATGGCGACGCTCGGTCGCATCGTTGTGACCCTGCGCGCAGCGCCGCCGACGAGCGCGAAGGGAGACATGAGGAACGAGAAGTTCGGGCGATAGGCACGTATGTCGGACAGAAGTGTCGGGTCGACGCGAACAGTTTTGAGCTCCGCGCGGATGACATCGAGGAGCTCGTACGCGGACTCGGTGAGAAGCGCCGTGTCGATCAACGACAGCTCCCGCGACCGGAGCGCATACGTCAGCAGGCTCAGGCCGCGATCGGACGGTCTCTCGTTCGCGATGTCTGGGATTTGAACATCAGTCGCGGCCAGGAGCGCCGCGAGAGCCGGGGTCGACTCGATGATCGGTGCCTCGGCCGGCGTCACGGCGCTCACGACGGAGGCCGGCTCCTCGTTGACGGGCTTCAACCATTCAAGTGGGACGGGTATGTGCACGAGATGCTCGAAGACGATGAACGTGATGCCTGGGTCGTCGTGGATCGCGGCGACCCGCATCACCGACGGCTGCTCTACCGACGCCAGGCGACGCGCGCCCGCGAGGAAGCGCTCTTTGCCCGCGGGATCGGTGTCGCGTAGGAACTCGAGGCTCACGACCTGGGTCGTGGATTCATCGAGCGCGCGCCACACCTCGGTGCTCTCGTCGCCTCGGTGGAAGGACGCAAGCCGGTAGCGACCGGCGATGAGCTGACGCTCTTGGCGACCCTCGACGATGACTGGGGCGCGAGTCTCTGTGCTTTCCACTCGCCTGACTAACGGCGCGTTACCGGGAAGGCATCGGGTGCCAGCCGAACAGGCCAGTACGGCCGTACTGGTTGAAAGCGTGACGCGGTGCGCGGCGCCTTGGCGTTGTCCGCAGCGCTTGGCGCGCGGAAATCAGCTCGCTTTGGGAATTGCTCCCGGAGGCGTGTGCTGAGCGTTCGCGCGGATCGTCGCGCGGGAGGCGATGAGTGCGCGCTTTCGCGCGGTGTGCTCGCGGCTCCACGATTGGCGATGCACGCTATCGGAGCCGCGATCGAACGATCCGATCGCGCAGAAGCCTGTGACGATGGTGCCGAGCGCGATGCCGGCGACGAACCAGATATCTAGCATTGCCCGACAGTACGCGCGGAATCACTCCATTTCATGACGCTTCCGTCATGGCAGCGGCGGGTCAAAGGCCGACACTCGTGGCATGGAACCCATCACCCGGCTCGTCATCGGCCTGATCGCGGGATGCGCATAGTGGCGGAGCTCTTCGGTTCGGACTTCACATTGATCGGCGCGGTCCTCGCGGGCCTTGCCCTGGTGTCCCTCGGCATCCTTCACGACCTCGGCCCGTTCCGCTTGGACAAGACCCACACAGCGAGGGTGTTGGCTCACCGAGAACCGCGGTGAATGGACCTCTCAGCGGACAAACAAGAGGAGCGGAATGATCCGCTCCTCTTTCGTTTCCCCGTCCGTGCCACCTGCGACTTTCGCCGATCGATCGCGCTCCTAGAGCGAGGGCGCTCGCTCTTGCGAGATCTGCGCCTGGATCCGCTCCCGATTCGCTGCGCCATGGTTCTTGGAGACCTTCTCCTTGAGTCGAGCGATCGTCTCCAAAGGCGTCTTGGTCGCCGGCTCCCCGAGCTGATTGCGCGGTCGCGCGGTCTTCGGGTCGCTCATCAGGGGTTCGATTCCGCGCGTCGGCCGGTATATGCGCGAATCAGCGCGACGATCAAGGCCGCCACGAGAACGAAGAAGACGATTGAGAGAAGTGCAGCGATCTCGACGACCGGCGTACCGGCGGGCTGAGCGAAGATGCCGCGGAACGGACCGACGAGCGGCTCGGTGATCCCGTAGATCGCCGACACAAACGGCTGGTCCGCGTTCGCTCCGAGAAGCTTGAACATGAATCGAACAAGCAGAAGGACCTCGATAACGGTGAACACGAGCGCGATAACGCGGCTCGCGGTCCACATCGAGGTGTTCCCCGCGGGCGGCGCCGATACGTTCACGCTCGTGGCGCTGCGCGGGGGGGTCGTGGTGTTCGTTGGCTGATTGGTTGTTGTCATGTGTGAATCGTGGGCCACGGCCGATGGGCAGTCATGACCGGACCGTCATGCAAGATCGCCAGGCAAAGTCCGTAGATTCGGGACTTCGCCTGGCGACCATTGACGTGTGCGCGCTACAGAAGGTGCCGGATCGGTCGACCCCGCAGCAGGAGGATCCCGATACCGGTCAGCGCGATGCCCAGCATCGTGAGCGGACCGGACGGATCACCTGTGCTCGTCGATGGCAGCGCTTGCGTGCCGGCGACCGCTGCAGGGCGAGCTGTCGGAACAGCCGCGATTGGCGCAGCTGTGGGTGCGGTTGTGGGTCCGACGCTAGAAGCGGCCGTGGCGATCGGCGTCGCTGCCGGAGCAACGGTCGGAGTCGCGGTCGGAGCGGCTGTCGGAGCGGCGGTGAACGGTGGCCGCGTCGGAGGCACGACTACCACTGGGGCAGCGTTGCAGGTCGATGTGACGAAGTGGTCGTTGATCAACGTGACCGTGCCATTCCGTGCCAGCGCTCGCCCCTGGACGTTGACCGCGCTGTTGAGGGTGATGGACGTCATAGCCAGGATCGTTCCGACGAAGGAGGAGCCGGAGCCCAGACTCGCTGAGCTCGTGACCTGCCAAAAGACGTTGCAGGGGCTTCCGCCGTTGATGAAGACAACGGAGCTCGTGGATGCCGTGACGAGATCGGACGTGGCCTGGAAGATCCAGACGGAGTTCGGATCGTTCTGGCCATTCAGCGTGAGCGTGCCGGTGAGGTCGAGCGTTACCCCGCCTGCGTTGTATACGCCGCCGACGAGTGTCTGCCCGCCCAGGGTGCCTCCCGCGACGACCGCGCCGGTTCGTCCTGCGGCGTCGTTGTACGCGAGGACCAGATCGCTCTTTGCCTGAAGCGCAACGGCGTCGCCCGCGTGAACCGCCCCGGCGATGATTCCGGGCGGGAATCCAGTTATCGATGCTGCGGGGTGGATGCCTACATCTCTGTCGATGGTTGTGGCGCCGGTGTTCGTTATGGATGGCGTACCGGCGAGGATCGAGTAGGTTGCGGCCGTCCCCAGCCCCACGGTGGGAACGATTGCGGCATTCGCAGCGGTGCCCGCCATCGCGCCGATGGCGATCACGAATGCGATGCCGACGATCGCGATGAGTGCCCTTGAGTTGTTCATGCTGGATGCTCCCTGCGCGCCCACACGCGCGCCGTGTCTGTCTTTGTCAGATGGTTGAGCGTGCGCTCGTTCGTGTCATGACCGTTCGGTCACGCCCATACGCAAGCGCGCCGCTCGAGTCATGACGAATCGGTCATGTAGCGATCGTGCGTGACGGTAATGTCATGACAAGGACGTCGCCGGGCGTCATCGTTCGGAACATGTCCACCGAAAACCCGATCCGTCTACTCGTCCTCGAAGAATTCCGGCTGCGCGCCGTCGACGTTGGCGGCGCCGCCGCGCGAATCGTCGCGGAGTCGCCGCACGGCGCCGAACCGGCCATTCCTCTTCTCACGAGCGTCGACGACCAACGCGACGTAGCGATGCTCAGGGCAGTCCACGTCGGAGAAACGACCGAGACCGACGCCGCGCAACACGCCGCTCTCGAACCCTTGGTTTCGAGCTGGGCGGTCCCGAAGCACTACGGGCCGAGGGTCACCGAGCACTCGCAGAGCCCGCCTTCCTCCTTCCGGCTTGCCGTTACCGAATCTGGTATCAATGCTGGGGGGCGCCCTCGACCATCTGTCTCGGAGGGGCCCGCCGAGGACCAAAGGACCAGCCATCCGGTCGGTTTGGTGTGGATCGGAGCGCCTGTCGGCACGCACGCGGGTCTCCTGGTGCTCCTTGGCAGCTACGGCGACGGCGCGCGAGACGCAGACGGCGATTCGCAGAGCTGGCCGCTGCCCCTGAGCCGAGACCTGGGAGTCCGTATTTACGAGAACAACGGGGCCTAAGATGGGGTCATGGCGGAGGCTAGGGTGGCCGAGCCGGCCACAAAAGGATCTGACCGCGCTGTGCGGGTGCTCGTGGTCATCAGCGACAGGCCGCTGGCGAACACGATCGACCTGACCATGCGGCACGGCCACTACGTGCGCCGGACCGCGGCGACCGTCGACGAGGCGAAGGCCGCCATCGTGGATTGGAAGCCTCACCTCATGCTGGTCGATATCGACACCGAGGCGGGTGCCGGCATCCAGCTCATCGATGAAGCGCGCACGCACGGGCCGATGGCCGTGATCGCGCTCACCCGGCGCAGCGACCTTCGCGGGAAGCTCGACGCGTTCGAGCGCGGCGCGGACGATTACATAGGGATTCCTTTCGTACCTGACGACCTGGTGGCGCGCGCTCGCGCTGTCATTCGCAGAACGCATGGCAACGCGGGAGAGCTCGTCCCGCGGCTGCGCATCGGCGACCTCGAGATCGACGTCCTCAACCGAAAAGTTCTCGCGGGTGACCACGAGCTGCATCTGACTTCGCTCGAGCAGGCACTCCTCTACCTTCTCGCGGCCAACGCCGGCAGCGTCCTCACGCGCGAACAGATCCTCGATGCGCTTTGGGGCACCGACTTTGTGATCGAGAGCAACGTCGTGGACCGCCACGTGCGCGCTCTGCGCGCGAAGCTCCAGAACGACTGGCATAAGCCTCGGTATATCGAGACCGTCCCGGGCGCCGGTTATCGATTCGTCAGCGCCTCCGAAGACAAAGACAAGTAGCTTTCCGGCGCCTGCCAGGGCGCTAGGAAACCCAAAAACAGGCCAGTTTCGACGTTACCAAATCGTCATGCGCCACGGACAGTTCCAGCCGACCATGGGCCGCTGAGGGAGAAGGAGGCGGAACCCGCCGCTCTTCTGGGGGGCAGGCCGGGCAGGCCTGGTAGGAGGAACGCGATGGACGCATCGAACAACGTGCTTGTCGTCGAGGACGACATTGCTCTGAGCAAGCTCGTCGGTGGACTGCTCGACGAGGCCGGCTATAGCCCGGTGACCATCGCCGACCACGCGCTGATCGGCGCCGCCGTCGAGCGCTGGCAGCCCCGCCTCGTGATCCTTGATGGCGAAATCCGCCCTAGCGGTGAAGGCCGCTCATGGGATGACGCGGTCGCAATCCGGCGCGCACATCCCGATCTACCGGTCCTGATGTTCAGCGCGGACAGCGACGACCTCGCTGAGGCGCGCGCTGGAACTTCGGATCGGAGTCGGGCCGCAAGCTTCGCCGGGATCGTGGGCAAGCCCTTCGTCGTCGAAGAGTTCCTCGCGACCGTCAAGAGCGTCGTCGACCGGCCTGCGGTGGCGGACGCCACGAGCACGACGGTGGTGGCGGACGAATCCATCACGGTTTTCCCCGACATCGGCCAGCACCTCGTCGGGGATTGGCCTGCGACCGACCTGTTCGCGACGGTCGTCCACGAGCTGCGCGCCCCGCTCACGGTCATGAGGGGGCAAACGCAGTTGGCACGGCGTTACGTCGGACGCGACCCGGAGCGTGAGCGTGGAGCGCTCGACAGCGCTCTCGCGCAGATGGATCGCATGGCACGGTTGATCAGCGAGCTCCTGAACCAGTCACGACTGTCATCGAACGCGCTCAGCCTCAACGTCGTCGCCTTCGACCTGGCGGAGGCGGTCGCGGCAGCGACGACCAGGCATCAGTACGGTGAGACCGCGCGGATCACGTTCGAGCGGCCGGCCGCCACCGTCGCGGTGCGCGGAGATCCCAAACGGATCGCCGAGATCCTCGACAACCTTTTGGACAATGCGATCAAGTACAGCGCCTCGACCGCTCCGATCCTGGTCTCGCTCACCGCGAACGCCGAGGAGGCGCAGGTCCGCGTTGCGGATCAGGGCGTCGGCGTCCCGGCATCGGAGCGCTCGAGGCTCTTCACGCCTTTCTACCGGACCTCACGGACGACCGACATCCACGGCACCGGGCTCGGTCTGCACATCAGCCAGCAGCTCGCCAAGCGTCACGGTGGGCGGCTCTGGCTGGAGACGAGCTCCGACGCCGGCAGCGTGTTCGCGCTCGCGCTTCCTCTCAGGAAGTGAGGGCGCGGGGCCCGACGACGCGGCTCCGTAGACTTGCCTGATGCGGGTGCGGGTCGGTTGTGAGTTCGGCTGGGAGACACAGGCTCCCGTGCCTATGTTCATGCTCGTCCGCCCGCGGATGGACGCTGAGCACATCGCGGTCTACGAATCGAAGTGGATCGAGCCATCGGACATCCCGCTCCACGAGTACCACGATCTCTTTGGCAACATCTGCTGGCGCTTCGTAGCGCCGCCGGGCCTGACGACAGTCCGCTACGACGCCGTGGTCGAGATCCCCGAGACCGCCGATCCCGTCGTTCCGCACGCGGCCCTCCATCCGGTCGAGGACCTACCCGACGAAGCGATCGTCTTCACCCTCCCGAGCCGCTACGTGGAGTCCGACCAACTACTCGACGAAGCGTGGACGCTGTTCGGCGACACGCCGCCGACGTGGGCAAGGATCCAGGCCGTCTGCGACTGGGTGCATCACAACATCGAGTTCCGGAACGGCTCGTCCACACCGAGCACGACCGCGCTCGACATTTACAAGCAGCGCGCGGGCGTCTGCCGCGACTTCGCCCTACTCGCGGTCGCGTTCTGCCGCGCGCTGAACATTCCCGCCCGCTATACGTTCGGATATCTCCCCGACATCGCGATCGAGCCGCCGGATGTGCCGATGGATTTCCACACATGGTTCGAGGCCTACGTCGGCGGCCGCTGGTACACGTTCGACGCGCGCCACAACACCCCGCGCGTCGGCCGTGTCGTGATCGG
>DATCPK010000016.1:0-9401 GCA_036570125.1 Candidatus Limnocylindria bacterium
GTGCCCCACCGCGCGGGGGCCCTCGGAGCTGCCCGCTCGCGACTCACCCTCATCAGAATTGCTCGAGGTAACGTAAGTCGTTTTGATAGAAGAGCCGGATGTCGGGCGCGGCGGTACGGAGCATCGCGAGTCGCTCGATGCCACCGCCAAATGCGAATCCTTGATATCTCGCTGGGTCATAGCCGACGCGTCGAAGCACGTCGGGATGGACCATGCCACAGCCCGCGGCCTCGATCCAGCCGTCGCCGCCACAGACGCGGCACTGCGGATCCTTTCCCTCGCACGCGAAGCAGTCGAACGCGATCTCCGCCGACGGTTCGGTGAACGGGAAGTAGTCGACCCGGAAGCGGATCTTGCGATCGCTGCCGAAGACCTGCCGCGCGAATGCGTAGAGCGTGCCTTTGAGGTCGGCCATCGTGAGCTTCTCGTCGATCGCGAGCCCCTCGTACTGGAAGAAGATCGATTCGCGGATCGCGTCCGTCGCCTCGTACCGGTAGCAGCGCCCGGGAACGATCACCCGGATCGGCGGCTTGCGCTTCTCCATCACGCGAACCTGCATCGGTGATGTGTGCGTTCGGCCCAGGATCGGGCGCGACGGATCGTCCCCGAGTGGATTCGACAACCACAGGGTGTCCCATTTCTCGCGGGCTGGATGCCCGGGCGGGATGTTGAGCGCCTCGAAGTTGTAGTAATCCCACTCGATCTCGGGACCCTCGACGGTCTCGAACCCGAGCGATCCGAATATCCGAGAAACCTCGCGCACCGTCTGCGTGATCGGGTGCAGGCGGCCGACCCGCACGCGCCGTGGTGGGAGCGTCATGTCCTCGCGCTCGGCGCCGAGATCGCGTTCCAGGGCCTTCGCGCGGAGCGCCGCGCCGCGCTCGTCGAGGGACGACTCGATGCGGCCCTTCGCTTCGTTCAAAGCGGCGCCGTATGCGGGCTTCTCTGATGGCTGCAGCTTCGCGATGCCCTTCGAGGCTTCGCTTAGCGAACCCTTCCGGCCGAGGTACTTGACGCGGGCGGCCTCGAGCGCGGCCTCGTCCGCCGCCGCCGAAATCTCGGCGATCGCGCGGTCCGCCAGCTCTTTCAGGTCACCCGCCATCGGTCGCCTCCTTCGTCGGTGCCCAGGGGCCCCTGCCCCTGCTCCTAGGCAACACAAAGCCCGCCATTCGTTCGGGACGAAGGCGGGCCTCCGCGGTACCACCCGTGTTTCCCCCTGCTGGAGGAGGACGCTCGGTCGAAGCGCTATCGGGCTTCATCCGGACCGGCTTTTCTGCCGGTCGGCTCTGGAGCGAATTCCCGCGTCGTCGGCGTGACCGGCTCTCACCATCCCGGTCTCTCTCGTACGCCGCGTTTCGCGGTACTGCTCTCCTTCGACGCCGTCTATGACTTGTTGGTCTGCGAGCTCGACTTCTCTTTGATCAGATCGACGTAGTGACGGAACACCTTCGGGTCGCGGATCGCCATGTCCGCGAGGACCTTGCGATCCAGGTCGATCCCGGAAAGACGAAGCGCGTTCATGAGCCGGCTGTACGACACACCGGCGTCGCGCGCGGCGGCGTTGATCCGAGTGATCCAGAGTGCGCGGAACTGACCCTTGCGAGCGCGGCGATCGCGGTACGCGTAGCGGAGCGCGTGCATCGCGGCCTCGCGCGCGGGACGTACGAGCTTGTGCTTCGAGGCTCGGCGGCCCTCGGCCTGCGAAAGGAGTTTCTTGTGCTTCTTGTGCGCGGCCACTCCGCGCTTTACCCGCGACATCCCTTAGCTCCTTACCTTCAGGTTCGGCAGCAACTTGCGGACGAGCTGCAAGTCGCCCTTCGCCACGAGTGCCTTACCCGCGTGACGGCGCTTCCGCGACGGTGACTTGTGCTGGTTGAGGTGGCCTTTGTATGCCTTCGCACGACGGAGGCGGCCGGTCCCGGTGAACTCGAACCGCTTCTTCGCGCCGCTATGGCTCTTGATCTTGGGCACGGTGAACGACCTCCGTCTTCGCGAAGCGTGAACGCCCAGTTTATTGCTTAGGCGGGTCGTTGTGCGCGTGGAGGTGGCGTCGGGCGCGCCGCAGGCGGCCGAGCGGGCGCAGGTGCTGGCGCTGGAGGCGCCGGAGGCCGCGCTGCCGCGGGGGCAGGTCGCGGACCGGGAGTCGGAGGCTTGGGTGTAGCCGAGGCGGCTGGTGGCGGAGCGGCGGGCGGTGGTGCGGTCGGCGCTCCGGAGATCGCGTCTTTGCGGACCGGGTTCATGACCATGTGCATCTGCCGGCCCTCGAGGAGCGGGGCGCGCTCAATGACCCCGTGGTCCTTGAGCTTGTCCCCGATAGCGATGAGAAGCACGCGGCCGCGGTCGGGGTGCGCGAGCTCGCGACCACGGAAGCGCACCGTGACCTTGAGCTTGTCGCCCTCGTCGAGGAATTTCGCGGCGGAGCGGATCTTCGTGTCGATGTCGTGCTCATCGATCTTCGGAGAGACCCGGATCTCCTTCCACGTCACGGCCTTCTGCTTCTTCTTGGCGTCCTTCGCCTTCTGTTGGAGGTCATAGCGGTATTTCCCGAAGTCGCCCATGCGCGCCACAGGCGGTTGGACGTTCGGAGCGATCTCGATGAGGTCGTAGCCGTCTTCCTGCGCCTTCGCGAGCGCGCGCGCCGTCGGGATGATCCCGAGCTGCTCGCCGTTGGGCCCGAGCAGGCGAACGGTAGGAACACGGATCGCTTCGTTGATCCGGAGTTCGGGCGCGGCTATAGGGAGACCTCGGTTATCTGCGTGAAAATGCCGCTATCAGCGCGGCCGCTCCCCGTGAAAGAACTTCAACTGGAACGAGCATATCACCGGGCGAGGTAGCCGAGCAGGCGTTCGCGTATCTCTGGCCATTCATCTTTCGTGATCCCAAAAATGACGCTCGTGCGCAGATGGCCGTCGGCGAGGACGCGCTCGTTGCGCATCTCACCTTCTCTTGTTGCGCCCAGACGCGCGATCGCCTTTTGTGAGCGTTCGTTGCGTTTGTCGGTTTGCAGCCACACGCGGTTGGCGCCGAGCGTTTCGAACGCGTGACGGAGAAGTAGCAGCTTGCACTCCGTGTTCAGCGGCGTCCGACGCGCGCCCTTTCCGTACAGCGTGTAGCCGATCTCGAGCGTGCGGTTGGGCGGGTCGATGTGTGCGTAGCGAGTCGTGCCGACCAGCACCCCGTCCGATTTCCGGATCACGGCGAACGCCAGCTGCGTCCCCAGGATCTGCTGGTCGAGCGCCCAGCGGACGTATCGCTCGTAGCCGGCGAGACCCTGCGGCCGCGGTTGCATCCAGAGCCAGATGTCGTCTTCGTCCGCTGCTTCGAAAAGGGCGGGCGCGTGCTCGGCGCGCAGCGGGACGAGCCTCACGTGATCGCCCTCCAGCGTGACCGGCCGAGGGTCGAAGCCCGGACGCGGCCGGCCCTTCACGATCGCCATCTTCACGTCGTCGACGTACCCGTCCTCGGTCCCGACGCCGTCGCGCTCGATGCCCTCGACCTCGAACCCGACCGCCTTGTACATCCAGATCGCTCGATCGTTGAAGCCGACCACGGCCAGACCGACGCGGTGCAGGCCGAGCTCGTCGAAGAGATAGCGCACGAGCGTGTCCAGCGCGTCGCGACCGAGGTGCTTGCCCCATAGGTCGGACTCGCCGATCCCGATGCCTATCTCGGCGCTCTTGCCCTTCGGGTGGAAGTCCCGATAGTTCGCGAAGCCGATCGGCCGTCGCTCGTGCTCGATGACCCAGCACGCCGACTCGCCGGGTCGCGACATCCGCTCGATCCAGGTCCGCGCGTTCTTCTCCTCGAAGCTGCCCGGCTTCTGACCCCACTGGTAGTAGCGGAAGGATGCGTCGCTTCCCCACCTCATCAGATGCGGCAGGTCGTCGTAAGTCATCGGGCGGAGCGTCACCTTGGAACCGCGGAGAGCCGGGACGCTCATCACGCCATCGCGTCTGCGGCGCTGGGTTCGTGCTGCGCGAAATCGGGCGGCAGCGTCTTGTCCCGCCGTTCCGTCTTGATGCGATCGACGAACGCATCGAGGGTCACGCCGCGCTCCTCGTCGCGCGAGCCGCGGCGCCGCACGGAGACGGTGCCGGCGGCAGCCTCCTTGTCTCCGACGACGAGCATGTAGCTCGCTTTGCGCTGCTGCGCTTCCTTCACGCGGTTGCGCAGATCGCCGGCCTGTTCGTCGAGATGCACGCGGAAGTCCTCGGCGCGCAGCTTCTTGGCGATGTCGCGCGCGTAGTCGAGTGCGGTCTCGCGGACCGGAATGATCGCGACCTGTTCCCAGTTGAGCCAGAGCGGGAAGTTCCCGGCGTAGTGTTCGATGAGGCCGCCGACGAAACGCTCGAGACTTCCGAACAGCACGCGATGGATCATCACCGCGCGCTCGCGCTCGCCCCTGTCATTGACAAACGTGACATCGAAGCGCTCGGGTAGGTTGAGGTCGATTTGGATCGTCGGGCCCTGCCACTCGCGGCCGATCGCGTCCTTCATCTTGATATCGATCTTCGGCGCGTAGAACACGCCGCCGCCCTCGTCGATCTTGTAGGGGACCTCGCGGACGCCGAGCGCGTCGGCCAGAGCCTTCTCGGCCTTGTCCCACATCTCGTCGGTGCCGAGCCGCTTCTCGGGACGGGTCGACAAGTAGATGACGGGCTCGGTGTATCCGAATGTCCGAAGGAACTCCATGGCTAGATCGAAGACCTTCCCGATCTCCTCTTGTGCCTGCTCCCACGAACAGAAGATGTGGGAGTCGTCCTGGGTGAAGCCGCGCACGCGCAGCATGCCGTGCAATGCGCCGCCGCGTTCGTACCGATAGACGGTGCCGAGCTCACCGATGCGCATCGGCAGATCGCGGTACGAGTGGATCTTCGACTGGAAGACCTTGATGTGCCCCGGGCAGTTCATCGGCTTGATCCAGAACTTCTGGGTGCCCTCATCGAGTAATAGCGGGCCGTACATGTTCTCGCCGTACTTCTCGAGATGTCCGGAGCGCTGATAGATCTTCTCGCTCGCGATGTGGGGTGTGTAGACGAGCGTGTAGCCGCGCTCGCGATGCACCTTCCGCCACCACTGCTCCAGCTCCTCGCGCACGATCGACAGGTTCGGCAGCCACAGGACAAGGCCCGAGCCGAGCTCCTCGTCGATGCGGTAGAGCTCCAGCTCCTTGCCGAGGACGCGATGGTCGCGCAGCTCGATCTCTTGAAGCCGCTTCAGGTAATCGTCGAGCTGCTTCTGATCCGGCCACACCGTGCCGTAGATGCGTTGCAGCTGCGGGTTGCGCTCGTTGCCTCGCCAGTACGCACCCGCGATGGAAAGGAGCTTGAAGGGGCCGATCTTCCCCGTCTTCTCGACGTGGGGTCCCTTGCAGAGGTCGACGAAGCCGTTGTGCTGGTAGACGCTGACCTTTCCGTTCTCGACCTCGTCGTCGCTGTCCTCGTCCGCGCCTTTCTCCGCGAGCTTCTTGATCTGGTCGACCTTGTAGTCCTGGTTCTTCTCGCCGAAGAACTTCAGGGCCTCGGGCACGGCCATGTCGCGATGCTCGAACGGCGTGTCCTGCTTCACCACCTCGCGCATCTTCGCCTCGATCTTCGCGAGGTCGTCGGGCGTGAGCGGGCGCGGCAGATCGAAGTCGTAGTAGAAGCCGCCCTGGACCGGCGGCCCGAATCCAAACTTCGCGCCGGGGAATAACTCGAGGACGGCGCCCGCCATCACGTGCGCGGTCGAGTGCCGCAGCGCGTAGAGCTTCTCGTCGCCGTGGTCCGCCTTGCGCTCGGTTTTCGCCATGGCCGTTCTCCAGACAAACAAAAATCACCTCCGTCCGTCTGGGACGAGAGGTGATCTCGCGGTTCCACCCAGCTTCGCAGGTCATCCGACCGGCGCGCTTCGTTGACGGCTGTACGGGGCCAACCCCATTCGCTCGGCGGGGGTGTCTCCAAATCCATGAGCGACCGGCTTGCACCAATGACCCGGCTCGCTAGGCGTCATGAGAAAAGAGCAGTGTCCGCTTCGACGCGAGAAGAGAAGTCTAGTCGCGCGCCGAGCGTGGCGGGGGCGGGTGGCACGGCGCAGCGGGTTTCTCACGAAGCGCGGGTGCCCCGGGGACCCGCCGCAGCGAACGAAGTGAGCTGCAAGGCGGGGAGGGTGCGCTGAGGGAGTAACCCGCGGAGCCGTGACAGGACCCGCCCCGCTTGGGCAGGGCCGGGAGGCTAGAGAACTGCTTCGAGCGTCTCCCAGACCTTGCGCTGGTTCTCAGGTGTCGCCGGCCAGCGATCGTCGGCGCGAGGCGTGGCGATCCCGTTCTGGTGAATGAACACGAAGGCCACCTGCTGGAGCATGGCGAGCGCTTCGTTGCGTGACTCGTGGTCCTTCCAGTCAAGGATCAGCGCGCGAGCTCGGGTGGCGCGCTGGTGGATGCGGTCGATCACCACGTAGGTGTCGCCTTTCGGCCAGAGCTGGGCCTGGACGTTGATGCCGTTCACAAAGAGGACGCCCATGAGGTCGGCTTTGGTGAAGTCGTTGCCGGTGAACGCGTTCGCGGCTCGCACCGGGTCGATCCGCTCGGCCGCGTGGCCCCACGGCTTGCCGTGGAACGTGACGTTGCGGATCGGCCCGCTGAATGTGCAGTCCACGAACTCCGCGCATGCGGAAATCCAGCCGTCGATGTTCGTGCGGGCGAAGTTGCAGCTCTCGAACCGCGCCTGACCGGGTCGGACCGCGTGCAGGTCCGCGCCGTCAAAGCGGCATTCGCGGAAGATGCTTTGCCTTCGGCTCGCAAAGAGCGTCTGCAGACGTTCGTCGAACAGCTCGCCGCGGAAGTCGCAGCGCTCGAAGACGCAACCGTTTGGCGCGAAGCGCTCGAATGCGGCGCGGCTGAAATCCGCGTCGCGGACCGTGACCCGATCGAGCGCGAGGACGCCTTGCACGGTTTAGGTCTCCGGGTTTGCTTGGTTAGGCTTCGTCGGCCGCCGCGCGCAGGTTGACGACGTTCGATCCCTCGAGGCTCTCCATCTTGGAGCGGCCTTCGAAGACCACGCCCTTCTCGATGCTGAGAGAGGGGCTCGTGATGTCGCCACGTACCTTCGCCGGTCGGTGAAGCTCGACCGCGCCCGTCGCCTTGATGTTCCCGACGACGTCGCCTTCGACGATGACGGTGCCACAGCTGATCTCCGCCGAGACCTTGGCGCCTTCGCCGATGTGCAGGGTGTCGTTCGTGGAGATCTCGCCGGTGAAGGTGCCGTCGATCCGGACCTTGCCCTCAAAGGCGAGCTTGCCCTCGAACTCCGAACCCTTCCCGAGTGACGCGTTGAGATCGCCGGTTGAGCTCGCGTGCGTGTCGCGCTGGTACTGCTGCATGTCCCTTTTTGCCTCCGGTTTTTCCTCAGCCCGCGGTGGCTGAGGCGCCTCTTCCGGCTCATGCCGCGGCTGCGGCACGGTGAAAACCGGCTTTTGGGCTTCGCCACTGGGGTTACTTCCTCGCTTGAACGTAGATCGGAACACTACGACGTCAACGCGACAAGAACTAGAACGTTGTCGTCGCAAAACGGTCTGTATCCGGACGTCCCTAGTCGCTCGTTCGTCAGACTCTTTTGGGTCTCCACCCAGGTCGGCGGAGGGCGCGAACGGTCGGCCTGGCCGGGTGGCCGGCCAGGTTCCATCGTCGCGGCGGGCTTCGGCCGGCGCCGAAAGTACTGTCGACTGGCTAGCCTCCGGCCGAGATGAAGCGCCGAACCTTTCTTGGAGCTGCGGCTGTGACGGCTGTCGTCGCGTGTCCCAGCCGCTTCCCAAAGTGCTCGATTTGACCAGGCATCGTGCCGCATTAGGCTCAGTGGCCTGACGCGCGAGGCGTCCACGAAAGAAAAGGGAGTGGGTATGAAGCGTTTTCTGATGGTCTCGACCTGCGTACTTGCGATCAGTGGGATCGGCGCGAATGCGGCGTTCGCCGGTGAGGTCACTGGCAAGGGGAATCCGACCGCTGGGCCAGATCACGCGAGCTCGATCTGCGTGTTCTCGGGACAGAACGACGATCCGAACGCTCCGATCGTCAGTGCTGAGCCGACGGCGGACGCACCGAACGGTCCAGGCGGGCGTACCCAGAGCTACGGCCAAGATGTTCGGTATGGCCTCCTTACACCGGCGATCGTTACCCCCGGCCAGACCTGCGGGCGAGGCACCAACCCGGACCGTTAGCTGACCCTGGGAGGTTGGCCTCGCACGCAGCGTCGGGGCCAACCTCTCCGCTTTCCTGTGGGCTCTGGGTGGCTCGAACACCCGACCTCAGCGATGTCAACGCTGCGCTCTAACCAGCTGAGCTCAGAGCCCGCGAGCCTCAAGGATAGCGTGCGGGACTCTCCGTGCGCGTCCCGCCGAACATTCGCAGACCCTCATCCGGCGCGTCCTTTACGAAACACACGACCTTGAACGCGCCGAGTCCATTCGGATCGAGCAATGCATCGATCGCCGAACGTCGACTGGCAGCGCGAAGCTGCTCGATCGGGGTCGACGGACGCGCGGCCGACTCGCGGATGCCCAGTGCGATCAGCACATCGCGCTGCGTCGAGGTCCCCACGAGCTGGAGACCCGCGCCCTCCGCGGCGCGGCGGATCGCCGTGAAGTCGACGCTTGCCGTGAGGTCGTGTAATCCGGGCTCGGCGAGCGGATCGGCGATCAGCCGGTGCTGCGCGAACCCTCGGACAGTTCCGGCCCCCTGCCGCGTAAGGAGCTCCGTTTCGTCCCCGCCGTAGTCGATGAGCACGATGTAGCCGGAGACGAGCGCCGCCGCGAGGCTCGCCACCCATCCCTCCGCGGCCGGGCTCGTCTCCCAGCGACCGCCGACGGGCACCGATTCGGGTATCCGCCAGCGAAGGTCGGCCGCGCTCGGTGCACGGAGAATCTCAACGAGCGCGCCGTTCTCCTCGCCGACGAAGACCTCCCGCACGCCCTCCGCGGTGCGCGCGAGCACGTGCACCGGAAACGCGTCGAGCACCTCATTCGCGAAAACGACGCCGTGGATCGGGGCGAGGCTCCGCGCGACCGATGCCCAGCGCAGGTCGCGTCCCTCGAGCGCGAGCGATTGCTGCGCACGCATGCGCGGGCTCACTTCGACGATCGCCGGCCGCGCCCCGCGCGCCGCATCGGGTCGCTCGCGCTCGAGCGCACCAAGGAGGTCGCGCATGAGGATCCCCCGCCCCGCGCCGGCTTCGACCAGGTCCCAGCTGGGCGCCTTTCCCATCACGATCCAGAGGTCCGCGATCGCGCGCGCGAGCGAACGGCCGAAGGCGGGACCGAGGTCGGCGGAGGTCACGTAGTCGCCTTCGAAGCCGAGCGAGGCGCGCGTCGTGTAGTAGCCGTCCTCCGGGTCGAAGAGGGCGGTTTCCATGAAGTCGGCGAACGTGATC
>DATCPK010000017.1:0-3074 GCA_036570125.1 Candidatus Limnocylindria bacterium
GCACGAGGTCGGCCATCAGCGCGGTGTACGGGTCGACCGCGACGTTGAGGAAGAACGCGTTGATCGAGAGGACGATGAGCATGGGCGCCAGCGGCGGAAATCCCGAGAGGTAGAGGAGCGAGGCCGCGGTGAGAGCTACACCCGCCATGAAGTACGGCTTTCGCCGGCCGATGCGCGTCCGCGTTCGGTCGGACATTGCGCCCACAATTGGTTGCGCGAACGCGCCCGCCAACGAACGCTCTTGCGAGAGAAGGCCGACCGCCCATATCGGGACCTCGGGATACCTATTGAGATAAAGGCCCGCGGCGCCGTTCAGGAAGTTGTAGACGGCGTTCGCGCCGAGGTTGCCGAAGCCGTAGATCAGGGAATCGCGAAACGAGAGGGGTCGGGTCGGGCCGGTCGCTTCCATGGCGGACGTTCTAGCGCAGACGCGGTCGCCAAGTGTCCGCGGTCGCTCGGACAAAAGGTCCTCCCGGCGACGGAAAAGTGCGTCGAACACTTGTGCTAACGATTCCGGGCGTCGACAATCCGAGCCCATGGACCTGGCCACGCTGCTCGCTCTCGTCGCTGCCATCGCCGCGCTCGGCGCGCTGGCGATGGTGCTGCGCCGGCCGGCCGGCGACGACGCGTCGACGGTGCGCGAAGCGCTATCGGCGCAGCTGCAGGCCGCACAGCAGGGGACGCAAGGGCAGGTCGAGCTTGTCGCCCGGTCCGTGGGCGACCTGCGCACCGAGCTCAGCCGAGCGCTCGGGGCGACCGAGCAGCAGGTGGCGACGCAGGCCGGGACCACCAACCGCACGCTCAACGACCTGTCGCGACAGCTCGGGACCTTGAGCGAGCAGAGCCAGCGGATCGGGGATCTGGCGAAGGACATCGGCTCGCTGCAGGATCTGTTGCGCGCGCCGAAGGCCCGCGGCGGATTCGGCGAGCTGCTCCTCGAGCGGCTGCTGCACGACGCCCTGCCCGCCGGGGCATACGAGGTCCAGTACACCTACTAGGACGGCTCGCGCGGCGATGCGATCGTCCGGTACGCGGGCCGCATCGTGCCGATCGACGCGAAGTTCCCAAACGAGACGTGGAATGCGCTCGCCAAAGCCGTCGATGAGACTGAGCGCCGCACGAAGAAGCGCGCGTTCCTCCAGCAGGTCCGGCGACACATCGACGCGGTCGGCCGCTACGTCTCGCCGGCGGATGGCACGATCGACTTCGCAGTCATGTACATCCCATCGGAGTCCATCTACTACGACCTCGTGCTCCGCGAGGAGGAAGGCGAGCCTGACCTTCGCGCGTACTGCGCGGAGCGCAAGGTCATTCCCGCATCTCCGAACACGCTCCTTGCCTACCTTCAGGTGGTCGCGCTCGGCGTGCGCGGCCTCGCGATGCAGGAGCGAACACGCGAGCTGCAGCAGGGAGTCGCCGCGGTCCGTCGCGAGTTCGAACGATTCGTCGAGCTTCACGACCAGCTCGGCCGCCATCTCGAGAACGCGACGAAGAAATTCGATGAGACCGACCGTGCGCTCTCCCGTGCGTCGAGCGCGATCGAGACGCTCGCGCAGGCACCGATCGCGGCTGGTGGAGAGCAGGTCGCGCTTCCTCTTCGCATGGAGCCGCGACCCAAGGTCGAGGACAGCTGACCAAGCAGCTGCTCGCGCTGGGGGCCGTGGCGGCGATCGCCGCCGTCGTTTTCTTGTTGCTGACCCGCGATCCGACCAGTCCGCTCGCGGTCGCCGCGGTCGTGGGAGGCTCCGCTATCGCCATCGCTTGCGGGGTGGCCTCTCTCGGCGTCGCCGTCGAAGAGCGCGATGCGGCGCGTGCGCGTCCGAGGCGGCGTTCTCCGCAGAGTGCACGGGCCATCCGGCGCGGGGTCGAGGTCGGTGCTCTCGTCGCCGCCCTTGGCCTGTTGCGCGCCGTCGACGGGCTCAGCCTGATCACGGGCGGATTCGTCGTCGCGGGCCTCGTCCTGGCCGAGCTTGTGATGACCGCGCGTCCCGCCGTGCGTTCGGGGTAGCCTCAGAACGACTTGGACGCCGCCGCGCGCAAGAAGCGCATCTCCGAGCGCGTCGACGCGCGCGCGCAGGCGCTCGACCGGCTCGCGCTCGAGATACACGCGAGGCCTGAGCTCGCGTTCGAGGAACGCTTCGCGGCAAGCGCGCTCGCCGATTACCTTGAGTCGGAAAAGGTTTCCGTCGAGCGCGGAGCAGGCGGCCTCGACACAGCGTTCGTTGCGGAGGCCGGATCCGGTGGACCGCTCGTCGCGATCCTTGGCGAGTACGACGCGTTGCCGGGCATCGGCCACGGCTGCGGGCACAACCTCATGGGAACGGCGGCGGTCGGAGCCTTCCTCGCCCTACGCGACACGCTCGAGGGCGTCCGCGGCCGCGTGCGCGTGATCGGCTGTCCCGCCGAGGAGCGCGGCAACGGCAAGGTAAAGCTCATGCAGGGCGGTGTCTTCGAAGGCGTGGACGCAGCGCTGATGTACCACCCCGGAGACCGCGACGAGATCGATCCGCTGATGCTCGCGATGGTCAACCTCGACGTCGAGCTCTTGGGTAAGGCCGCGCATGCCGCGGCCGAGCCATACGACGGCGTCAACGCGCTGGATGGGCTCATGCTCGGGTGGAGCGCGATGTCGGCGCTGCGCCTTCTTGTCCGCAGCGATTCGCGGATCCACGGGATCGTCACCGACGGCGGAAAGGCGCCGAACATCATCCCTGACCGCGCCGCCGCGAGGCTCATGGTCCGTTCGCCGGACAACGCGTACCTCGCCGATCTCAAGAGACGGGTCCTCGCGTGCTTCGAAGGAGCGGCGGTTGCGACCGGCACCGAGATCCGCCCCACGTGGAGTGACGTGTGCGAGGTCGTCACCACGAATCATCCACTCGCGGAGGCATTCGCAGAGAACGTGCGGACGCTCGGGCGAACGATGCAGCCGCGACGTCCGGCCGACACGCACGGGTCAACCGACATGGGGAACGTGACCACCGTGATCCCCGGGATCCATCCGTTCCTTTCCATCACCGACGGGCCGGTGCCGGGACACTCCGTCGCGTTCACGGAGGCCGCGCGTGGTCCGC
>DATCPK010000018.1:0-38433 GCA_036570125.1 Candidatus Limnocylindria bacterium
TCGGGGTCGCGCGCTCGCCTACCGGTTCGCTTCTCGCGCGTCTCCATCAGTCCCCGGCGACGCGCCCGGTGAGCGGCTCGCGCGCAACCCGCTCCCCCGTGCCACCCGCCAGCGCGCGCCGCGCGCTGCTAGATCGGGCGAACTCTTTCGACTACTTCTTCCAGTGCCCGTCCAGCTCGCTCTAGAGGAGATAGAGGGCGGACTCCGTCATGAGCTCCGAACCATTCAAGGACGCTGGCTCCCCATGTGAAGCCACCACCAAAGGCGACCAGAAGAACCTTATCTCCCTTACGCAGGCGACCGGTCGACTCCGCTTCGCAGAGCGCGATCGGGATAGACGCCGCGGAGGTGTTTCCGTAGCGCTGGATATTCACGAACACCTTCTCGGGTGGGAAGTGCAGGCGCTTCGCGACTCCCTCGATGATGCGGAGGTTGGCCTGATGCGGGATCATGATGTCGATCTCGTCGAGCGTGAGGCCGGCCTCGGCGATGGCTTCTTCAGACGCGTCGGCCATCGACTTCACGGCGAGCTTGAAGACCTCGCCGCCCGACATCGTGATGAAGTGCTGTCCGCGCTCGATCGTGTCGGCCGACGCGGGCCGCTTGGACCCGCCGGCCTGGACCATCAGCATCTCGCCCTTCGAGCCGTCGCCGTGCAGGACGGTGGACTCGATCCCCACCGACGCGTTCGACGCCTCGAGCACGACCGCGCCGGCACCGTCGCCGAACAAAACGCATGTCGTCCGGTCCTTCCAGTTGAGAAGGCGCGAGAGCCTCTCCGCGCCGATGACGACCGCGTTCTGGATCGCCCCTGAGACGATCATCCCGCGCGCGATCGCGAGCGCGGTGATGAAGCTCGTGCAGGCCGCCTCGACATCGAATGCGCCGGCCCTCGTCGCGCCGATCTCGCTCTGCACGATGCAGGCGGTGGCCGGGAAGAGGAAGTCTGGCGAGCACGTCCCCACGATGACCAGCTGCACGTCCTGTGGGCGGAGGTGCGCTTTCTCGAGTGCCGCCCGCGCGGCGCGTGTCGACATGTACGAGTTCGTTTCCTCATCGGAGGCGATGCGGCGCTCCTTGATCCCCGTGCGGCTGGTGATCCATTCGTCTGAGGTATCGACGATGCGCTCGAGCTCGGCGTTGGTCATGACGCGCGAAGGTGCATAGAAACCCCAGCCGGTGATGAGCGCGTTCTTCGCCATTAGGAGCGGTCGGGCTCGGTCTTCACCTTGTCACGACGGGCGAAGAGCGTACGCACGTCGCCCTGATAGGTCTCGAGGAACTCATGCGCATCGATGACCTCATCGGCGCTGACGGCGGGCCGACGCGGGCGCTCGGGCTCTTCTTTGACCGGGCTGACGGCCGCGCGCTGCTCGTCGACGACGACGAGGAGCTTGAACGCGGTCTGGCATTTCGCGCAGGTGACGCGGACGATCCATGCGGACTCGAGCTTGCCGAGCACGCGGATGTCGGAGCCCGAGTGATTGGCTCCGCAGACGCTGCATTTGTATTCCTTCGCCTGGTCGCGGAGGAATCTGAGTATGTTCACCGTGGACCGAGCATACCCGGTCCGTTCAAGTGCAGACCGGTCCGCCAGGCGATGAACGCGTACTGGTCGGCGAAATCGTCCACTTGCTTGTCGAGCGGCTTGCCGATTCCATGGCCGGCATCGCGATCGACGCGCAAGAGGACGACGGAGTCGGGATCTTCGCTCTGCGCCTGCAGCAGGGCGGCCATTTTTCGGGCATGCATTGGATCGACGCGGCTGTCTCCCTCGGCGGTGGTGAAGAGCACCGGCGGATAACGAACTCCGGCGCGCACGTTGTGATACGGCGAGTACTTGCGAAGCCACTCGGCCTGCGTGGGATCCTCGGCCGATCCGTACTCGGCGATCCAGAAGCGAGCGATGCGGAAGTTTTGGTAGCGGAGCATGTCCAGCAGCGGCACGGCGCAGTAGACCGCGGCGAAGAGATCGGGTCGCTGCGTTAGCGCGGCGCCGACGAGGAGCCCGCCGTTCGAGCCGCCCACGATGGCGAGATGGCGAGCCTCGGTCCAGCCTCGCGCGATCAACGCCTCCGCGGCCGCGTGAAAATCGTCGAAGACGTTCTGCTTGTTCGCGAGCATTCCCGCGCGGTGCCAGGTCTCGCCGTATTCGCCACCGCCGCGAAGGTTCGGCATCGCGAAAAGCCCGCCGGCCTCGACCCATGCGGCGGCGCCCGCCGAGTAGACGGGGGTGCGGGAAATGTTGAAACCCCCGTAGCCGCTCAGCACGGTCGGCACCTTCCCGCTCGGACGGACGTCTTTGCGATGGACGAGGAACATCGTGACCTCCGTGCCGTCTCGCGACGCGTACGCGATCTGCTCGACGACCATGCCCGCGACGTCGAGCCGGTCCGGCATGCGCAGACGGACCACCTCATGCGCGGTTCCGGTGCGCGCGTCCGCGACGAAGGCGATCGGTGGTTGCGTGAACGACTGGAACGTGTAGCCGACGCGATCGCCGTCGTGCTCGCCGTCCACGAACTCGATGGTGCCGAGCGACGGGAGCGGGATGTCGCGCTCATCCTTGCCGCGCACGTCATAGGTGCAGAGGCGGGACGTGGCGCGAACGAGGCGCAGCACGGCGATGCGGTCACGCGTTCGATCGAAGCTTTCGATCACGTCCGTACCTTCGGGGATGACCGTCTCCCAGCGCGAGGCGTCGGGCGACTCGCACGTGACCGAGACCACGCGGTAGTTCGGAGCGTCGAGATTCGTGCGAAGCCAGATGCGACCCGCGAGCACGAAGCCCTCGGCGATCGCATCCTGTCCCTCCATCACCGTCACGAGCCCTCGTTCGGGATGACTTCGATCGAGTAGGTAGAGATCGCTCTTGGCCCAGCCCTTGAACGCCGTGAGGAGAACCCAGCGACCGTCCGCCGACGCGGAGACGCCGAGGATGTCCTCCTTCGGACGGCCCTCGCCGAACACGAGCTCATCGTTCGCGGGGTCGTCGCCGAGACGGTGGTAGCGGACCCGGCGGTAATAGTTCTCGTCACCAGGTGCAACGGAGCCGGGGGCAGGATGGACCGTGTAATAGAAGCCACCGTCGGTCCAGGCGACCGTGCTCCGTTGGGTATGCGGTATGTGGTCCGCGAGGTCCGTCCCCTTCGCGGTCTCGATGACATGCAGCGTCGACAGCTCGTCGCCGCCTCGGGAAAGACCGTACGCGACGTAGCGCGCGTCCGGAGAGGGGTAGTACCAGTCGAGGGTCACGAGGCCTTCGCGGTCGAGCTTGTTCGGATCGATCAGCGCGCGGTCCGCGCCTCCGACCGTGTCGCGGACATAGAGGACGGCCTGCTTCTGCTCGCCCTCGCGGCGTGTGTGGAAGACGCGACCGGCGATCGGGCGCGGCGTCGAGAGAAGCCCGACCGACAGAAGCTCGCGGAGGCGCAGCGCGAATGCGGCGCGCTGCGGGAGAGGATCGAGAACAGCCCGCGTCCGCGCGTTCTGCGCGTCGCTCCACTCACGAACCCGGTCCGTCGTGTCTGCCTCGAGCCAGCGGTACGAGTCGGTGACCCTGGCGCCGTGCACGTCGTCGACCACGTTCTCGCGCGGTGTCTCTGGAGCTGGCGGAAGCGGCACGCGTCTAGGTTAGATAATCAGGCGTCCCTGAGGTAATACATCGCGCCGGGCACGGGGTGGTAGCCCATCGTCTCATTGAGGTGCAGGATCGGCGCGTTCGCCGCGTCGTTGCCGGTGCGCACGCGGTCGACCCCGAGCGCGATGGCCTGAGCGACGGTCTCGCACTTCAGGGCACGTGCGACGCCACGGCCCCGGACGGAGCGCGCGGTCGCGGTCCATTCGGTACCGACGATCCCGCGGACCGGCGGGTACCCGAGGACAGATACGCCGAGCACCTCGTCGCCGATCCGCGCGATCCAAAAGCGATCGCGATGGATCTCCGGCGCCCGAGTCCAGCGGACGTAACCCTCCATGGCCTCGGGGACGCGCGGCACCGTGGTCGGCACGTCGTCGCCGGCCTCTTCGGAGAGACGCCAGATCTTCTTGATCACGTCCGGGTCGGTGTCATCCGCGAGAGTCAGCAGCTCGACGCGCTCTTTGCGCATGCGGGCTCGCGACCGCTCGGTCATCGCGAGAAGCGATTCGCGGTTCGCGACCAGATCGAGCTCCCAGCGCCTGTGAAGCCGGTCTTCGCGGTAGCCGCGTCCGAGGACCGCCTCGATGCGCGACGGATCGTCTTCGTTCGCTCGTGTTCGGAGGATGCGTGCGCCGTCGGCGGTCGCGCGCTCCTCCATCCCCGCGAGCAGGTCGCTCAACGCGTCTCGACTCTCCGGGAGAAGGTCGCCGGAGATGAAAGCGTAGCGCTCGGGTTGGACTTCCCAGATGGCGTGATCGAACTCGGCGTAGCCGACCGGCCGCTCACCTCGCAGCGCAACGAAGCGGGCGACCTTCCTGACCTCGTCGGGCTGGGACCACCAATAGCCGAGCGAGACCGGATCCCACGGCGAGGACGGCGTGACCGACGTCATCACGTCGGCCGCGAACGCCGCGTCGTCGACCGTTGCGGGCCGGAACGCGAGCTGGCTCGCGATGACGCGCGCCACTAGCCGCTCCTCTTGAGTCGACCGGTGCGCTTCGCGTATCGCTCCGCCCAGAGGAAGAGGCGCAGGCCGACCGGTATCGACACCGCACCGACGAGGAGCGCCGGCCACAGATTCGGCCAGACATGCGCAAGGTCCGCCCCGTCCAGGAGCGCGTCGCGCATTCCCTGAATGACATAGGTCGCCGGCGAGATCACAGAGAGGGCCTGCATCCATCCCGGCAGCACCGTCGTCGGGTAATACACGCCCGAGACGAGCAGCACGACGGCCTGGACGATGTACGCCATCTGAAGACCTTTTTCGGTCCAGAGGAGCGGGAACACCGAGGACCCGATCGCGAGTCCGATGAACGCGACCGCACCCGTCGCGAGCAGCACGAGCGCAGACGCGACATTCGCGTGCGACAGGTCGACCGGCACGAAGAGCGCGACCGCGGCGAGGATCGCCACGCTGAATCCCACCGCGCGGACGAGCGTGGCCCCGCACATTCCGAGGAGATGCGTCAAGCGCGGGACCGGCGCCATGAAGGTGGACTCGATGGTGCCTTCCCAACGCTCCCACGCGATCGTCTCCCCCATCTGCTCGAAGATGAGGCCGAGGAAGCGCCACGTGATGGTTCCGACAAGCAGATAGAGAACGAATCGCGAGACCGCCGCGGGATCGGACCCGCCGCCCCCGACGATCGTCGGCGCGGCGAGTCCGATGTACGCGACGGAGAGGCTCGTGACGACTCCGTAGACGAGCCACACGAGCTCCCATGCCCAGTACCGCTTCGACAGCGCGATCTCGCGCTCGACGAACGCGTATGCGAGACCGACCTGCGCGCTTGCGCTGGCGATCATGTCGAGCGCTCCGGGTCCGTCGCGTCCGCGTCGTCGAGACGACGTCCCGTGAGCGTCATGAAGACGTCCTCGAGCGTTCCGCCTCCGTGTCGCGCGGCGAGCTCCTCCGGGGTGCCCTCCGCGACAAGGCGACCCTGGTGCAGGATGCCGATGCGATCCGCGAGCCGCGCGGCTTCATCGAGGTCGTGCGTCGTGAGCAGGATGGTCGCATCGTGCTCGTCACGCAGATCGCGGACGAACGTCTGCACCTCCCGCTTGCTCCGTATGTCGAGGCCGGTCGTCGGCTCGTCGAGCAGCAGCAGCATCGGCGCCGAGAGGAACGCGCGAGCGATCGCGACCTTCTGCTGCATGCCGCGCGAGAGCTTCTCGAGGGGCTCGCTCATGCGAGCGTCCTCGATGCCGAGCCGGCGGAGTATCGAGACGATCTTGGGGCGTGACTCGTCCGGCGAGACGCCGTAGAGACGGCCCGCGTAGACGAGGTTCTCCATGGCCGAAAGCTTCTTGAAGAACGAAGCCTCCACCGAGACCCGGTTGATCAGACGCTTCACGGCGAGCTCGTCGCGATCGATGTCCAGGCCGAACACCCGCACCTCGCCCGCGTCCGGCGTCAGGAGCGTCGAGAAAAGCCGGATGAGCGTCGACTTGCCGGAGCCGTTCGCGCCGAGCAGGCCGTAGATCTCACCGCGCGACACCGAGAGGCTGACGTCGTCGACGGCGCGCACCGTCGTACCGCCGCCCGGAAGTCCCCGGGCGGGACGGAAGGTCTTGCGGACGTCGCTCGCTGCGAGAGCCGCGGTTTTCTTTTCGGTTCGTACGCCTTCACGTAATTGGACGGCCATTACTTTCACAACTCCAAACAAAACAAAAGACCGTGGGCACTGCCCACGGTCCCGAAAGGCCTCGCTAAAGCTGGGTTCTAGGCCATCCGGTAAGTGGGCAGGCTGCGCCGACGACCGGCGAGCGCGCCGGAGCCGGTGCGAATGCGAATGAAGCTCAGCACTGCGCCACTTCCTTTCGTGAAGTCCACGCGGTCGGCGTGGCTAGGGGACGATATCAAGCGCACGCTCGCCGCGTCAATGACTTCGCCACGGAGCGACGAGCGTGCGCGAAGCGCCAGAGAGCGGTTTAGAGAGCGACTCGGCGACCCGAGATGAGCTGCACGAGCAGCACGATGAGCGCGATCACCAGGAGCAGGTGGACGAGGCCACCGAGGTTCAGCACGAACCCGCCGAGCAGCCAGAGGATGAGCAGGATCACG
This sequence comes from Candidatus Limnocylindria bacterium, assembly GCA_036570125.1. GTDB lineage: Bacteria > Chloroflexota > Limnocylindria > P2-11E > P2-11E > 3-1-20CM-2-70-9. The sequence continues at coordinate 6,705 of DATCPK010000018.1, forward strand.
ATGATCGTCCAGAGCATTTGCTAGTACCTCCTTCCGATGGTCTTCGCGCAAGGAGGCACGCAAGCACCGTGCCACTGCCGTCCGCTCGACTGCACGCTCGTCCGGAGAACGAAGGACGCCCTCTCTCGGGGGCGTCCTTCTGCTGCGGTGAGGGACTGTCGAATTACGCCTTGGTGAGCTGGCCTCGGATCACTCCGCCGCCGTGCGCGGTCGAGTGGAAGTTCACGTAGTAGCCCGCCGGGTTCGCCATGATCGCTGTGATCAGCGCGGCATCCCATGCGGGTGGCCCAGCGGGGAGTGCCGTCTTCGAGAACGTGACACTGCCGCCGGTGAGCGTGAGCTCTCCAGCTGCCAGACCGGTGTTGATAATCACGCCACCGTTGACGCCGCTGGCGCCCGTGTGGATGTGACCGATGTTGATCGCGGTCGTCGCCGGGCAACCGGTGATCGTTACGTCGAACTTCACGGACGTGGGATTCAGAGTGACGGTCGCGGTGCCGCTGCACGTCGCCTCGGCGTCGGTGATCGGCGGGTTCTCGTTCGCCGCCTTCAACTCCGCTTTGAACGTGTTAGCCACCGTCGGCACGGGGGTCGGACTCGGCGAGGCCGTCGGGGTCGGGGTCGAAACGGCGGCTGTTCCGCCGCAGGCGGCGACCAGGATCGCCGTGGCGGCTATGCCAGCAAATAGGCGCATGTCTTCGATCCTCCTTGTGGTTCATCCGGTATACGGCCTGCCGCACCGTTCGGATGAAGACATCGTCATCTCGCAGGGCAAGGCCGAGCAGGCCTATAAGCACGGATTCTGTCGAGGACGGTCATCCCTCTCGAGCGGAGGTCACCCTCCGCCTCTAGCGGCCTACCCGGGGACGGCGCGGGCCACGCCATAGTCCCCTTACGCGGCCTTGCTCCAGGTAGCGCTTGCCCGTTTCACCCCGCTTGCGCGGGTTCGTCACTGTGGCGCTGGCCTCGCCTTACGGCGGAGGGGCGTTACCCCTTACCTTGCCCTGTGGAGTCCGGACTTTCCTCGGCGGCTTTCGCCGACGCGACCGTCGGGCCTACTCGGCCCTGTTAGTTTACCGGCCTTCGGCCGAGATTTCACTACTTGATCACCGCGCGCGCTACCTGGTTTACGAGACGACTTGCTCGAGCCATGTCTTTGGTCACCGTATTTCCGGTCAGCTCGCCGTAGAACTCGAAGAGCTTTTCTCCCGGATCTTCTCCAGTGAATACACGCACGTCATCACTCAGCTGCGCGATATCGAGTAGCCCGCACCCGAGATAGGCCCGGCGCCACTCGACGATGATCACGCCGCGCGCGGTGAGACGTGTGTGCGTGCACGCAAGCTCTCCATGACAGAGCACGAGAGGAAGGTGCGCGAGCGCGGCCGCGGCGGTGCGCGCCTCAGCATCGACCGGCCGATCGGTGGCTGCCCGCTCCACGGCGCGTTCCACGAGCTGGACGGGCGTCATCGTCTTCACGCCGAGCGCGGCCAGAGCAGGAGCGTCTGTCGCGACCGCGCGCTCGATGGCGACCTTCGTCAACACGATCGCGCGCGAATCCTCGTGACACGCGCTCGTCGTGTCGAGAACGTCCTCGGTCATCACCCACGGCCACGCCGGCACCGCGGGCGGCGGAACGCCACGCGAGAGGACGCGCGGCACCCGGTCGGTCTTCCGCGCGAGGAAAGGCAAGAGCTGCACCTCGAGCGAGTCCGCGGGAGGTACTCGTTTGAGCGCGAGGGAACGCTCGACCCCTTCCTGGCTGAAGCGAATGCGCTCGACCTCCATCAGCGCGTTCTTCGCAACGAGCTCGCTCCGCACGTCGCTTACGTCGGCACGAAGGCTGCGTCCCACGAATGCGGCGAGCGGATCCTGACTCACGCCGTGATCTCACCTTCGTCGATCGCGCGATTCGAGAGCTCGTCCGCCGCGCCGTTCTCCTCGCGCGGGATATGACGGATCTCGCGCTCGGGAAAAGACGCGAGGAGCATCCCGGCGCGCAGCGCCAGAGGCGTGAGGCCCGGGTGCTTGATGCGCCACAACCCTCGCATCTGCTGCACGACCAGCAGCGAATCCATCCGCACATCGATCGCAGTCGCACCGCGGCGCTGCGCCTCCTCCAGCCCGAGGATCAGCGCGCTGTACTCGGCGACGTTGTTCGTCGCATGCCCGAGCGGACGGGCCAGCTCCGCGACCACCTTCCCTTTCTCGTCGTAGAGGACGGCCCCGGCGCCCGCTGGTCCGGGGTTGCCGCGGGCCGCGCCGTCCGCGTAGAGGACGAGCCTCACGCTCCGAAGATTTGCGCCATCCGTGCGAGGTCGACGTTCCCTCCCGACACGATGGAGACGACGCGCTCGCCAGGGCGCACCGGGATCTTCCCCGCGATAAGCGCTCCGGTCGCGGCGGCGCCTGCCGGCTCCGCGACGAGCTTCGCGCGCTGCGCGAGGAAACGCATTCCTTCGGCGATAAGGTCGTCGTCGATCACGACGACGTCGGCGACGAGCCGGCGGACGATCTCCAGCGGGATCGTCCCGGCCACCGGGGCCGCGAGCCCGTCGGCGATCGTGTCGATGCGGTCGAGGCGGACCGGCTCGCCCGCATCGAGCGCGCGTCGCATCGCGGCTGCCCCGGTGGGTTCGACGCCGATGACGCGTGCGCCCGGTCGTCTGGCCGCCACAGCGACGGCGATGCCGGCGATGAGACCGCCGCCGCCCACTCCCACGACGAAGAGATCCGCGTCCGGCAGATCGTCGAGGGCCTCGAGCGCGCAGGTTCCGTGGCCGGCGATCATCGCCGCGTCGTCATACGGGTGGAGGAAGTACGCGCCGGAGCGATCCTTGAGCTCGCCGACCAGCGCGATCAGCTTTGTCATGTCCGCCGCGAACACGATCTCGGCGCCGTAGCCCCGCGTCGCGTCGACCTTCGACTGAGGCGCCGTCTGCGGCATCGCGACGGTGACCGGAACGCCGGCGGTGCGAGCCGCGAAAGCGATCGCCTGCGCGGCGTTGCCCGCGCTCATCGTCACGATCCCCCGCTCGCGCTGCTCCTTCGAGAGCTGCGAAATTGCGTTGACCGCGCCGCGCGGCTTGAACGAGCCGGTCCGCTGGAGGTTCTCGGCCTTGAGATACGCATGAGCTCCGAGGCGCTCTGACAGAGAACGGCTGGAGAGGAGTGGCGTCCGGTGAAGGACCGGGCCGACGATCTCGCGCGCACGCTCGACGTCGGCGAGCGTCACCGAAACCGCCTCCTCGCTACCTCTCAAGGAGCCAGGCCCTCGCTCGTGCTCGGTCGTTAAAGACGGTCACGTGTTCCGCCCCTACGGCAAGCCCCTGAAACATTCGGTTGAGACCGTAAATAACAGGGTTCGTGGCGAATGCGGCAATGCGTACTGAGCGGAGCGCGACCGCCTTCCGCCACGCCTTGGCGATCCGGCCGATATCGCTCGGGCCCACGAAGCCCGCGCCCAGGTCGGTCTCGTCGATGAGCACGCGGAGAGCCGGCTCGCGTTCGGCGAGGATGTTGAGCTCGTCGAGCAGCTTGACGATGGAATCGGCCTGCGCGCGACCGGAAAGCTTCACGAGGACGATGCCCTCCTCGCGTGAGTCTTCAGGGTCGATGCGGTACATCGACATCGAGCAAACGGTAGTCCTAGATGCCGCGCCAAACGTGTCGAACCCTTCCACGAAGGCCGCGTGATGCGGCTGAATCTCGATATTCAGGACTCGGTGGGCCCGCCAGGGATCGAACCTGGGACCAGCAGATTATGAGTCCGCCGCTCTACCACTGAGCTACGGGCCCTAGGAGCCTCGCGTGCGAGCTCGCTCGCACAGCGAGGCGACGACGGGTCCGCGAGCGTCGCGCGCGGCCCCATAGGACAACGGAAGTATCGACGAAAGGGGCCGCGCGCGACGCGAGACGGGCCCGACCGGACAAGAAGCGGGATGTGAACCCGCACAAAAAGCGCGCGTAAGCCGTTATAGTCCGTGCGGGGCTGGTGGCGCGTACGTTTCCGCGCGCTGTGGGGAGCACAGCAACTCGAAGCGGGCCCGGGCAAGGGGGTTCGCAAAGAGGAGAGCGCGGTTGGGTACTGTCATAGCGATAGCGAACCAAAAAGGCGGCGTCGGCAAGACCACGTGCGCCATCAATCTCGGCGGTGCGCTCGCCTCACTCGGTCACGAAGTCCTGTGCATCGACCTGGATCCACAAGCCAACCTAACGGTCGGGCTCGGCATTGACCTGAACACGGTCGAGCGGAGCATCGCGGACGTCCTCATCGACTCGAACGTCACGTTCGGTTCGATCATCCGGCCGACAAAGACCAAGAAGGTCGACGTCGCGCCAGCGACGCTCGAGCTCTCGGCCGCCGAAGTCGAGCTCTTCAACGCGATCGGCCGCGAGATGGCCCTGCGCGACAAGCTCGCGCGCGATGTCATCGATCGTTACGACTACGTCCTCATCGACTGCCCGCCGACGCTCGGCCTGCTCACGCTGAACGCACTCGTCGCGGCGACCGGCGTGATCATTCCGGTGCAGACGCAGTACTACGCACTCAAGGGTGTCGCAGCACTTCTCAAGATCATCAAGACCGTGCAGACGCGTTTGAATCCGAACCTCAAGGTGTACGGCCTGCTGCCGACGTTCTACGACAGCCGAACGATCCTCGCGCGCGACATGCTCGACTCGCTGAAGGATCTCGGCGATCACCAGGTGTTCGCGACCGTGATCCGGCAGTCCGTAAAGATCGGCGAAGCGCCCACCGCGGGCGTTCCGATCACCGTGTACGAGCCCCGAAGCGATGCGGCAAAGAGCTTCGTGGATCTGGCGAAGGAGGTGATCGGTGCTCACAAGTAATCGTCCAAGGAAATCGTTCCGCGACGCCGGAGACCGGATCTTCCAGCAGGAATCCGACGTTCAGCCCGGGATCATCAGCCTGCTTGCCGCGCGAACGCCAACCGCGGTCCGCGACATCCCGCTCGAGAAGGTGATCCCGAATCCCGGACAGCCGCGTGTGACGTGGCACGAAGACACGCTCGCCGAGCTTGCGGCATCGATCCGCGAGCACGGCGTGCTGCAGCCGATCCTCGTCCGTCCCGCCGGTGAGAGCTACGAGATCATCGCGGGCGAGCGCCGCTGGCGCGCGTCTAAGCTCGCGGGCAAAGAGACGGTTCCCGCGATCGTCGAGCGCTTCGATGACGCGACCGCTCTCGAGATCGCGCTCATCGAGAACCTCCAGCGCGAGGACCTCTCGCCCCTCGACGAGGCCGTCATCTACAAGAAGATGACCGACGAGCTCGGCTACTCGATCCGCAATCTCGCGATGAAGCTGAGCAAGGACAAGGGCTATGTCGAGAACCGCCTCCGGCTGGCATCAGCCCCGGACGACGTTCGCGATATGGTCGCGCAGCGCTACGACACGCTCTCCGCCGCATACGAGCTCATGAAGCTCGAGAACAAGCGGCGCCGCCAATCGCTCGCGAAGCAGATCATCTCCGGCAAGCTCACGCTTCTTCGCCTTCACGACCAGGTCGAGCGGATCCTCCATCCCGGCGAGAAGGTCTCGAGGGCAGAGCCGGCGATCCCGCCGCTCCGCGATGACGCGCTCATCACGGCGACGCGGAAGCTGAACGAAGCGTTGTCGGAGCTCGCGCGGGCCATCGGCGAGGACGGCCATGGGACCGTCGCGGAGGCGGATCGGCAGAACCTCGCGAAGTTCCTGACGATCTCGCGTGCGCGGCTCGACAACCTCGTGGCGCGACTGCGCAGCGGGGCGCGCACCTAGCGCACGGCGTCTTCTACAGTGAATGGATGCAGGTCGGTTTCCGTAGCAGCGCCATTGGGTTCGCCATCATGACCGGCGCCGTCACGCTCGCGGCAATGGGACTCTTCGTCCTCATGGATCCGCGCGCGCAGGCGTTCTGGGGGGCGCGGATCGGCGACGCCGTCAGCTTCGTGCGGTCGTTGTTCCCGCGTTAGGCCGCGCGGCTTAGGTCGAGGTCAACCGAGGTCTCTTCGACCACCGTCAGGAGACGAGCCTTCTGCACTTTGGCGTCGCGCACGATGGACACGGCGGTCATCGCGATACCCACTGCTGCGAAGATCGCCAGTCCTGCGTCACCGGTCAAGAGGTCCATCATGCGGAATAGATAAGCACCTCTCATGCCAGCGCGCCGGGCAAGCGGGCCGTTACTTCTACGTCACATTCGTTCGCTGATCAGGCCGCTTTTCGAGGCGGCTTCGCGCGCACGACGCGGACCTGAGCAACTCGGCGACCGTCCACCGCCGTGACCTGGAACCGGTAGCCCTCTATCTCGATCGTGTCTCCCACCGCCGCGAGACGGCCGAGACGACCGAACACGAGACCGCCGACGGTGTCGTACGGCTCATCCGTCAGCTCGACACCGAGCCGCTCGCGGACCGCATCGAGCGACGTGAGCCCGTCGACCACGAATGTCCCGGGCGCCTCTTCCTTGAAGGCCGGGGCTTCGCGATCGAACTCGTCGTGAACCTCGCCGACCAGCTGCTCGATCACGTCCTCGAGCGTGACGAGGCCGGCTGTGCCGCCGAACTCGTCGAGGACAATCGCAAGCTGCACGCGCTGCCGCCTGAACTCTGCGAGGGCCTGGTCGAGCCGCATCGTCTCGGGCATCACCGGCACCTTTCGCATCACGTCGCGCGCGCGAGTCCGGTTCTCCTTGTCGACCCCGACGAGGTCCTTCACGTGAACGATGCCGATGATGTGGTCGAGGTCCTCCTGATAGACGGGAAAGCGCGAGAACCGATGCTGCCGCGCCGTGATCAGGATGTCGGCGACCGGCGTGCCGTCCGAGACCGCGACGATCTCGGTCCGTGGCACCATCACCTGCCGGACGATGCGATCGGCGAACTCCATGGCGCGACCGACGATCACGCGCTCGCTCTCCTGAAGGACGCCCTTCCGCGTGGAGACGGCGACGAGCATCTTCAGCTCTTCCTCACTGTGGACGTTGACCTCGTCGGTCGGCCGGATCCCTGCGATACGCAGGATCGCGTTCGCGCTCCCGTTCACCAGCGCGATGAACGGATACATGAGGCGATAGAAAAGGTGGAGCGGGTAGGCGCACCAGAGCGCTAGGGCGAGCGCGCGCTGGATCGCGAGGTACTTCGGCGCGAGCTCCCCCACCACGATGTGCAAATAGGTGATGACCCCGAAGGCCACGGCGAAGGCGAGCACCTCGAGGAGCGGATCGGGCAGCCAGCCGAAGAAGGGGTGAAGGAGCGTGGCGACCGCGGGCTCGCCGATCCATCCGATCGCCAGAGAGCAGAGCGTTACGCCGAGCTGTGACGCCGAGATGTACTGGTCGAGCTTCCCGACGATGTTCGCGGAAAGCCGCGCGCGAGCGCTCCCCTGCTGGGCGAGCTCATCGAGCTGCGTTTTCCTGATGCGGACGAACGCGTATTCCGCCGCCACGAAGAACCCATTCGCGAGGACAAGAAGCAGGGTGAGGCCGACTGCGACCAGCGCGCTCGTGTCCATGAACGTGCGATTCTCGCATTTCCTCCGATCGCGAACTCGCAGCGACCGAGGGTGTCACCGCTGGTCGCGGTGGACGACGGTCTCGCGGCGCAGTGGGGGCCGGCGACCCTAAGCGGTCGCCGGAGGGACCCGCGAGCACGGGAGGCCGGCGGCCGCCGCGAACACGCGAAGCGAGCGATACCCTCATCGCATGCACGTGCTCGTTCGCCTATTCGCGTCTTATAGAGAGGCAGCGGGTCGAGGACACTTCGACATGGAGCTGCCGCCCGGTGCGACCGTCCGCGACGCCATCGCGCGCATCACCAAAGAGCACCCGCTCATTGCCGAAGGACGCCAGGTCGTGATCGCCAAGAACCGCGAGTACGTCGGCGTCGACGAGCCGCTCGCCGACGGAGATGAGCTCGCGCTCATCCCCCCGGTCTCGGGGGGCGACGCACGCACGTTGGCGCCGATCGCGGTGAGCGACGCTCCGCTCTCCGTCGACGACGCGCTCGCACTCGTCCGCGACGACGAGTTCGGCGGTGTGGTCGTTTTCCTCGGTACGGTCAGGAACAGGAGCCGGGGCAAGCGGATCCTCCATCTCGAGTACGAGGCGTACGCCGAGATGGCCGAGGCGAAGATGCGCGAGATAGCCGACCGTCTCGTGCGCGAGCACGGTCCTCTCCGCATCGCGATGCACCATCGCATCGGGGACCTTCGGATAGGCGATATCGCGGTCGTGGTCGCCGCGGCGGCCCCACACCGCGATGCCGCATTCGCCGCCGCACGCTCGGCGATCGACGAGCTCAAATCGATCGTCCCAATTTGGAAAAAAGAGCACGCCGACGACGGAGCGATCTGGATCGAAGAGCACGCATGAGCAGGCGCGACGGACTCTCGTGCCACGCGGGGTGGCACGGGGGAGCGGGTTGTGCGCGAACCGTTGACCGGCCGCGTCGCTGGGGAGTGTTGGTAACGCGCACGGAGCGGACCGGTAGGTGAGCGCGCGACCCCGACCCCGGGACAGGACCCCGCGTGGCGCCGGAGCGCCGTCGCCGCTCGTCGCGCGGCTCAACGAGATATGTGGTGAGGAGAACGTGTTTTGGCGTCCCGAGGACTTGTTGGTGTGGGAATACGACGCGGGGTTCGATCGACGTCCGCCGACGGCCGTGGCGCTACCCGGCACGGCCGAGGAGGTCGCGGCCGTCGTGCGCGCCGCGCGCGAGGCCGGCGCGAGCATCGTCCCCCGCGGGGCGGGGACCGGTCTCTCGGGCGGGACGATCGCCTGCGCCGACGCGATCGTCGTGTCGACGGCGCGGATGCGAGAGATCGTTTCCATCGACCCGATCGCGAGGATCGCGGTGGTCGAGCCGGGCGTTCCGAACCTCGCCGTGACCGTCGCCGCGCGCGAGAAGGGCCTCTTCTTCGCGCCGGATCCGGCGAGCCAGCGCATCTCGACCATCGGCGGCAACGCGGCGACGAATGCGGGCGGTCCGCACGCGCTCCGGTACGGCTCGATGACCAATCACGTGCTCGGCGTCGAACTCGTGTTGCCAACGGGCGAGTGCGTCCGCTTCGGCGGGGAGGTCGTCGACCTGCCGGGATACGACTGCGTGCCGTTCATCGTCGGCAGCGAGGGGACGATCGGAATCATCACGAAGGTGTGGCTGCGCCTCCTCCCCCTCCCTGAGGACGTGCGTACGTTCGTCGCGGTCTTCGCGGATATCGAGCACGGCGCGCGAGCAGCGAGCGCGATCATCGCGAGCGGCGTGGTGCCGGCAGCGATGGAGATGCTCGATCAGGTGACGATCGGCGCCCTGAACGCGGCGTTCGAGGTGCACCTGCCAGCCGACGCCGGCTCGCTTTTGCTCGTGGAGGTCGAAGGACTTCGCGAAGAGACGGAAGACTGGGCGACGACGATCGAGCGCATCCTGCGGAAGAACGGTGCGACCGACGTGCGATCCGCCGAAACGGTCGCCGAGCGCGAGCTCCTATGGAAGGCGCGCAAGCTCGGGTACGCGGCGCTCGCGCGCATCCGGCCGAACAACTATCTCCACGACGCGGTCGTGCCGCGCACCAAGGTGCCCGAGGTGCTCCGTGCGGTGAACGCGATCGCCGACCGCTACGGGTATGTGATCGCGAACATGTTCCATATCGGCGACGGGAACCTTCATCCGGTGTTGCTGTTCGACGCACGCACCCAGCCGATCGATCGCGTCATGGAGGCGAGCGCCGAGATCCTGAAGGTCGCGATCGATGCGGGCGGCACGCTCTCGGGCGAGCACGGCATCGGGCTCGAGAAGAACCACTTCATGTTCTGGGTTTTCGGTCCCGAGGATCTCGACGCGCAACGACGGGCGCGCGACGCGTTCGATCCGGGCGGGACCATGAATCCGGGGAAGATCTTCCCGGGCGGCGATGCGTGCGCGGACATCCCGACCGAGCGCACCAAGCGCGCGCTCGCGGAGGGCATGTGGGTATAGCTGTCCATCCCGACACGTACGTCATCGACGGGATGGCCCCGCGCAGCGTGGTCCGCGCGACGAGCGACTCAGAGGTCGTCGACGCGATCCGTGGAGCGAACGAGCGAGGCGAGGCAATTGTCGTTGGCGGAGGCGCGACCCGCCTCGGCATCGGCGATGCGCCGGCGCGCTACGACGTGGCCCTCGATGTCTCCGCGTTGCGCGGGATCGTCGAGTACGAGCCGGGTGATCTCGTCGCCACGGTCCGCGCCGGAACGACCCTGGCCGAGCTCGCCGAAGCGCTCGCTCCTCGAAAGCAGCGCTGGCCGGTCGAGCCGGGCCTGCCCGAACGCGCGACCGTCGGCGGGACGCTCGCGAGCGCGGCCGGCGGTCCGTCGCGCCTGCGGTACTTCCATCCGCGGGACTGGGTCATCGGCGCGCGCGTCGTCCTCGGCGACGGGACTCCGGTGCGCTCCGGCGGGCGCGTCGTCAAGAACGTCACGGGTTACGACCTGACCCGGCTCTGGAGCGGGACCTTCGGAACCCTCGTCGCCATCGTCGAGCTGACGCTGAAGCTCACCGCCGTCCCGGAGCGCACGGTCTCGCTCGTTGCGGAGGTTGACGTGCCAACCGCATTCGAAACCGCGAGCGACCTTCACGCGAGCGGCCTGTCGCTCGACGCGCTCGCGATCGTCACGGGCGATGCGGTCGGCGCACTCGATGCCCGCGGCGACGCTGCAGTCCTCGTTCGCCTGACCGGTCCGGCGGCCGCGGTGCGGCGCCTCGGGCGCGAGGTCCGCGAGCGCGTGCGCTGCCGCGACGTCCCGAACGAGGTGTGGGATCGCGTCGCCGCGCTGCCCCTCGAGGCCAAGTGGACCGCGCGCGTCGCGTGGCCGGCGGCGACGCAGCCGGCCATTCAGTTCGCCGGGTACCCGGCGGTGATCTATCCGGCGAGCTCGACCGCCTATCTCATGCGCTCGATCGATCGCGCGACCTTCGGAAAAGTCCGCGCATCGCTCGAGGCCGTCGGCGGGATCGCCGTGCTCGAGCGGGCGAGTGGCGATTACAAGCGCGACGCGGGCGGCGCGTGGGGCGTGCCGCGAGTCCCGCTCGGCATCGCGCGCGCGCTCAAGGAGCGCTTCGACCCCAAAGGTGTGCTCGCGCCCGGACGGCTGCCCGCGTGAGCGTCGTGTTCGACACGACTGGGCTCGAGCGCTGCATCCACTGCGGGCTCTGCCTCGAAGCATGCCCCACATACAAGATCACTCTGTTGGAGACCGAGTCGCCGCGCGGGCGCCTGCATCTCATGGGCGCGCTCGCGGACGGCCGCATCGACGTGCGCACGAGCGACGCAACGCTTCTGCACCTCGACCGGTGCCTGGCTTGTCGCGCGTGCGAAGCGGTGTGTCCCTCCGGCGTTCCCTACGGTCGCCTCATCGAAGAGACGCGCGCCGGCCTTGCGGAGGCGCGCGGCACCTCGCCGCTCGGGCAGCTGCTGCTCTGGTCGGTGTCGCGGCCGTGGGTCCTGCGCGCGATGTCCGGACTCCTTCTGTTCGCGGAGCGAACTGGGCTGCGACGGCTGGCTCGTCGCTTCCTCTCCCCGCGGCTGCGGCGCCTCGACGCTCTCGCGCCTCCGGTCGGCCGCCCTTCGTATCGGCGCGTGCCGGTGGACTCGCCCCGTGCGTCCGTCGCCCTGCTCCTTGGGTGTGTGATGCGAGCGTCATATGGCGACGTGCATACGGCGACGGCGCGCGTGCTCGCACACCTCGGCGCCGAGGTCGTCGAGACGCCCGGGCAGACCTGCTGCGGCGCCCTCCACGCGCACGCCGGCGACAAGGCCGAGGCGGTGCGGCTCGCGAAGCTGAACATCGAAGCGTTCGAACGAGCCGACATCGTTCTCGTGAACGCGGCGGGATGCGGCGCGCATCTCAAGAGCTACGCGCACCTCCTCGAGGACCGGCCGAACTGGGCCGAGCGCGCGTCAGCGCTCGCGTCACGGGTTCGGGACGTGAGTGAGTACATGGAGTCGATCGTTGGCGAGGAGACCTTCGGCGACCTCGCGATGCGCGTCACGTACCAGGACCCCTGCCATCTGGCGCACGCGCAGGGCATCCGGGCAGAGCCGCGCGCGCTGCTTTCGAAGGTCCGCGGACTCGAGCTCGTGGAAATGGCCGGCGCCGACGTCTGCTGCGGAAGCGCCGGGTATTACAACCTCGCCCAGCCGGAGTACGCGGACCGGCTTCTCGAGCCGAAGATCGACGCGATCCTCGCGACGCGGCCCGACGCCGTGGTCACCGGCAATCCCGGCTGCATGCTCCAGATCGCAGCGGGCCTGCGCTCGCGCGGCCGCACCGACATCCCGGTGCTGCACGTCGTCGAGGTGCTCGATCGCGCGCTCGCGGCCCGATGAGCGGCCGCCGCGTTCTCACGATCTTTCTCGCGACGGTGGCGGCCATTGTCGCTGTCCTCGCGCTGCTGCTGATCCCGGTCTCGATGGCCCTCGGTCGCTACGCCAACGTCCTCGGCGAGGCGCTCGTGCTCATCGCCTGCGTCGGCTACGTCGCGCGCGTGATGCGTGGCGACCGTCGGAAGCGGCGCGAGGCCGAGGCAGCTCTTCCGCCGGAGCGGCGCCCCGAGCGGCGCGTGCCCAGGCGGCCGATCACGTTCCAGCTGCGCGAGACGGTGTTCGCGTTCCTCGTGTGGTTCGTGCTGGTGGTGGCGTTCAACGCGTTCATCGTGGGGATCGGGCCGGTCCCGAACGTGGGCATCGCGGTCTTCGCCGCGTTCATGCTCGCGACCCTCACGGTCACGGGGCGGCACATGATGTTCCGGCTCACGGCCGAGGAGGACACGCCTCCGGAGCGTTGATCGCAACGCGCCGCTAGAGTCCAGCGAATGGATCTCGGCGTTCAGATCGAGCCGCAGTTCGGCTTCAAATTCGAGGACATCCTTGCGATCGCGCTCGACGCCGAGCGTGCGGGCTTCACCCGGCTGTGGGTCTCAGACCATTTGTTCCTCGATCCGAACGCGGTGAACACCGACTGCCTCGAGGCGTGGACGCTCCTTGCGGCGCTCGCAGTGCGGACCGAGCGCATCCGCATCGGGCCGATGGTCACCGCGCAGTCGTACCGGAACCCGGCGCTTCTCGCGAAGATCGCCGCCGGCGTCGACGTGATGAGCAAGGGCCGTCTCGACTTCGGGCTCGGCGCCGGTTGGAAGGACGTCGAGTACCGCGCGTACGGCTACGAATTCCCGGACGCGCCGACACGCGTGACGCAGATGATCGAGACGCTCGAGATCTGCACGCGCATGTGGAAGGAAGAGCGGGCCACCTACGAGGGCAAGCACTACCGCATCGAGAACGCGCTCTGCGCCCCGAAGCCGATGCAGAAGCCGCTGCCGATCTGGATCGGTGGATCCAAGCCACGAGTCATGCGCGCCGCCGCGAAATACGGTCACGCGTTCAACATCACGGTGAGTGCGTCAGGGCCAGGCGATCTTCCCGACCGTCTTCGCGATCTCGACGAAGCCTGCCGCGCCGAGAAGCGCGACCCGAAGACCCTCCTTCGAAGCGCGTTCCTGGCCGCCTGCGTCGGTAAGACGCGAGCCGAGGCCGAGGCGCGGCTCGACGAGATCGCCAAGAAACAGAAGACCGATCGCAAAAGCATTCTCGCGTCGCGGCCGGGCCTGCTTTTCGGAACGCCCGACGAAGCCGCCGAAAAGCTGCGCAGCTACGCGGACAAAGGGATCGGCCACGCGAACATCATGTTTCAGCCAATCGGCAGCGAACGCGATCAGATTGCCGCGCTCAGTGGAGTCGCTGCGCAGCTGACCTAGCGAGCGGCGCGACGCGGGTGGCACGGGCGAGCGGGGTTGTCCGCGAGCGTGCATCCGGCGGCGTCGCCGAGGCTGTGTTGCGCGAAAGGGCGCAGCCGACCGGTAGCGAGCGGGCAACCCCCGAGCCCGGGACAGGACCCGCGTCGCAACTAATCCTTCGGTCGCTTGAGGTGATGCTCGGTCTCTCGCTGATATGCGGAAGCGAGCGCTACGAGCAGCGGCTCGCTAAAGGGTGGTCCGACGAGCTGAAGTCCGACGGGCAGTCCGTCCGTGCCGAAGCCGCAGGGAAAGAAGATCGCGGGCACCCCGGCGAGGTTGCCGGCCGCGATGAGCCCGATGTTCCCGGTTCGCCGATTCGCGGGCGGCGTCGCGCTCGCGGTCATCGGCGGGCTGTCGAGCGGCTGCGTGATCGGAGTCGCGGTGATCGCGCGGCCAACTGAGAGGATCACGTCGACGTCTTGGAACATCGAGTCGAGCGCGTCCTGCAGGCGCGTCCGCATTCGCATCGCGTGGAGGTAATCGCGCGCCTTCGTCTCGAGCGCCGCGCGGAGCCCTGCCTTCTGGCGCGCGTCGATGAGCTGCTCGAATCGCTTCCCCTCGATGAGGTCGGCGAAGATCTCGGCGCCCTCGGAGCCGTAGACCGTCTGGACCATCGGCCCATACGGCATCACCGGAAGCGTGGCGCGCACGAAGTTCGGCGCGAGACGCTTGAACTCGGCGATTCCCTTTTCGAGGGCGTGCTTGGCCTCTGGCGAGGCGTGGTCGGCGATGTCCTCCTCGGCGAAGGCGATCCGCGCCCGGCGCGCGGCGGCCGCGGCGGAGCGCGCAGCCATGGGCTTGAAGCGTTTCCCGCTCGTGGTGCGATCGGCGGCGTCCGCTCCGGCGATAGCCTCGAGCACGGTCGCGCAATCCTCCGCCGTGCGCGCCATCGGCCCGAGCTTGTCGAGCGTCCAGGAGAGCGCCATCGCGCCCTTGCGCGAAACGAGGCCGTAGGTCGGACGAAGACCGGTGACGCCGCAGTACGCCGACGGCGTGCCGATCGACCCCGAGGTCTCAGAGCCGATCGCGAATGGCACGAGCCCCGCGCCGACCGCGGAACCCGAACCGCTCGAGGATCCGCCCGACCAACGCTCCTTGTTCCACGGATTGCGGCCGGGACCCTGGAGCGATGCACTCGGATAGCGATAGCCGCCGCCGCCCGCGAGCTCGACCATGGCGAGCTTCGCCGCGAGGACTGCCCCGCTCTTCTTGAGCTTCGCGACGACGGTCGCGTCCTCACCGATGATCTGATCGCGGTAGGGAGGCGCGCCCCACGTCGTCGGTGCGCCGCGCGCCGCGAGTAGGTCCTTCGCCCCGTACGGGATTCCGGTCAGCGGCCCACCCTGCTTTTTCGCGAGGGCGGTATCCGCCCGCTTCGCCTCGTCGAGCGCGCGTTCGGTCGTCAGCGCGGCGACCGCGTTGTACTTCGGTCCGATCTTCCCGAGGAGGTCGAGAGACGCGCGCGCGAGCTCGACCGCGGACACGCGTCGCTTCCGGAGTGCGGCGGCGAGCTCCGCCGCGGTCGCGAAGCGGATCTCGGCGAAGCTCAATCCGCTTTGAAGATCGTCGGAGGCTCGGTCTCGATGGGAATGCGTTGTGCGCGCAGCTCCGTCGCCGCCTTCTGCACGATCTCGCGCGTCTCATCGGCGAGACGCGCGGGATCATCGATGTTTCGCTCATCCAGAGGCATCGTGAGTGCGCAGAATAGCGTGCTACGCTCGGCCAAGGAGTCGAAGGCCATTGCAATACCGACGTCAGAGCCTCGTCGAGCGTCCGTTGTCCCCCCGCGACTACGACATGCCGGTGGGTTGGTGGGGCTGGAACTGGGAACCGCCGATCCCGATGTCGGTCACCGAGATCCTCGAGGCGCGGAACATGGATGCGCGCACCGCAGCGCTCTGCGGGATGGTCCTCGAGGCGCATGGCTCGATCCTCATCGCCGCGGAGCAGCCGCATTCTGGCAAGACCACGACGCTGACCGCGTTCCTCGACTTCCTGCCGATCGGAACCAGACGAATTTTCATCCGAGGGTGGGTCGAGACATTCGATTACCTGAAGCAGACGAAGCCCGAGAGCACGATCCTTCTCGGGAACGAGCTTTCCTCACATCTGCCGGTCTATCTCTGGGGCCCGAAGGCCGTCCGCGTCTTTGAGACGCTCCGCAAGGGCTACGCGCTCGGCTCGACCCTGCACGCCGACACCGCGGACGAAGCGGTGGCGCAACTGACCGGCGAGCTGGGAGTTGCTCCCGGGGATCTTGCGCGCGTCGACCTGCTCATGGTGATGCGCGTTTATGCGACGATCGGAGGGCAGTACGCCCGCCGCGTCGTCTCCCTGCACCGGCTGACCCCACGTGAGGGAACCGGCCTCAGGCTGCTGCCGCTCGTCCAACACAGCGAGGCCGCGGACGAGCACGAACATGAGGAGGATGCGGAGCTCGAGCTCGTTGCGACCCGACGAGGCGAGGACGTCGACACTTCCGCGGCGGAGCTCGCACGGCGCACGGAATTCCTCTGCGACCTGCTCCAACAGCGCCGCCGCGAAATTCCTGACGTGCGCGCGGCTCTGGCCGAGTACCGTGGAGAGAGAACGCCCATCGATATGCGAGGAGATCCGACCGTATGACACAAGCTACGACCATCGGCGCGCTTCGCGAGACGGCGTACCGGCCGAAGAGCGTCAAGGCAGAGCTCCGCGGAAATCTCATTTCCGCGCTCTCCGGGAAGAAAGAGCTGTTCAAGGGCATCGTCGGCTATGAGACGACGGTGATCCCGCAGATCGAGAACGCGGTCCTCTCTGGCCAGGACATCATCTTCCTGGGCGAGCGCGGCCAGGCGAAGACCCGCATCGCGCGGCAGCTCATCGAGCTGCTCGATGCGACGGTTCCCGCCATCGCCGGCTGCGAGATCAACGACGACCCGTTCGCGCCGATCTGCGCGTCCTGCAAGTACCGCGTGGCCAACGACGGCGATTCGGTCGAGATCGTGTGGCTCACGCCGGAGCAGCGCTACAGCGAGAAGCTCGCGACCCCCGACATCTCGATCGCCGATCTCATCGGCGAGGTCGACCCCATCAAGGTGGCCGAGGGCCGCTACCTCTCGGACGAGATGACCATCCACTACGGCCTCGTGCCGCGCACGCACCGCGGCATCTTCACGCTGAACGAGCTCCCCGACCTCGCCGAGCGCGTGCAGGTCGGCCTCCTGAATGTGATGGAGGAGCGCGATGTGCAGATCCGCGGCTACAAGGTCCGGCTGCCGCTCGATCTCTTCGTCGTCGCATCGGCGAACCCCGAGGACTACACGAACCGCGGTCGCATCATCACCCCGCTCAAGGACCGCTTCGGCTCGCAGATCCGCACGCACTATCCGAAGGAGATCGCGGCGGAAGTCGGGATCATGGAGCAGGAGCGGCAGGTCTTCGTCGACGAGGGGATCACGACCATGATGCCGGCGTACATGAAGGAAGTCCTCGCCGAGATCTCGCAGCTCGCGCGCCGCTCACCCGAGATCTCCCAGCGCTCCGGCGTTTCGGTGCGCGTGACGGTCGCGAACTACGAGAACCTCGCGTCGGCCGCGCTCAAGCGGGCGCTCCGCACCGGCGAGACGAGCGTCGTGCCACGCATCAGCGACCTCCCGGCGGTCGTCGCATCGACGGCAGGAAAGATCGAGCTCGAGTCCGTCGGCGAAGTCTCGGAGGAGCGGGTGATCGATCGGCTCGTTCAACGCGCGGTACTGAATGTCTTCAACCGGACCTTCTCGCTCGTCGAGTTCGACTCGCTTCTCGCCGCGTTCCAGCGCGGCGCGACGATGCACGTCTCCCCCACTCTCTCGAGCCAGGAGTATGTGAAGCAGGCGCTTCAGATCCCTGGCATGAAGGGCGCCGTCGCCAAGGTCGGCGCGACCGGAAACCCCGCCGCGATCGCCGCTGCGGTGGAGTTCGTCCTCGAGGGTCTGCACCTTAACCGCAAGCTCAACAAGGAGCGCGGCGAGTCCCGCTCGACTTTCCGCGCGTGATGGACGAGCCCACTTCGCAGGAGCCGCGGAACGACCCGCCCGGTCTTGCTCAACCGTTCAGGGACGTCCGGTACTCGCGCTGGGACGGCACGCAGCGACTCGACGCGCTCGAGGCGGAGGAGCTTCTCGGCGCGATGGCGGACGAGCTTCTCTCTGGCGGAGACCTCGAAGATGCCATGGCCCGTCTCTCGCGCTGGGGAATCCCCGGCCGCATGGAGGGGTTCAAGGACCTGCTCGAACGCTTGCGGACCGCGAAGCAGCGGCGCGCGCAGCGTCACGATCTCTCGAAGACCTTCGACGAGCTCAAAGAGAAGCTCGAGGAGGTCAAGAAGCTCGAGCGCGACGGGCTCGATCGGCGTCGCAACGCCGAAGCGCCGAACGAGCAGCTCAAGGCGACGATGGAGAAGCTGGCCTCCGAGCGGATGGCGCAGCTCGACGCGCTCCCGGAGGACTTCGGGCGCGCGGTGCGCGCGCTCAAGGATTACGAGTTTGTCGAACCCAAGGCCGCCGAGAAATATCAGGAGCTCCTGAAGGAGCTGCAGCAGCAGGTCCTCGGCTCGTACTTCAAGAACATGCGCGAGTCGCTCCAGAACCTCACGCCGGAACAGCTCGAGCGGACCCGTCAGATGATCCGCGACCTGAATCGCGCCCTGAAAGAACGGATGGAGGGCGGCGAGCCGGACTTCGAGGCCTTCCAGCGCCAGTACCCGGAGCTCGCGGGCAACGCCAAGGACTGGGACGACCTCCTCAAACAGCTCGCGCAGGGCATGGCGGCGATGCGATCGCTCTGGCAATCGATGTCGGCGGATATGCGCGACCAGCTCGAAGGGCTGCTCGGCGCGGCGTTCAACGATCCAGGACTTCAACAGGCGATGAACGATCTCGCGGAGACGCTCGGCGAGCTCATGCCGATGGACGGCTACGACCACTCGATGTCCGGCGACGAGCCCCTGACGCTCGCCGAGGCGCTCGGCCTCATGGACGAGATGAACCAGCTTTCGGACATGGAGGACACGGTCCGCGGCGCGCGGAACTCCGACGACCTCGAGTCGCTGGACCGCGACCAGGTCGAGAAGCTGGCCGGCCCATCTGCGCGGCAGGCGCTCGACGAGCTCCGCCGCATGACCGAGCTCCTCGAAGAGGCGGGCCTGATCCGCAAAGACGGCGATCGCTACGAGCTCACCCCACGGGGCATCCGCAAGATCGGGCAGAAGTCGCTCGAAGAGATCTTCTCGACGCTCAAGAAGGACGCGTTCGGCGGGCATCGCTCGAAGTCGCGCGGCCGCGGCGGCGATCCCACGGACGAGCTCAAGACCTACGAGTTCGGCGATCCGTTCCTGCTCGACCTGCCGGGCACGGTGCGCAACGCGGTCATCAGGCAGGGAGCGAAGGTTCCGGTGAAGCTCACCGCGGATGACTTCGACGTCTACCGCACCGAGCTCATCACGCAATCGGCGACCGCGATCCTTGTCGACGTGAGCCGGTCGATGCTCTTCCGAGGCTGCTTCCTCGCGGCGAAGAAGGTCACGCTCGCGCTTGACTCACTCATCCGATCGACCTTCCCTAAGGACGACCTCTACATCGTCGGCTTCTCGGCGTACGCGACGCAGCTCAAGCCGACCGACCTGCCGCGGCTCACATGGAACGAGTACGTCTACGGCACGAACATGCAGCACGCGTTCGAGACAGCGCGCACGCTGCTCTCCCGGTCACGCGGGAAGAAGAAGCAGATCAACATGATCACCGACGGCGAGCCGACCGCGTACTTCGAGCCCGGCAGCACCTACCCGCAGTTCAACTACCCGCCGACGAAGCGCACGTTCGAGGCGACGCTCCGCGAAGTCGTCCGCTGCACTCGCGAGGGCATCACGATCAACACCTTCATGCTCGCGCGGGGGCATTACCTAGTCGACTTCGTGAATCAGATGTCGAAAATAAATAATGGCCGGGCCTTCTACGTTGAACCCGAGCATCTCGGTGAATATGTTTTGGTCGATTACGTTTCTCATAAACGTCGTCGCGTCGCCTAGCCGCGCCCCTCGCTAGAAGAATCCGCGGGTCCTGTCCCTGGCTCGCTTCGCTCGCTAGGGGCCCCTGCCCCTAGGGCCGCGCGCTCGCCGCACCCTCCCGGCCTTCCGCGTCGTTCGCTCCGCTCACTCCGCGTGGCCGGTACCCGGGGCACCCGCGGCTCGCGCACAACCCGCTCGCCAGTGCCACCCGCGGATTCCGCTCGCGGTGCTGGTCCTTAGGCCAGCCGTCGTCCCAATGAAAAGAACGCGGCGGCAAAACATATCGCCGCTCCGATGAGAGGCCAGTAGAGGAGCCCTAGAGATGCTCCGACAAATCCGAAGCCGGCTCCTACCCTATCCAGCCCTGGCGTGCTGAAGCCGAAGAGGTTTCCGGTTTGGAATAACCAAGCGGTGAGCGCACCATCAAATACGGTCCAAGCTCCAAGGATGCCGGACGTGATCGTCGCAGAGGCTCCGTCGCGCGTGAGCTCTCGTCCCAGCATCACCCAGGCAGCAACCGAAACAACTGCGCCGAGCCATCCGAGGACGGGGACCTGCTCGAAGTAGCTGATCAGGACGAAGCCGACCGTGCCGATGACGAAAAGACCGAAGAGCCGCACGACGCGAGATTAGCGGAGCCGGCGCCGACGGACCGTATCGCGCGAAACGCTCACCGGCGCTCGAACGCCAGACGAACGCCGAGCCCGATCAGCGCCGCGCCCGACAGGCGCTCGAGCCAGCGTCGTGCCCCGCGGACGGCCGCACCGACGCGATCGATCGCGTATGCGTACAGCGGGAGCCAGACGAGCCCGAGCACCGCGTGGATCCCGGCAAGGAGCAGCGACTTCGCCAGCACGTTGTCGCCGGGCGAGATGAACTGCGGC
Organism: Candidatus Limnocylindria bacterium; assembly: GCA_036570125.1. GTDB lineage: Bacteria > Chloroflexota > Limnocylindria > P2-11E > P2-11E > 3-1-20CM-2-70-9. Next base: position 27,444 of record DATCPK010000018.1, read on the forward strand.
AGAAAGGTCAGATAAAACAGCGCGACCTTCGGATTCAGGACGTTCGAAAGAAAACCCTGCGCGAAGGCGGCCCGCCTGCTGCGCGCGCGAGCCACGTTCAGCAACGGATCGGCGGCCAGCTTCAGCGAGTCGCGGATCGTACGAATGCCGAGATACGCGAGATACGCGGCCCCAGCGAATTTCACGACGGTGAACGCCTCTGCGCTCGTCGCGAGGATGAGCGAGAGCCCGAGGGCGGATGCGCTGGCGTGCACGGGCAGGCCAGCGCAGATCCCGAGGCTCGTGAAGAACGCGGCGCGCCGTCCATCGAGCAACGTGACCTTTGCCACGAGCGCCATGTCCGCGCCTGGCAGGATCGTCAGGAGCGCGGCGATCCCGATGAACGCGAGGATCGACCCGTCGAGCGTCACGCCGTTTTCTTGGGGTCGCCGGTCTTCATGAATCCGAGAACGCGACGCCAGGCATCGTCGCACTCCGCTTTGTGCTCGTTGAACGTGCGATCGAAGAACGAGTGCGGAGCGCCCGGATACGTGTGGATGTAATGCGGGACCTTCGCCGCGGTCAAGGCGGTGTCGAACGCCGCGATGTCGGTCGATGGGATGCCCGGGTCGTCGCCGCCAAAGAGCCCGAGCACCGGGGCGCGCATCCGGCTCGCGGTCTCCGCGGGCACCGGCCACGGATCGCTTTCCCGCTTGCCGAGCCGTCCGTAGAAGCCGACCACGCCGGCGAGACCGGGTTGTTCGGCCGACGAGAGGAACGCGATGCGTCCGCCAAAGCAGAAACCGAGCACGAACGTGCGACGAGCCTTGGTCTCTTTCTCGAGATGCGCGCGGCTCGCGGCGATATCCGCGAACACGCCCTTCGGAGTCGCCTGTCGGACCTGTGGCATGAAGTCGAAGTCGTCGGCACGCCGCTCGGTCCCCGCCGTCCGGCCGAAATAGTCGAACGCGATCGCGTGGACGCCGGCTGAGGCGAAGCGCTCGGCCAGCTCCTCGTAGAACGGGTGCAGGCCGCGCACGTCCGGGGCGATGACGACACCGGCATCGCCACCGGTCGCGCTCGCGAGGTATGTACGGAACTTCGTGCCGTCCGCGCTTGTGAGGATCGCGTCCTCGCCGCCTGCACCGCCCGTCATCGGCGGCAACAGATCGACTGGAACGTCAGGCGGGCGCGCACCCGGCGGGTAGCACATGGCGGACCTCCTCGAAAAGGTTTCCGTATGCTCGCTCAATATGGCCGACCTCGCCGAGCGCGTCGCCGCGAAGATCGCCGAGATGGAGCGCTACCTCGCGCGGACCGGGGGGCACGTCGAGCTCGTTGACGTCGAAGATGCGATCGCGCGGATCCGCGTGTTCGTCACGCGCCCGCGCACGGGCCGACTCGTGGCGACGCTGCAGCTGAAGAGCGGGATCGAGCGAGCGCTGATGGACGACATCCCGGAGCTGCGCGGCGTCGAGGCGGTGAACCTGCCGCCCTACACCGTGTTGGGCTGGGACCAACCGGGATTCACCGCAATCGACCTATCGCGAAAGGACGGGAGCTAGAGCACCGCTTTCGCGATCCGCTCGAGGTCCGCGGTCGCGGACGCGGCAGGATCGGTCTTGAGCACCTGAAGGCAAACGTGATCGGCCCCACGCTTTTTGTGTTCGTCGATGCGTGCCTTGATCGCGCCCGTGGCGCCCCAGGCGACGATCGCATCGACAAGCTTGTCGCTTCCCCCATCCGCGAGATCGCTGTCGGTCCAACCCATGCGCCGAAGGTTGTTCACGTAGTTGTCGAGGTCGAGGTACCGCTTCATGTGCCGGCGCGCGGTCGCGCGCGCGGTCGACGGGTCGTCGTTGGCCACAGCGGCCTGCTCCACCGCGAGAAGCGGACCCGCGCCGAGCTCTTTGCGCGCGATCGCGGTGTGCTCGACCGGAACGAAGTACGGGTGCGCGCCGAGCGCGCGCTCCGCGGAGAGCCGGAGCATTTGCGGCCCGAGCGCCGCGAGAACCCGTGGCGCCTCGACCTTCGGTCCGGTGTAGGGAGCGGCATCCATCGCATCGAGATAGCGGCGCATGTACTCGAGCGGGCGCGCGTAGCTCTGCCCGCGGGTCTTGACCGCCGGCGCGTGACTCACGCCCATTCCCAGGAGGAAGCGGTCCGGGTACGCGTCCACGAGAGTGCGCGCCCCGTTCGCCATCGCGACCGCGTCGCGCGCCCAGATGTTCGCGATACCGGTCGCCACGACGAGCGTTTTGGTCGCCGCGAGCAGAAGACTCGCGTGCGCGAACGCCTCTTTGCTCCCGAGGCTCTCGGGGATCCAGAGTGCCTTGAACCCAAGTGACTCGACGGCGCGCGCGTAATCCCGCTCGGCGGCCGCGGGCATTCGTTCCGCCTCGAACGTCCACACGCCGACAGTCCCGAGCCTCTTCGCCCACTCGCGAGCTTCTTCGGTCACCCGGCGAAGCGTACCCGCGGCGCGTTCGCGAGGTCGAACTCGCTCATGCGCTCGGGACCGAGCGCGAGGAGTCGCTCGCGCGCGGCGGTCGCGTCCGCGATGAGCGCTGCGACGTCGACGGTCTGACAGGTCGGCGCAAAAGAGCGAAGACGGTCGATCCCTTCCTCGAGTAGGACGGACGCGCCGTGAAAGTTCCCGCGGCGCCAGTGATGGAAACCGACGCCTACCTGCAGGATCCCGTGATACAGACCGCGCACCGGCGCGGCCGTGTCACGCCAGAGCAGCTCGAGCGTCTCGTGCTGCTCGAAGAACTCGCCGGCGTTGAACTGCTCGATGCCGCGTAGCAATGCTTCCGGCGGCGGGTCCGAGCAGCGGGCGCGAGCTGGCTCGTCCGGTGCGCCGGCAGGCTCCCGTTTCGGAGGACGGGCTGACTTGCGCGAGCGGCTACTGGGCTCGGGCGTGCTCGGATCCGATGACCTTGCGGTATCGGAGCTCTTCTTCGACGAACTCGCGGACGAGGTCGTTGTCGAAGGCTTTGGGCAGATCCTCGGGCGTCTCGGCATACGCGACCTTCATGCCCTCGTGGAGATCGTGTCCTGCGGCGAGGTAGCCCTTTGGGAGCTGGTACAGCCGCGTGTATTGGAAGTGCCAGACAGGCCCTGTCTGGCCGATCAATGTGCCTTCGAAACGGATGACGCGTGGCTCTTCGCCGACGATCTTGCTGTACTTGCCGATCTCGCGCTTGGCGGTCGCGCGCTCTTCTTCTGTGACATCGGCCGGAAGTGGGAACTCCGCGATTTCGCTACTCACGTCGCGCGATGATAGGCTGAGAACTCACCGCGCGAATTTTTCCACATGTACGCGACGGGAGAACGAATCACAGATGGCCTACGTGATAACGGAACCGTGCATCGACCTGAAGGACGCGTCATGCGTCGATGTTTGTCCCGTTGACTGCATTTATACAACCGATGCAGACAACATGTACTACATCCATCCTGATGAATGCATCGACTGCGGCGCGTGCGAGTCGGTGTGTCCGGTGAGCGCGATCTTTCCAGAAGATGCAGTGCCCGATAAGTGGAAGCACTTCATCGAGAGCAACAAGGCATATTTCAACAAGTAACCTAGTAGGAGACTAGCGTGAGCGACGGCCGTCAAGGCCGTCGCTTTTTGTTTCTCTTCGTTTGGGCATCCTCGCGCACGCAGGCAAGACACTGCCGCAGGTGATTCATCGGATCTGCGTCGTTCTTGCCCCGGCCCTTGAACGGACGCACGCGCGCGTTCCATTTGTCGTGTCCTCGAAGGCAATACCGTGCGCCGGCAACGCCGAACGCCGGATTGCCACGAACGAGATCGGGCTGGGTCAGGACGATCTGCATCGCTCTTTGAGCCTGCTTCCGTTTTACCTCGCCAATGAACGGCCAGAGCATGTGGAGCGCGCGAAAGACCTTGTCTATCGTGAAGACTCGCCAACGGCGATAGGGCGTCCCCGGCGGCTTCGCCTTCCGCAGTCCGGAGATCGTGCCGAAGCCGATAGCGTTCTGAAGTCGGACGAGCTCGGGTGCTATTCCCTGAGCGGCCGCCTGCGGAACGTAGAGAACCGGTACAAAGAAGTTCGCGTGCGTCCGGTGCTTGTCGAGGCAGGTCGAACCCTCGCCATCAAAGAACCCGCCGGCCCACGCGAGTTCCTCGCTCATCGAACCGGGCCAAACCACGGGCGGCGGCGGGGCGCCTAGCGTCCGCTCGAACTCGGCTCGCTTGACCGGACAAAGCCAGGGTCCGATCCGTTCGACCACTTCAGTTAGGTCGGGTCTCGATGTGGCGATCCAGTGATATAGCGGCTGCCTACCCTCGATGATGACCGGCCCCCGGATTCGGCCCACGCCGACGATCCGCTGGAACTTGGTGAGCACCTCGGGCACGCCCTTCAAACCGGCCTGGTTGATCCGAGCCTGGACGCCGCGCCCGCTCCGGTTGGCCCAGCCCTCGCCATCGAAGAATCCCGCGGCCCAGGCAAAGTCGTGGCTCTCCAACCACGAGATTTAGACAGAACTTCGCGTGCGTGTATGTCCCCTAAATGTGCAAAGACGTCGTCAGTTTGTGCGAACGCTGTCGCACGTTTGTGCGATGGCTAGTCTTCGATGAGCTTGCGGCCGGCGAATCCCGTTTCCAGGTCGTGCCAGTAGCTGATGCGGTCGCCTTCGCCGAGCTTCCAGCAGAGCAGGATCTCGCGACCGCGGCGTTTGGCGGGAAAGTCGATGAGTCCCTGGTCGGGATCCTTGACGTCGACACCGAGGTGCGCGATCTCAAGCAGCAGCGCGTTGATCTCTTTCGCGACCGGGTCCGTTGGCCGCCGGTCGTACGACGCCTTGCGGCGCTGGAGGTCTTCGAGGAGCGGACGCACTTTCGGAAGAACGGCCTCGGCCTGGGCCCGCGTGAACGTCGGCATATGCTCGCGTTCGAGTATGGGGCTGGAGGGAGCACCGTGGCGACATACGTCCTCCTCACGAAAGTGACCGCGGCTGGCGTCAAGACCCTGCAATCGAATCCACGCCGGATCAAGAAGGTCAACGAAGAGATCGAAGCCATGGGCGCACGCGTGGTCGCGCAATACGCGACGCTCGGTCGTTACGACTTCGTCAACATCGTCGAAGCGAAGGACAACGAGACGATCTCGCGCGTATCGGTCGGGCTCGGCGCGCGCGGGACCGTCCAGATCGAGACGCTCACGGCAATCCCGATCGAGACGTTCATCCGCACCATCGGGAAGAAGACCAAATAGCGTCCGCGGCGATCCTCCTTCGCGGCGCCGCCTTCGCCGATGGTCGCTCGCCGACCCTGCGGCGCGGGGTCTCGGTCCTCATGCGCGACGGCCGGATCCAGTACGTTGGCCCCGACGACGGAGCGCCCGATCCGGCCGGCGCTGAGATCGTCGACGCGTCGGGCGCGACCGTCATCCCAGGACTCGTCGACTGCCACGCGCACTTCACCGGACTGGGCGGCGCGAACTGGATCGCGCGCTTCGGCGATCCCGAGGCTGATCTCCTTGCACGCGGCGCGGAGGCGGCCCGCGACCTCGCGCGTATGGGAATCCTCACGGCGCGCGACGTCGGAGCGCCTCGCCGGCTCAACCTGCGCATCCGCGACACGCATCGCGGTCAAGTGGACGCACCGACGATCATCGCGGCCGGCACGTGGCTCGCGCGGCGCGACAAGTTCCCGCCGTTCGTCGTCTTCGTCGATTCCGGCGAAGAGCTTCGCAAAGCGGCGATCGCGGAGATGGATGCCGGCGCCGACTTCGTCAAGATCGCGGTCGACGCCGGTCGCACCGGCGAAGAGGTCACGTTCACGGTCGACGAGCTCAAGCCGACCGTCAAGGTCGTGCACGATCGCGGCAAGCGCATCACCGCGCACGCGCAGGGTCTCGGCGCCGCGGTCGCGGTGGACGCAGGCGTCGATTCGATCGAGCACGGATTCGGTGTCGACGCCGCGACGGCCGCGAAGATGGCCGCCGGGCACGCCACGCTCGTTCCGACACTCAGCGTGCTCGAGAGCTTCGTCGGCTTCGCGGCGACCGACGGGGGCCGGTACGCCGAGGGGAAGGGCGCGAGCGCCGCTCTCCTCGAACAGGCGCTCGCCGTGGTCCGTGCGGCGAAGAAAGCCGGAGTGCGCATCGCGACCGGTAGCGACTTCGGCGGCGGCTCCGTGCGTCCCGGTCATCTCGCGTGGGAAGTCGAGATGCTCGTGCGCGCCGGGCTCGAGCCGCATGAGGCGCTCGCGTCGGCGACATGGATCGGCGGCGAGCTTCTGGCGATCAAAGAGGCGGGGACCATCCACGAAGGCGGGCCGGCGGATGTGGTGCTCGTCCATGGGGACCCGCTGACCGATCCCGCGGTCCTCTGGCGTGTGTGGCGCGTGTATCACGGGGGCGAGCGCGTCAGCTAGCGGGGCCTGAGCGCCCTCCGCCACTTCGCTTCGTAGGGCTGTTGCCGTTCCATCAGCGGCTGGTAGATCGGAGAGGTCACGGGCTTTTCGACGTGCGAGATGCTTCCGATCCGCTGAGTGATCGCCGAGGCGTCAAGGCTCACCATCGGCTCAGCACCGAGGCTTCGCGTGATCGCCGGCTTCGTGAACCTCATTCCCACTGCAGTCCCAACGTTATGTCCGACTTAATCGTGTCTCCATAGCGCGTTCGGTCACCCGACCGGGTGGCAAGGCTCCCAGGACCATACGCGCGCATCGGGTGCGTCTACTGCAAACGAATGAGGCCTCATCCGCAAGGCGTGACGCTAGGCGGGAACCGACTCCGCGAGCAGGTTGAGCGCCCCACGAACCGGCGCGTCGATGGGGATTTCCGCATCACGTGGCGCTTCGACCGACGCGTCCAGGACGAGATCGCGCCCGAGACGCGCCGCCAGGGCACGCGCGCACCGCTCCCCAACATCGGAGACCTCCGCCTCGACGCCGAGTCGCTCGAGGGAAGCCACCTCGTGCTGGAACCCACACGGCAGGACGCGCTCGAACGCCGCCAGATCGGTGGAGACGTTCAGCGCGAAGCCGTGCGTGGTGACGCCGCGCGATATGCGCACGCCGATCGCCGCGATCTTCGCAGGGCGACCGTCGCGAAGGTCGACCCAGACACCGGTCTTCCCGCGCTCGGTGCGTGACGGAACGCCGTAGCTCGCGAGCGCATCGCGCAGCCCCTCTTCGATCGCCCGGACGTATGCGACGAGATCCGCGCCTTCGGCGAAGGACGTGATCGGATAACCCACGAGCTGGCCGGGGCCGTGGTAGGTGATATCACCACCGCGATCGACGCGATAGACGGACGCGCCGTCAGCGCGCAGAACGTCGGGGCCGACGAGCAGATGATCCGTCGTTCCGCGCCGTCCGATCGTGTACACGGGATCGTGCTCGAGCAGAAGCAAGCGTTCCGCGCCGCCGTCCCGCACGCGCGTGGCGACCGCTTCCTGCATCCGCCATCCGTCGACGTAGGGAACTCGCCCGAGCCACGTCGCGTGGAGCGCGCTAACCAAGGCCGACGTGCCGCTCGGCGTGATACGACGAACGGACGAGCGGGCCAGACTCGACGTGCCGGAAGCCCATCGTCATCCCTTCGTCGCGCAGCGACGCGAACTCCTCGGGCGTCCAGTAACGCTCGATCGGTAGATGCATCGGCGACGGTCGCAGATACTGGCCGACCGTCAGCACATCGGTCCCCTGCGTCGCGATGTCGCGCATCGTCGCGATGACCTCTTGGCGCGTCTCGCCGAGCCCGACCATGATCCCGCTCTTGCACACGAGCGTGGGCGCGCGCTCCTTCGTGCGACGGAGTACCTCGAGCGAACGTGGATAGCGCGCCTGCGGCCGGACGCGCGAGTAGAGGCGCTCGACCGTCTCGACGTTGTGGTTCAGGATCTCCGGCTTCTCGGCGAGCACCGCGTCGAGGGCCGCGGGGTCGCCCGTGAAGTCCGGGATCAAAACCTCAACGGTCGTACCAGGGGACTGCGCGCGGATCTCGCGGATCGTCGCCGCGAAAAGCGATGCGCCGCCGTCGGGAAGCTCGTCGCGGTTCACGCTCGTGACGACGGCGTGGCCGAGCGCCATCTGCGCGACCGCCGCGCCGACGCGAGCGGGCTCGTCGAGATCCACGGCCCCGGGCCGCCCGGTCTTCACGGCGCAGAAGCCGCAGGACCGCGTGCAGGTGTCGCCGAGGATCATGAACGTCGCGGTGCCCGCGCCCCAGCACTCGGCCATGTTCGGGCAGTGCGCTTCCTCGCAGACGGTGTGAAGGGACTTCGAGCGCATCAGACGTCGAAGGTTCTCGTACTGCGGTCCCATCGGAAGGCGGACCTTCAGCCATTCGGGGCGCGCGCGATCGATCGGAACGACCGTGTTGGCGGCGCCTCGACCACGCGAGCGCGGCCGCTCCACTTCGCCGGGCATTTCGAACTTGATCGGGGCCAGCTCAGCCACTAATAGACCGTCACCGACGTACCGGTGGTCTGGAGCCAGTCGCGAACCGCGGTGAGGAAGCGCGCCGCGGTCGACCCATCGACGACGCGGTGATCGAAGCCGATGACGATATTCATCATCTGGCGAATCGCGATCGCGTCCTCATCGGTGACGACGAGCCGCTTGCGGATCGATTCAGACGAGAGGATCGCGGCCTGCCCGGGCGGGACGATAGGACTCGACACGATCGTGCCGAGGGGACCGGTGTTGTTCAACGTGAACGTGCCGCCGGAGAGATCGTCGAGGGTGAGCCGCCGCGCCTTGGCGCGGTCGACGAGGTCGCGGATGGATCGCATGAGACCGGCGAGGCTCTTCCCGTCGGCGTCCTTGATGACCGGCACGATGAGCCCGTCATCGCCGAGCGCGACCGCGTAGCCGAGGTTGAGCTCTCGATGGCGAATGAGCCCCTGATCCGTCCAGCTCGAGTTGACCGACGGCACGGTGCGCAGCGCCTCGACCACGGCCTTCGCGATGAAGGCCGCCGGTGATAGATCGAAGCCCTCGCGCTCCTGAAACTCTGCCTTCACGCGATCGCGGTACCGCATGAGGTCGGTCATGTCGACCTCCATGACGGCGTGCGCGTGCGGAGCGGCCCACGCCTGGACCATGTTGTTCGCGATGGCGCGCCGCATCTGCGAGAGGGGCACGAGCTCGTCCCCCGCGAGCGACGGCACGGGCGCCTGACGCGCGGGCGCGGTCTGCGCCTGAGCCTGCGGCTGTGCCGGAACGACGCGCGCCGCGGCTTGCTGCTGAGACGACTGGCGCTGCGCGATGAAGTCCTCGACATCTTTGCGCGACACCCGCCCACCGAGGCCGGTGCCTTCGATCTGCGAGATGTCGATGCCCTGCTCGCTCGCGAGCTTCCTCACAGCAGGAGTGGCTCTCACATCGGAGAGATCGGGACGCTCCGCCGTGGCGGTCGGTGCCGCCGAGGCTTGGGGCGCGGGGGACGGACTTTGAGGTGGCGTGGGTGCAGCGCGCGCAGGAGTCGGAGCGGGCGGCCGCTGTTCGGGCGCCGAGGGCGTCGGTCCCGAGGGCCTTTGCGACTGTGGACTCGGGGGCGGTACTGACGGCGCATTGGCCTGAGGGGCAGATGCCCGAGGTGCCCCCGACGGCGCTGCGGTCGCTGCTGCCGCCTGAGGTGCCGTCGCCGCCGCCTCACCGTCGGCGGTGTCGAAGATGGCGAGGAGCGTCCCGATCGGGACGGTCTGGCCCTCCTCAACTTTTACCTCTTTCAGCGTTCCGGCGACGGGGGACGGGATCTCGGTGTTCACCTTGTCGGTCTGGACCTCGACGAGGAGGTCGTATTTGCTCACCTTGTCGCCCGGCTGCTTCAGCCACTTTCCGATCGTGCCTTCGGTGACGGATTCGCCGAGCTTGGGCATCTTCAGCTCGAAAGCCATGACACTTCCCCTACTAGTACGCGGCCAACTCGCGCATCTTGGCCGCGATCTTCGCCGGATCGGGCATGAACCAGTCTTCCTGTGGTTTGTTGTAAGGCATCGCGGGTACTTCGGGGCCGCCGATGCGCATGACCGGGGCATCCAGGTCGCTGAATGCCTCCTCCGCGATCAGCGCGGCGATCTCGGCGCCCGCGCCGAACATGCGGTTGTCCTCATATACGACCAAACACTTTCCGGTCTTCCGGGCTTCCCGTAGCACCGTTTCCACGTCGAGCGGGCGAAGGCTGCGGATGTCCACGACGGTCACCGAGACGCCCTCGCCCGCCAGCGTCTCGGCCGCGGCCAAGCTGTGATGGAGCATGAGGCCGTACGCGTACACGGTGATGTCGGTCCCCGCGCGCTTCACGTCGGCGGGCCCGAGAGGCACGGTGTAGTCGCCGTCCGGGACCTCGCCCTTCACCGTGCGGTACGTCGCCTTGTGCTCGAGGAAGATCACTGGGTCGGGGTCGCGGATCGCGCTGCGGAGCATGCCGGTGATGTCGTACGGCGTGGAGGGCACGACCACCTTGAGTCCGGGCACGTGCGCGTAGAACGCCTCGACCGATTGCGAGTGGTAGAGCGCGCCGTGGACCCCGCCGCCCCATGGCATGCGGATCACCATTGGGACGCCCCACGCGCCGTTCGACCGGTAACGCATTCGCGCGGCTTCGTCGATGATCTGCTCGAACGCGGGCGCGCTGAAATCCGCGAACTGCATCTCCGCGACGGGGAGAAGCCCACCGAGCGCCGCCCCGATCGCGACGCCGACGATGCTCGATTCCGCGACCGGCGTGTCGATGATCCGGTCCTCGCCGAACTCTTCGATGAATCCCTCCGAGACGCGGAAGACCCCGCCGCGCACGCCGACGTCCTCGCCGAGGAGGATCAGGCGCTCGTCGCGCCGAAACTCGCTCTGCAGCGTGTCGTGGACCGCCTGGACGTTCGTCTTGATCACGAGCGGCGCTCGGGTGCGATCGGCGAGAAATCATCCGGCCGGCGCTCGCGCATGATCGAGTAGACAGCCTCGACGATGTCGTCGCGGTCGGCAATGACGGTGACTACTTCTCGAAGCCGAACCGCGACGCGGTTC
>DATCPK010000019.1:0-10728 GCA_036570125.1 Candidatus Limnocylindria bacterium
CTCCATCGAGACGATGTGCTTCGCGCCGCGAAGGATGTCGCCGACCGCCTTGGCGGGGAACGGTCGCATGAGGCGGCACTGCAGGAAGTTGATTCTCTTTCCCTGCGACTCGAGCACCTTGAGCGCGTCGAGGATCGTTCCCTTCGTCGAACCCCAGCCGAGGACGGTGAGCTCGGCATCCTTGGGCCCGTGCAGGAAGAACTGCTGCTCCTCGGGGATCGCGTCCTGCGCGAGCTTCAGCTTGCCCATGCGCTTTTCCATCATCGCGACGCGCATCTCGACGCCTTCGGTGATGTGGCCGTCGGGATCGTGCTCGTCGCTCGTGATCCAGTAGCGGCCGCCCTTTGTGCCCGGCCGCGAGCGCGGGGAAATGCCGTCCTTCGCGAAGGCATAGCGCAGGTATTCCTTGACGTTCGCCATGTCCATCTTCCCGTGGCCGTTGCCGTTATAGCCGGCTTGCGTGCCGGCGTCGTTCGGGCCCTTCGCATCGACTGCGGTCCACTCGCTTCCGGTGAACACCTCGCCGCGATCGATCGTGTCCCATTTGAGCTCGAGCTTGTCGATCGTCGTGTAGACCGACGCGAGCTTCTTGTCGCTCAGCACGATGATCGGCATCTGGTAGCGCTCGGCCCAGTTGAACGCGGAGAACGTGTCCTGATAGGCCTCGCGCAGGTCGCCTGGAGCGATGACGATGTGCGGGAAGTCGCCCTGCGCGGGGTGCAGCGAGAACTGCAGATCGCCCTGCTCCTGGCGCGTCGGCATTCCCGTGGACGGGCCGCCGCGCTGGTACATGACGAGGACCGGTCCGGGACATTCGGTGATCGAGGCAAAGCCGATGCCCTCGACCATGAGCGCAAAGCCAGGACCGCTCGTCGCGGTCGCCGCGCGCACGCCCATGTGCGCTGCACCGACCGCCATGTTGATCGAGCTGATCTCGTCCTCGCACTGCACGACGAGCAGGTTGTAGTCGCGCTGCTGTCGCTCGAGGAAGACGCTCTCGTCCGTCGCCGGCGAGATGGGGTAGTAGGTCTGGAACGCGCAGCCCGCCTTCAGCTTGGCGATCGCGTGGATCTCGTAGCCCTTCGCGAGAATGCGCGCTTTCGGCTCGCGGCCGGGCTTGAGGGTGTACGGAAAATCCTTCGCGCTCTCGTGCTGCTTCACGTGCTCGAACGCGAGCTTCGCGGCGCGCACGTTGAGCTCGCCGACCTCGGCGCGCTTTCCCTTGAACTGCGAGCGGATGACCTCGGCGACGAGGTCGAACGGGTACTCGCAGAGCGCGAGCGATGCGCCGAGCCCGACGGTGTTCTTCATGACCTCGTAGCGGCGCGCCTGCTCGCCCTTGCCGACTTCCTCGAGCGCCTTCTTGATGATCTCCATGAACGGGACGGGGTAGAAACGGAGGTCGGGACGGCTCGCGGTCGCCGGGTCGTAGCCGATCTCGCTGTCGAAGATGACCCCGCCGCCGTCGTTGATCTCGCCGAGATGGCCGTAATGCGTCGCCCAGCGCCGATGATCACCGTCGCCGGCAAGCGACTCGAGGTCGAGCGCAACGAGGATGTCGGCCTTGTCCTTGTATGAGCGCACGTCCTCGTCGTCCACCGGGACGCGATAGAAGGAGTGCTTGCCCATGATGTTCGAGTGGTATTCGATGTTCGCGTAGACACGCAGACCCGCTCGCGAGCAGGCCTTGGCGAACACTTCGGCGGAGGCGTTGATTCCGCTTCCCTGGGGGCCGCCGATCATCCAGGTCAGCCGGTTCTTCTGCACTTCGGAACGTCTATTGTACGTTCGCGGTGAGCTCTCGTCGCGAGCGTGACACGCTGGGCGAGATAGAAGTCCCCGCCAACGCCCTGTGGGGCGCGCAAACGCAGCGAGCGATCGAGAACTACCCCATCAGCGGCTATCGGGCCTTTCCGGCGTTCATCAGAGCCTTCGTTCGCATTAAGCGCGCAGCCGCGCTCGCGAACGGCGAGGCCGGCCGTCTCGATGAGCGGCGCAAGGACGCCATCGTCGCCGCCTGCGACGAAATCCTCGCCGGACAGCACATGGATCAATTCGTTGTCGATGTCTTCCATTCGGGTGCAGGCGTGTCGTTTCACATGAACGTGAACGAGGTTCTGGCCAATCGCGCGAACCAGATCCTCGGCGGCGGCCTCGGCACGTACGAGCACGTGAACCCGAACGACCACGTCAACATGGCTCAGTCCACGAACGACACGACCCCGACCGCGATGCGTCTTGCCGCTCTCGAGCTCACGAAGACGCTGTGCGCGGAGCTCGACACGCTCGCTGACGCGATCGCCGAGAAGGCGAGCCAGTACGCGGAGACGGTGAAGCCCGGCCGCACTCATTTGCAGGACGCGGTGCCGATCACGTTCGGGCAGGAGTTCTCGGGTTGGGCCGAGCGCGTACGCGGCGCGGCGGCGCGGGTTCGCGCCGGACGCTTGGAGCTGTGCGAGCTCGGCATCGGAGGCACCGCTGCGGGGACGGGACTCAACGCCGACCCGGAGTTCCGTGAACGCGTGTGCGCATACCTCGCGGAGTGGTACGGCGAGCCGATCAAGAGCGCGAAGAATCTCTTCGCCGTGATGCAGTCGATGGCGCCGTTCGTTCGCATCTCGAGCGGCATGCGGATCGCGGCGATCGAGATCTCGAGCATCTGCAACGACATCCGCCTTCTCGTGTCCGGGCCGCGCACCGGATTCGGCGAGCTGCGGATTCCCGCCGTGCAGCCGGGCTCGTCGATCATGCCGGGCAAAGTGAATCCGGCGATCCCGGAGATGGTCAATCAGGTCTGCTTCCAGGTGATCGGCAACGACACCGCCCTCGCTCACGGCGCGCAGGCCGGACAGCTCGAGCTCAACGTGATGATGCCCGGGATCAACTTCGCGAACTGCTTTTCGGCGACGATCCTCACGAATGCGGTGCGTGTGCTTCGCGAGAAGACGATCGCCGGACTCGAGGTGGACGAGGACCGCGCGAAGGAGCTCATGGACGCGAGCCCGTCGCTCATCGTCACCGCGCTCTCGCCACACATCGGCTACGCGAAGGCCGCGGCCCTCGTGAAGAAGGCGCTTGCAGAGCGCCGCCCGCTCTTCGACATCGCGCGCGAGGAAAAGATCATGCCCGACAAGGATCTCCGGCGGGTGTTGGATCCGCTCCCAATGACGAAAGGCGGCGTGCAGGACTGAAGATTCCCGCGCCTTGTGTCTCGTCTCAGAAGTCATGATAACATAGCCTCCATCATGAGGGTGGAGGGACGCCGATGGCCGCACCTGCACGCGACCTCAGCCTCAGCGTCACGGACCGGGCCGCGCTCCAGCGATTGCAGCGCGCCGCGGCGGCTCCAGCCGGGCTGGTGCGGCGGGCCCGCGTGGTGCTGCTGATGGCTCAAGGCGAGAGCGGCGTCGCGGTCGCGCGTGCGACCGGATATACCCCGGTCCAGATCAGCCGGATCCGTGCGCGCTTCGCCCGCGAGGGCCTGCCCGGGCTCCAGGACCGAGCTCGCTCGGGCCGCCCGCCCGAGATCAGCGCGCGTAAGCGGGCCCAGGTCGTCGCCCTCACGCTCAAGTCTCCGCCGGCGGGCCAGACCCACTGGAGCACCCGCGACCTCGCGCGCAAGAGCGGCCTCTCGCATTCGAGCGTGCACCGCATCTGGCAGGCCCACGCCCTCCAGCCGCACCGGGTGGAGACCTTCAAGTTCACCAGCGACCCCCAGGCCGCCGAGAAGATCGCCGACGTCGTCGGCCTTTATCTCGATCCCCCGACCAACGCGGTGGTCCTCTGCCTCGATGAGAAGACCCAGATCCAGGCGCTCGAGCGGACCCAGCCGATGCTGCCGCTGCGCACGGGGATCCCGGCCCGCCAGACCCACGACTATCGGCGCAGCGGCCTCACCAGGCTGTATACCGCGCTCGAGGTCCGCAGCGGCAGGGTGACCGGCGAGTGCAGCGAGCGTCACACCGGAGCGGACTTCCTGCGCTTCCTCGCTCAGGTCGCCCAGCTCTACCCGCGCCAGGAGCTGCACATCGTGCTCGACAAGAGCTCGACCCACTCGGTCCTGGCGGTGCGCGAGTTCCTGGCCGCTCATCCGCGGATCCACTTCCACTTCACCCCGACCGGGGCCTCCTGGCTGAACATGGTCGAGGCCTGGTTCGGAATCCTCACCCGCAAGTCCATCCGTCGCGGCTCCTTCGACACGGTGAACGCCCTCATTCGCCACATCGAGCACCTCGACCACTGGAACGAGCATCCCACGCCCTTCGTCTGGACCAAGGACCCGGCGGACATCATCAAGAAGGCCGTGCGTCGTGGTCGTTAACACGACTTCGCGGACGCCGCACTAGGGACCCGCAGGCTGCTTCTGAAGAAAAGACTTACCGCAGTCCAGCGGCATACGGACCGGCCCCGAGCTATCGTGGCGATGCTTGGGAGGTCGGTATGGGTCGCGAAATGAACCTTGATCGGCGTCAACTTCTCAGGTTGCTGGCCGCAGGGGGCGCAGCAGGGGCGTTAGCTTCTCTCATCGCTGCCTGCCAACCGCCATCGGCTTCTGGCAGCCCCAACCCTTCAGGGTCGGCGGCTACCCGCAAGGAAGGCGATCTGCTGCGTATCGCGATCGGCTCAGAGCCGGGCAGTCTGGATCCCGCGATTGTTCAGGGCGACAACATCGGCGCCATCCTCTGGGAAATCGCACCGCCATTGACCACCTACTTCACGAATGACGGAAAGTTCACCGGAGCCCTGGCCGAGAGCTGGACCGCATCGACCGATGCGAAGACATTCACGATGACGCTTCGTAAAGGCGTGAAGTTCTCCGACGGAACGCCATTCGACGCGGACGCTGTCAAGTTCAATCTGAGCCGCGTCATCGATCCGCGTTTCCCGGTCGGTGGCGCAGCTCGGCTACGCGACATCACGGCAATCGACGTTCTGGACGACACACACGTCCGCATCACCATCAAGAATCCGCTCAGCTACTTCCCATACTGGCTCGCCTACTACACAACATGCTTGATCTCACCTTCATCAGTGAACTCAAATGGGAATTCGTTCGACAAGATCGTGTATCCGGTGGGCGCTGGGCCATACAAATTCGTGG
The DNA here is from genome assembly GCA_036570125.1 of Candidatus Limnocylindria bacterium. Classification (GTDB taxonomy): domain Bacteria; phylum Chloroflexota; class Limnocylindria; order P2-11E; family P2-11E; genus 3-1-20CM-2-70-9. The sequence continues at coordinate 5,102 of DATCPK010000019.1, forward strand.
AATACGCGAAGGCTTCGCACGTTACGCTCGAGCGAAACGACGAGTACTACGGATCCAAGCCGGCGTGGAAGCGAATCCAGTTCCTGATCGCTCCGGAAGCCGCGACTCGCGAAGCGATGGTCCTGTCTGGCGATGCGGACATCGCCCAGTCGCCGCCTCCTTCTGACGTGACGAACCTGCGGGGCGATTCTCGCGTGAAGGTCGTGACGCAGAAGGGCAACCGAGCCATTTTTGTCGGGATCAACACCGTTGGAGCACACGAGCCGCTGCTGCGTGATCCGCGCGTTCGCCAGGCCCTGAACTATGCCGTCAACAAGCAAGACATCATCGACAAGGTTCTCTTCGGCCTTGGTACGGTCATGGATTCGCCGACGCCCGCTGTTCACGCCGAGTACGTGAAGGCGGGTCCGTACGCGTACGACCCAAACAAGGCGAAGCAATTGCTGCGTGATGCTGGCGCCACGAATCTTTCGCTGAAGTTGGTGTCACCGACCGGCCGATATCTTCAGGACTTCCAAGCTGCCACCGCGGTTGCCGGGTATCTCCAAGAAGCAGGCATAAGGATCGACGGTCCGAAGACGATGGACTTCCCAACGCTCGTAAAGGCCGTACTTCAGACTCCGCCGGCCCAACAGGAGTTCGACCTCGCCCTATTCGGATATCAATCCCCAACCACCGGCGCGAGTCTCGAGTTCTTCGAGGGCAGAGCGATTCCCCCGGGCGGCCTCAACTTCTACGGTGAGAACAATCCCCAAGTCGACTCCGCAATCGACGCCGCAAACAGCACGGGTGATCAGAAGCAGGCAGCTGACCAATACGCGAAAGCTCAGAGATTGATTTGGGACGACGCGCCGTGGATCTTCCTCTGGACCGAGAGCCCGCTCTTGCTGGTGTCGAGCAAGGTCCAAGGTGTCTCCATGATCCCGCTGGGCGTCCCTTACGTCGACGAATCCTCGCCGGCGTAAGCGGGCAGGGCAGTCGGGCCGAGAGCGCAAGTGAAGGGGAGTCAAGAGTGATCGGAATACGTGCGGCGCGGATGTTCTCGGCGGCGTCAGAGGCAGTCACTGACGATGCGGTGATCGTGGTCGATGACGACGGCCACATCCGCGCAAGTGGCAAACGAGGCGAGGTGTCGGTCCCTGCCAGCGCGGAAAACGTGGAGTTCCAGAACGCAACGGTCCTCCCCGGACTCATTGACATGCACATGCACTTAATGGGCGGCGATGCAAAGGAGGCCAAGGCGCTCGGTTACGACACGCTCAACTACGGCGGCCTCTCGACTCTGGTCGTTCGTTGCGTCCTGAACGCGCGAGCCGCCCTAATGAGGGGGGTCACCACGATCCGCGACGTCGCCGCTCCGAGTGAAGCGATCTTCAGCGTCCGACGCGCAATTGAGTCTCGTTGGATTCCGGGACCGCGAATCTTCGCGACCGGTCGTGCGATTAGCATGACTGGCGGTCACGCTTGGGACATCGGCTGCCTCGTTATGGAAGCCGACGGTGTGGACGGCGTGCGCAAGGCGGCCCGCGACCAACTCAAGCTGGGTGCTGACGGGTTGAAGCTCATGGCGACCGGAGGTGCAGGAACCGCGGGCGAGCGCGTCTATGACGTGCAGCTGACGGTGGAGGAGATGCGTGCAGCGATTGACGAAGCGCACAAGAAGGGCAAGTGGGTGGCGGCACACGCGACGGGCACGGAAGGGGTGATGCGTGCTATCGAGGCCGGCATCGACTCAATCGAGCACGGCCTCATGCTCGACGACGCGATTGTTAAGGCGATGGTGGAACGCAACGTCTACTACGACCCCACGCTGGACGTGTACGCGCGCATTGCCGAACGCGGCGAAGAGACGGGAACAGCGCCTTACATGGTGGCCAAGGCGAAGGCAGCGTTGGAAGCGCACCGGCGATCGTTCAAGCTTGCGATGCAGGCCGGGGTGAAGATCGTCACGGGGAGCGACTCCGGCGGCATCGTCTGGCCGGTTGCGGATGTCGCCGCGGAGGTCAAGCGCATGGTGGACCTCGGCATGTCGGCGCCGAAAGCGCTGATCGCCGCAACACGGACATCGGCCGAGTCTTTGGGCCAATTGAATTCGTTCGGAACGATCGAATCTGGCCGCTGGGCTGACCTCGTTATCGTCGAGGGCAACCCCGTTGCCGACATCACAGCGCTGTCCCGTGTCCTGGCGGTTTACAAGGGCGGAGAACGCATCCGCTAGGCACCGAGATGCTTGTGACCTGACGCATGACTTCCTACATCGCAACGCGGCTCTTCTTGGCGACACTGACGGTACTCGGAGTGGTGACGGTCGTTTTCGTTGCGCTCAGGATGATTCCCGGCGACCCAGCCGCGCTCGTCGCAGGGATCCAGGCGTCTCCAGCCCAGATTGAGGACATACGACGACAACTGGGGCTCGATCAACCTGCACCGATCCAGTACGGGCGGTACATCACTGGTGTGCTTCGTGGCGATTTCGGCGATTCGAGCGTCACCGGTCAACCGGTCGTCGCCGAAATTGGAGCGCGGTTTCCGTACACAGTGCAGCTCACCCTTCTCGCCATCCTGATGTCAACGTTCTTCGGGATCCTGTTGGGCACGATCGCGGCTGCTCGGCGCAATTCCTGGATCGACGTCGGAATCTCGACGGTTTCTGTTCTGGGCATCTCGATGCCTGCTTACTGGCTTGGCCTCATGCTCATCATCGTTTTTGCGGTAAACCTGCGGGTCCTTCCCGCGGGCGGAAGTCGTGAGGCAACGAGCATCGTGTTGCCAGCCGTAGCGTTGGCTGCGTACTCCACTGGACTGATCGCACGCATGACGCGCGCGTCGGTCTTGGACGAACTGGCCGAAGACTATGTGCGAACTGCGAAAGCGAAAGGGGCCACCTACGCTCGACAACTTGTCCGTCACGCTCTTCGCAACGCGCTTCTTCCGGTCATCACCGTTATCGGTCTCCAGGCGGGCCAGCTTCTCGGAGGAGCGGTGTTGACTGAGACCGTGTTCTCGTGGCCGGGCATGGGCCGACTGCTGGTCAGTTCGATTCTTAACCGGGACTACGCGGTAGTACAGGGCATCGTATTGCTGTTCGCCGTTGGCTTCGTGGTCGTGAACTTGGTCGTAGACCTTGCGTACGGGTTGGCGGATCCGCGCATTCGGCTCGCGACTCGCTAGTGTCGTCGCGCCGGTGAGCCGCGGACGCAAGGAGCGGCGCCGACCGGGCGTTCTTCGCCGCCTTGCGACGCACCGAAGCGGTGCCGTTGGCCTCGCGACCCTTATCTGCTTCGCGCTGGTGGCCGCCCTCGGTCCATTTGTGATCCCGTTCGACGCGACGCGACAGGATCTCCGTGAAAGCCTCCTCGCCCCGTCCGCCCTCCATCCCCTTGGAACCGATCAACTCGGTCGGGATGTTCTCGCTCGTCTGGCCTTCGGAGCTCGTTACTCGCTGACGCTCGGAGTGGCCGCCGTGATCGTCGGACTTCTCGTCGGCGTACCGATCGGTGCGGTGTCTGGCTACTTGGGGGGATGGTTCGACCTACTCGTACAGCGAGTGACGGATGCGTTTCTTGCGTTCCCGGGAATCCTGCTCGCGCTCGTTCTCGTTGCGAGCTTGGGCGTCGGACTGGAGAACGTTGTCATAGCCGTCGGCATCAGCTCGATGCCAGGCTTCGTCCGGCTGGTACGAGCGTCGTCTCTCAGGGCTCGAGAGCTCCTCTACGTCGAAGCGGCGAGATCGGTGGGCGCTCCTGGCGGCTTGATCGTGAGAAGACACGTCTTACCTAATGCCGTGCCAGTGATTGCGGTGTACGCGAGCAATCAAGTCGGCGCGGCGATCCTCGTCGCGGCAGGCCTCGGCTTCTTGGGCCTTGGTATCCAGCCACCAACCCCGGAATGGGGCACGATGCTCGCGGAGGCTCGAAACTCGATCTTCAGTTACCCGAACCTCGCGACGTTCCCTGGGTTGGCGATCGCCCTGTCCGTCCTGGCATTCAACCTCTTAGGCGATGCTCTTCGTGATGTACTTGATCCACGGCTCCGCTGATCGCCGAGCGGCGTGCAGGACTGCGGCCCGCCCCATACAAGTTGTCTGGTAACATACGGAATGTATGGGCAAGCTCGTGCAGGTTCGGGATGTGCCGGACAGCGTGCATCGGACCCTGAAAGCTCGCGCCGCGCAATCTGGGAGCTCGCTCTCGGAGTACTTGCGCGGCGCGCTCACCTCCATCGCATCGCAGCCGACTGCGGACGAGGTCCGTGCCCGTCTGCGGACGCGACCGGCGCTCTCGTCGCGCGAGCGCCCGGCAGCCATCATCAGGCGTCTGCGTGAGGCCGGCGGCTGAGCGTAGTCGACGCCTCGGTCGTCGCGGAGCTCTTGCTGGGCTTACCCCTCGCTCGCGCCGCGGAACCTCACCTCTTCGGCTCTGAGCCGGCTGCAGCGCCTGACCTTCTGAACGCGGAGGTCCTTCACGTGCTCCGGCACTATGAGCGGCGAGGCGCGATCGACGCGGGCTGGTCGCGCCAGGCACTCGAGGACCTCGTCGATCTTCCGATCGTCCGATACCCGACGCTTGCCCTTCTGGAAGGCGCGTGGACGCTCCGACGGAATCTCACCGGGTACGACGCGATGTACGCCGCACTTGCGGCGGCCCTCGGCGCGCCGCTCGTAACGAGCGATAGTCGCCTCGCCGCGGCGGCCCGGCAACACGCTGGCGTGTCGGTCGTCTTGCTCAGCAGGTAGAGCTCGGCTCCGTGAAAGCAGCAGAGCTCCTCCTCGCGCTCCTCGTCGTGGTCGCGGTGCTCGTCACGATCTCGCGGCGCATCCACGTCCCGTATCCCGTGCTTCTGCTGCTCGGCGGGCTCGTGGTCGGGCTCGTGCCGGGGATCCCGCGGCTCGAGCTCGATCCCGAGATCGTCTTCCTCGTCGTGCTCCCGCCGCTCCTCTATGTGAGCGCGTTCCTCACGCCCATCCGCGACTTCCGCGCAAATCTCAAGAACATCAGCTCGCTCGCGATCGGTCTCGTGGCCGTCAGCGCCGGAGTTGTGGCGGTCATCGCGATGGTGTTTGTGCCGGGTATGTCCTGGCCCCTCGCCGCCGCGCTCGGCGCGATCGTCTCGCCCCCGGACGCCGTGGCGGCGACCGCGATCGCCCAACGCCTGGCCGTCCCGAGACGCATCGTGTCGATCCTCGAGGGCGAGAGTCTTCTGAACGACGCCACCGCGCTGACGATCTATCGCGCGGCCGTGGGCGCGGCCGTGGCCGCGGCGGCCGTTTCGGTGATCGGGTCGCTCGCGAGCTTCGTCTTCGTGGCGCTCGGGGGCATCCTCATCGGGCTCGTGGTCGGGTGGATCGCATCGTGGGTGCGCGTCCATCTCACCGACACGCCCGTCGAGATCACCGTCTCTCTGATCACCCCCTACGCGGCGTACCTTCCGGCTGAGCTGCTCGGCGCCTCGGGTGTGTTGGCCGCCGTGACCGCTGGGCTCTTCCTCGGTCGCCGCTCCTCCCTGATCATGGGTTCGGAGGCGCGCCTCGCCGGACGCGCCGTATGGGAGAGCCTGGTCTTCCTTCTGACTGGCGTCGTCTTCCTGGCGATCGGCTTTCAGATATCCAGCATCTCGCGGCAGATGGA
>DATCPK010000020.1:0-27232 GCA_036570125.1 Candidatus Limnocylindria bacterium
GTACTGGTCATGCAAGCGCCCACGTCTGTGTCCACTCTTTGAAGGACTCCGCCGGTATCGGCGCGCTGAAGTGAAAACCCTGAGCCACCGGGCATTTGACCTCCGTCATGGTCTGAAGCGTCGCCTCGTTCTTCAAACCCCCAGCGACAACGCGAAGATCGAACGCGCGGCCAAGCTCGATGACCGACTCGACGATCGCGCGGTTCCCACGTTCGGCGAGGGCCATGACGAAGGACTTGTCGATCTTGATCTCGTCCACGGGCAGCCGGCTCAAATAGCTCAACGAGGAATAGCCCGTGCCGAAGTTGTCGATAGCGATCCCGATCCCGATCTTTCGGAACCGGTGCAGCACCTCGAGGACGCGCTCGGCCTCGAGCATCATCGTTCCCTCGGTGATCTCGAGCGTCAGCGCTCGCGCGGGAACGCCGGACGATTCGACCAGCGTCTCGATGTTCTCGACGAACTGCGGATCGTGCAGATTGCGCATCGCGACGTTGACGGAGACGCGTAGGTCGGGATTTCCCTCGCGCCAGACCTGGAGTTGGCGAAGCGCGTCTTTCACGACCCACGGCGTGATCTCGAGAATGAGCCCGGACTGCTCGGCGAGCGGAATGAAGTGCGTCGGCGGCACGACCCCGCGGTGCGGATCCTTCCAACGAAGAAGCGCCTCAGCGCCGACGACGGCCCGGCTCACCAGATCGACCTGCGGCTGGTAGTAGAGGACCAGCTCGTTGGCGACGAGGGCGCGGCGGAGGTCGGCGGCCAGCGCGACGCGCGTCTGGCTTTGCGTATCGAGCTCCGCCCCGTACGTCCGATACCGCGTCTGCGATCGCTTGGCGGCGAACATCGCGAGCTCCGCATGCTCGAGCAGCGCTTCCGCCTCGATGCCGTGATCCGGAAAAATGACGATGCCCATGCTCAGATCGAGGTGTATGGCCTGTGGACCGACCAGAAATGGCTGCTTGAGGAAGCCGATGATGCGCTCGGTCGCCGCCACCGCCTCGCGACGTCCCGATCCCAGCGGAAACACGATGCCGAACTGGTCGCCAGAAAATCGCGTGACGGAATCGGTCGAGGCACTCACCTGCCCCAGTCGACGGCCCAGTTCGCGGAGGACCGCGTCGCCGGCCTCGTGGCCGAACGCGTCATTGACCGCTCGGAAATCGTCGAGGTCCGCGTACACCAGGGCGAAGCTCTTCTCGGCGTGGGCGCTTTCGGCGATCAGTGAGGTGAGGCGCTCCGTCAGGAGGAGCCGATTTGGAAGTCCCGTCATCGCGTCGTAATGCGCTGCATGTTGAGCCGCGGCGAGGAGATCGCCGGTTCCTGCCGTGAGCGCGACCGCGCCGAGGCGCGCTCGCCCGCGCTCGCGCTGCCGGAGGCTCGCACGCTCGGCCGCATCCGCGAGCGCCTTTCGCACCGCGACGCCGAGCCGGTTCAGGCTTGTCTTCACGACGTAGTCGTGCGCCCGAGCTCGAAGCGCGGCGTCCGCCGCGCCGGTGTAGCCCGACACGATGATGAAAGGCAGATCCAATCCCCGGCTCTTGATGAGCTCGAGGGCTTGGTCTGGATTGAAGCCGGGCATGCTGTGGTCCGAGAGGACGAGGTTCCACGTCTGGCGATCGAGAGCGCGCTCGAGCTCGGCGAGGGATTGCACGCGCGCGATCGCGAGGGCGAACCCCTCAGCTTCGAGGAGGCGGCGCACGCGCTCGCTGAATCGCGGGCCGTCCTCAACGCTTAGAACTTCGAGCTTTTGCTTCGGCGCGAACGACGTACCGAAGTGGGAATTCAACATCGGTGGTCTTGCCCGGACTTAGCGATCGGTTGTGGCGCGCGCGAAAGCAGAATGGCTGATGACTTTCGCGATTGCCCGGGCCACCGGCTCTTCGGGTCCGACCTCGCCGGCGATCGCTTCGCGAAGAAGCGCGAGGAGGGTCCATGCGACCGAGCTTGCGTCGAAGAGAAAACCACCGACGCTCGGGGTTTGCCGGCTGCGTTTGACCGCCGCGATGAGCTGCTGGCGCGCCACCTGTCGCAGGTACCGGTCTGCCTCGCGGACGGTCGGCTCGATCTCCGCCGCCTCGCGCATGGCGCGATAGAGGGGAGCGCTCGGTCCATGCAACATCTCGGTAAGCGCGGTCTCCACTGTCGCCGGACGGCGCAGATCGATCTCGGCGAGGCGAGCGAGATACCGATCCTGTTCGCGCTCCAGCACTCCGACGGTGATGCCTGGCTTGTCCTGGAAGTGGTAGTAGAAGGCCCCGACGCTCACACCGGCGAGCTGACAGATCTGCTGGACCGTCGTGACGGCATACCCACGTTCGGCGTACGAACGCGCCGCGGCATCGACGAGCCGCGCACGCGTCTGCTCAGGTTGACGGCGGCGATCGCTCACGGCGTTCGCCTGAATCCGAATTCCGTTTCGATAGTCCGACGTCGTTGGTGCATCCCGTCCTCCTTCGCCGTTGAGAGCTATCCGCTGCGAGGTCTCCCCAGCGGTTAAGGGCTTGGGGACGGATGAATTGACCTCATTACGGTCCTTCACCTGACACCCAGAAGCGACGTTCCCGGTTACCTGAAGTGATTGACTGTTCGAAAAGTTAATTGGAGGTCACGGCCAGGCAAGTACACCTTCAGACGCGGAAGTTGACACGCGCGATGGCGGGAGTGGTGGCTCGGATCGCGCACGGCCCAGAAGGCGGGAGAGCGCCGGAGGGCGGAGTGGGATGTGAATGAAGTTCGGGGACATCAGGCGCTCACCCAGCGCCAACGTGAAGTATTAGGCGGCGTACGACGCGGGCTCGCCAACAAGGAGATCGCGTTCGAGCTCGGCGTTGGCACCGACGATGTCAAGCGCATCGTCTCTCGACTGCTCGCATTGTTCGACGCGCCGAATCGAACCGCCCTCGCGCAGGCCGCGCTGCCGGGTAGTCCGGACGCGTGCGGCTTCGACCTGGACTTCCTGAATCTCTTTCAGGAAGCGCCGCTCGCGATCCTCGCGACGATCGGCCCCAACCATGTTCCGTGTTTCGCGAATCGCGCCGCGCTCGCGACGATTCCGGTGTTGCCGGAGGTACCGCTCATTGGCATGTCGCTCAGGTCCGCTCTGGCTGGGATCGAGTGTCATGAATTTCTGCAGCTCGTGGAAGAGAGCTTCCGTACCGGCGATGTGAGCATCGCCAAACAGGTCCGGTTGCGCCAGCGGCGCGGCGATGAGGTTCAGGTGATCTACCTCGATGTACGCGTCGAGCCCGTTCAGCGCGACGCGGATGTCTGCGGTCTCCTCGTATTCGCCAAGAACACCGGCGTGCCCGAGGCGCACCAGATCCGCAACTAGCCGCTACGAGTGTTCGACCGGAAGTGCCGCCGCGGCCCAGGCGACAAAGCCGCCGATCACGTCCGTGGTGTTCGCGAAGCCGAGGTCGTGTAGGCGGACCGCCGCGAGACTCGATGAATAACCCTCGTGGCAGATGAGGACGAGCCTGTCTTCGCGTCCGGCAAGTGCCGCGCTCTGGTGCCCCGATGTCGGGTCGACACGCCACTCGAGAACGCTGAGCGGGATGTGGACCGACCCGGGGATCCGGCCGTCTCGCGAAAGATGGTCGGCGTCTCGCGTGTCGACGAGTGTCGCCCCCTTCTGCATCGCGGCCGCGGCCCCGGCAGGCGTCAGTCGGCGCAGCCGGGCCTGTGCCTCGGCGAGAACCTCGTCGATCCTGCGTCGGTTGATGGAGACATCCTGCCACGCGCACTGACGACACTCTCTTTGAGGAGGGGCCTTTGCCGCGGCGTCTGCGGCCTATGCTGGCGAGGGGACGGCACGCACCAATGGGGAGAAGGAGACTCACTCGCTCGACTCTTCGGTGAAGTTCATGATCACCGGCGCGGTGCTGCTCGTCGCGGCGACCATCGACGCGATCACGCGTCGCGGAAGAGAGCTCGCCGGCGCCTGAGATGAAACCGATCAAGACGGAGGGTTGACGGTCGTGCGGACACGCGACGGTCTCGACCTGCGCACGTACCACTGGCCGGCCGTCGGCCCGCCACGCGCGCACCTTCTTCTCGTCCATGGCATCGCAGAGCACGCGGGCCGTTATCAGCACGTGGGAGCGCAACTCGCGACCGCAGGGATCACGACGCACGGCTACGACCAACGCGGCTTCGGCGGTTCCGGCGGTCACCGCGCGTACGTCGATCGCTGGTCGCAGTACCACGACGACGTCGAGGACCGGCTCGCCGAGGTCCGCGTTGCCGCCAGTGGTCTCCCCGTCGTGCTTTACGGACACTCGATGGGCGGGCTCATCGCTCTGGGCTACGTGCTCGCCGATCCACCGCGGCCGTTGCCTGACCTTCTCGTCCTCTCCGCGCCGGCGATCGATGCGGCCGTGCCCGCGTGGAAGCGCAGGCTTGCCGACATCCTGAGCGGCACGATGCCGCGTTTCGCCGTCGCGAACACGTTCCCCGCGGGTGGGCTCTCGAGCGACGCGGCCGTCGAGACCGCGTACCTGGCGGATCCGCTCGCCGTGCATCGCACGACCACGCGACTCGGCGCGTCCCTGTTCCGCGAGCAGGTTCGCGTCAAGCGCGCGCTCACCGGTGGCGCGTCGCTACCCGTGACCACCTATGTTCTGCACGGCGCGGACGATCCGATCGTGCCCGAATGGGCGAGCCGATCGCTCGAAGGACGGGCGAACGTCACGCGTCGGGTCTACCCGGGACTCCATCACGAGACGCATAACGAGCCGAGTGGCGCGGCGGTCATCGACGACACGATCGCTTGGATCACGGCCCGAGTCACACGGTGATGACGACTTTGCCCCGCGCGTGTCCCTTTTCCAAGTAGCCGATCGCTTCAGCCGTCTGACTTAGCGGGTATATCCGGTCGATGACCGGTCTCACCTTCCCCGCCTCGATCAGCTCCTTCACCACGACGAGATCCTCTTTGTTGTTCTTCGCCAGGAAGAACGGCATCTTCTGCTTCCCGAAGCGTGAGAGCACGGCGGTCTCGAGAAGACCAGCCGCGATCGACGCCGTCCCGCCGCCGCCGTTCGCGGCTCCGACACCCACGAGGATCCCGTCGGATTTCAGCACCCGCCTTCGGGACGACAACGAGCCGCTCGACGCGACATCGAGGATGACGTCGTACCGCTGCCCACTTCTGGTGAAGTCCTCTTTGGTGTAGTCGATAACTTCGTCCGCGCCGAGCGATCGGGCTTGCTCCATGTTCCTCGTGCTGCACACGGCGGTCACGCGCGCTCCGAGCGCTTTGGCGATCTGGACAGCGAACGTGCCCACGCCTCCCGACGCCCCATTGATCAGGACGTGCTGGCCCGCCTTGATCTGCCCCTTGTCGCGGAGACCCTGGAGGGCGGTGCTCGCCGCCATGGGTACGGCTGCAGCCTGCTCGAACGAAAGGCCCGCCGGCTTCGGCACGAGGAAGCTCTTCTCAGTTCCGCGCACGTATTCGGCGAGCGAGCCGGCGCGTGAACCGAACACCTCATCACCGACTCGGAATTGCGTCACGTTCTTGCCGACCGCTTCGACCTCCCCTGCGAGGTCCATCCCCATGGCGCTGCTCTTGGGTTTGCGTAGCCCCGCCATCAGGCGGACGAGAGACGGCTTGCCTCGCATCATGTGCCAGTCGTAGGCATTGATCGAAGCCGCGCGTACGCGCACGAGCACGCTGTCGTCGTCGATCACGGGCCTCTCGATGTCCCTGAGCTGCAAGACATCCGGTGAGCCGTATTCCTCACGGACGATCGCTTTCATCGTGGTCATCTCTGCGGATCCCCCTGGTCTTCGTACGTTGTAAGACGCTACTTGCGCAGATTATCTTACGCCGTAAGATTGTCAAGGCGAGCAGGAGGATGCCAATGGCTGTCCGGGCAAGCGCGAGGCCGAAGCCTCGAGTCCGCTTGAGCGAGGACAAGGTCTTGCGCGCCGCGATCCAGATCGCCGACAAGAGCGGGATCGACTCCCTCACCATGCGCAAGCTCGCGCAGAAGCTCGGCGTCGAGGCGATGACCCTCTACTACTACGTCACCAAAAAGGACGACATCCTCGATGGCATCCTCGATCTGGTCGTCAGCGAGATCGAAGTTCCCTCCGAAGGAGGCGACTGGAAGGAGGCGCTCCGCAAGAGCGCGCTCTCGGCCTATCAGGTTCTGCTCCGCCACCCCTGGGCCTGCACTTTGATGATGTCGCCGGCCAGGATCCGTCCCGCTCGGTTGCGTTATATGGAGTCGCTACTCGCACGACTTCGCAGTGCGGGCTTCACGGCCGAGATGACTCATCACGCGTATCACGCCCTCGACAGCCACATCCTGGGATTCACGATGTGGGAGGTCGGCTACTCGGCGGGGATCAAAGACCTTCCCGAATCCGGAGCGACGCTTCGCCGGCAGATCGCTCTCGATGACTATCCCTCTCTCGTCGAACACATGGGCGAGCACGGCAAACCCAGCGAAGCTGACGGCGAGTTTGGGTTCGGGCTCGGTCTGATCCTCGACGGACTCGAGAAATTCCGGGTCGACTAGCCGCCCAGCGTCGCTAGTTCGTAGAGGTACGCCACATGCGAGGCGACGGCGCCGTCCCAGCTGCTCACCTTCGGATTCGACGGCTCGATCACGAAGTACTCGTCGGGCGCATGCGCGCCGCTGCCGTGGCCGAGACCGTAGTGACCAGCCGCGAGGCTGATCGGCGGGTTCGTGAAGACGTAGCCCGGGTACGAGCCCGCGAGACGCGGAAGCACGTTCGGATCGATCCCGCCGCGCTTCAGCACGGCGATCATCGCTTTGATGATCGGCGCGTCGGCGGCGGTGGTCGTCGGGTCGTAGCCGCCGCTCGGATTCACTTCGATGTCGCCAAAGCCGCGCTTCGCAAGATGCGCCTTGAGTGCCGCGATCGCGCCGTCATAGGTCATGTCCGGCACGAGCCGTAGGTCAAGCTTCGCGACGGCTCGATGCGGCATCACGGTCTTTCCGCCCGGGCCGGTGTAGCCCGCGACGAGGCCTTCAATATTCACGGTCGGCGTGAACATGAAGCGCTCGAGCGTCGCGCGCCACGGAAGATCTCCCGCCCACCGCTTGGCACCGAGCAGCGACTTAGAGGTCGCCTCGCTCATCTTGGTCGCTGCCTCATCGAGCAGGGCGCGTTCCGTCGCCGTAGCTGTCTTGGCTTCCCGACCGAAACCGTCGATCGCCGGATCGCCATCGGCGTTGACCAGGGTCGCGAGCGCCTGGACGAGGTGGAACGCCGGACTGTCGAGACGCGCGCGATTCGACGAGTGCACGTCCTTCGTCGGCCCGCGTCCCCACTTCTCGCCGCTCGCGACGAGCTCGCACTCGACCACGCCCTTCGCCCCGAGAAAGATAGAGACGCTGCCGTCGGGGTCCTGAAAAGCGGACGGCATGAAGACGCCGATCGTTCGCTTGAGAGCGGCACTCACCTCGGGACGCGTGACGACCTGGCGGAAGTGCGGAGATCCGATCTCCTCCTCGCCTTCGGCGACGAGCACGAGGTTCACCGGCATCTTCTTCCCCGCCCCCTGGATCGCATGCAGCGCGGCGAGGAACGCGGCCTCCGGCCCCTTCTGATTCACGGCGCCCCGACCGATGAGGACCTTTCCGAGGCCCGACCTCTCGACGATCGCGGCGTCAAATGGCGGCGACGACCATTCCGCGGGATCCGCCTGCTTGACGTCGTACATGAAGTACACGGCGACGGTCTTCGCGGCGCCTGCATCGAGCGTCGCGAAAACGCCCGGGTGCCCATCGGTGTCCACGCGCGCCGCCTTTTGGAAGCCGGCGTCGCGCGCCATTCGCATCATCAGATCGCAGCCTTCGGCCATGCCGCGATCCTCGGCGGCCAGCGCAGGGTGCCTTACCCAGTTCTGCAGGCGGCCGACGCTTTCGTCGTGGCGCCTCTCGATCTCGGACCGGATCGACGCGTCGGCGAGGACGGGCTGGGCGGTCTGGGTCACGGCTGGTGATGGTATTGATCTCTGGAGCTCTTCACATCTTCTCCACATCGCCTGGCTAGGGTCCGTCCTGGGTTCGGAGGAAGAAATGAAGGCCATCGTTCAAGAGGGGTCCGGGTCAGCCGATGTTTTGCACGTTCGCGAGGTCGACAAGCCCGTCGTCACCGACGGCCACGTGTTGGTTCGCGTTCGCGCCGCGTCGGTGAACGCGCTCGATTGGCACAGCGTCCACGGAGGGAGAATGGTCGAGGTCGCGTCGACCTTGATGCGTCAGCCGGACCAACCCATCCGGGGCGTGGATGTCTCCGGGAACGTGGAGGCCGTCGGCGCGGGCGTGACGCAGTTCGCGCCGGGTGATGAGGTATTCGGCGGGGCGCCGGCGGCGTTCGCGGAGTACGCGCTCGCGCGAGAGAGTTCCCTGGTGCTCAAGCCGCAGAACATGTCGTTCGACCAGGCTGCCGCTGTGGGGGTCGCCGGGCGGACGGCGTTGCAGGGTCTACGCGACTACGCGCAGGTGAAGCCGGGGCAACACGTCTTGATCTCCGGCGCGGGCGGCGGCGTCGGAACGTTCGCCGTGCAGATCGCGAGGGCGCTCGGAGCGCACGTCACCGCGGTGACGAGCACGAGGAACCTTGAGTTGATCCGCTCGCTCGGGCCTGACGAGGTCATCGACTACACGCATGAGGATTTCACCCAACGCGGAGATCGCTACGACGCCGTCATCGATGTCGCCGCGAACCGTTCTGTCGCCGAGCTGATGGGCGTTCTGAAGCCGAACGGGGTCCTGGTGCTTGTCGGCGCGGACAAGCGCGGTGGGCTCGCGATATTCACGCGCATCGGTGCGGCGTTCGCGCGGTCGCGCCTCTTGCGCCAGCGTGTCGTCTTCTGTGTCGCCAAGTCAACTCAGGACGATCTCGTTGTCCTGAAGGAGATGATCGAGGACGGGAAGCTCTGTCCGGCGATCGATCGGACGTACCCGCTGAGCGAGGCCGCCGAGGCCGTTCGCTACGTCGGTAGCGGCCAGGCTCGGGCGAAGGTCGTCATCACGATGTGAAGCGTCCCGATGCGGTCGTGAGCGAGGCGAGCGGGATGACCGCGTCGCTTGTCCCGCAGCACGTGCTCGTCGGCGAACCGCAGTCGCTCGCCGCGTCGTCGCAGCAGTCGCTACCCGGACCGCCGGAGCAGACGCCGGTCTGCGGCAGCACGAGCTCGACCTTCGCCGCACCGGCGGCGTCGCCGACGAGCGCGCTCACGATCGAGCGCACTTGCTCGTATCCGGTGAGCATGAGAAAGGTCGGCGCGCGCCCATAGCTCTTCATTCCGACGATGTAGAAGTCCTTCTCCGGATGCTCGAGCTCGCGCGCACCGTGCGGCGGGACCGTTCCGCAGCTGTGGACGTTCGGGTCGATGAGCGGCGCGAGTGCCGGCGGCGCTTCAAGAATGTCGTCGAGGCGCACTCGCAGCTCGCGCAGCGGTGCGAGGTCCGGACGGAAGCCGGTCGTGGCGATGATCTGGTCGAACGGACCAAGTTCGCGATCGCCATCGCCGACGTACACGCCATCGGAAGTCGTTCGCAGCTCGGAGATACGCAGCACTTCTTGGCGGACGACGCCACGATCAACGAGCCCGCGCATCCGCGTGCCGAGCGCGCCGCGCGCCGGCAGCGCGTCGTTTGCCGCGCCGCCGTACTTCGCATCGGCGAAGGGCCGGCGGACGAGCCACGTGATGGTGGTACGCGGCTCCACCTCGGCGAGCTGCGCCAGATCGATCAGCACATCGAAGGCGGAGTGCCCGCTGCCAACGACGAGAACGCGACGTCCCGCGTAGCGGGTTCGGTCGCGGTCGAGAACATCCGCGATCCCGTAGAAGATCCGATCGGCCGCCTGCGCTTCGCCGCGCGGCGGAGTTCCGCTCGCGCCCAGAGGATTCGGCAGGGTGGACGTGCCCGATGCGTCGATGACGGCGCGAGCGAGGATCTGCCGTTCGCCGTATGGCGTCGCGACGGTGATCGCAAAGGGAGCGTCCTCGCGGCCGGTGGTCTTCATCTTGTCGAAGCCCAGACGTGTGATCGCGCTGACGCGGTGATTCAGACGGACATGAGGCGCGATCTCGGGAGTTGCGGCCAGCGGGCGGAGGTAGGTCTCCACGAGCTCGCGGCCGGTCGGGTAATCCTCGCCATCCGGTGAGGTCCAGCCCCGTCGGTCGAGCAGCTCGCGCGCGGCGGTCTCCACGTTGTACTTCCACGGCGAGAAGATCCGCACCTGGCCCCAGGCGAGAACGCTCGCGCCGACGGCGGATCCGGCCTCGAGCACGAGCGGTGTGACTCCTCGCTTCACCAGCTGCGCCGCGGCGGCCAAGCCGACCGGGCCGGCGCCGATGACCGCGATGGGAAGCTCGTTCCTGTCCATCTCGATGCTCCTGTGGCCTACCGCCAGCCGCAGGATGCCTCACCGTATTGATGCTTGTCAATATCCAAGTTCGTCGATATAGTGGCCTTCATGGACGACGTGAAGATCCTCCAAGCTCTCGCAGAGCCCACGCGGCTCGCGATCGTTCAGCAACTGGCTTCCGACGGTGAGGTCTGCGCGTGCGACTTCACGGATTGTTGCGGGGTCAGCCAACCCACCGTCTCGCATCACTTGAAGGTGTTGCGCGAGGCCGGTGTTGTGAGCTGCGAACGTCGCGGGACCTGGATCTACTACCGCCTCGAACCGAAGGCGGCGGCGCGCCTCGCGAACCTGGGGCATCTCCTCTCCGCCGGCGCGCGGCGCGAACCGAAGCGCGTGGCCACAAAGCCCGCGCTCGCTGCGAGATGAGGCCGACGAAAGAGGTCACGCTCCGCCTCCGCGGTCTGGCCTGAAGCGCTGCGCCGGGCCTCGGCTGAGGCTCTCGCATTGCGCCCGTGCTGGCGCGTCTTGAGGATCTCGAGGGCGTCGACCATGCGGAGATCGATCACCGAGGCGACTTCCTCCGACTGTCCCTGAGCAACGACCACGCGGTGGCACTCGCGGCGGATGTGTTGAAGGGCCTCGGCTATGCGTCGGAGCGCGCGAGCGATGCCGACGTCCAAACGGTCGCCAGCTGGTACGACACGGGATCGGTCGGTGATCTGTCGCGCATCGAAGCGTCCGCCATCGCGGAACGGACCGTGCCGACTTTCGCGCTGACGCGAAAGCTTGGGCCCGATGCGACCGACCGAGTTCGCAGAGCGGTGGTCGATGCCCTGCACAACTGTTTCGTCAGCACCCCGCTCGCGAGCGGACCGAGCCTGGCTGCGTTTCGGCTTTTATGCGTGCGCGTCGTCGAAGGGAGCCTGCGTCCGATCGTCGGCCGCGCGTCAGCGAGAACGCTTGCGGAGCTCGTCAACGCCGACCTGCATCAAGATCACCGTCGCTAGCCGGTAAGCGCTAGTCGCGCCCCTTCGTCGTGGCGATGTCCGCCTCGTTACCCGTCGCGTCGGCCAGTGTCCACCACGAGGGCGCGAATTCGTCGCGCACCATCCGGCCGCCGGCCGCAAGTGCGGCCGCGATGCGTGCCTCCGCCTGCGCGAATGGCACCCACACCGCGAGATGGATCGCGCCGCCGCCGTCCGGACGCGGCTTCTCCATTTGCTCGAACCAGAACGGCACGCTTCGGTTGCGCGGATCGACAGGTCTTCGGCGGGGCTATCGCGGCGAGGCTCATACCCGAGGACGGCTTGCCAGAACGGCATCACCTCGCTGCGAGAGGTCGCGCCAGGAATGACGAGCACGCTTTGGACCGCGGTCGGGTCGGCCGAGAAGCCCAACTTTCGGGCAGCTGCCGAGATCTTGCGTGCAAGCTCGACGTGGCCCTGGAGCATCCCGCCGTAGCCTTCGATGAACGCCACCATGCGCACGGTCACGCCGTCGTGCCGCACATCGATGTCCGGCTGCAGCTCGTCGATGCCGGGAAACTCCCTCTGACTCGCGGAATTGCTTCGGGGTGATCTTGTCGGTCATGCGGTCCTCCTCGTTGATCCATTGGCGATGCGATCGATCTGCTTCACGTGGGTTCGCTCGTGGTTCGCGAGCCACTGCGCGTACTCGAACACCGTCCGTTCGCGTGGTCTTCCGGCGCCCGTCACCAACGCACGGCGAGTCCACGCTGCCTTCGGCAACGGACGCAGTAGTGCCAACAACTCCGCGCGCTGCTTCCTGAAG
Organism: Candidatus Limnocylindria bacterium; assembly: GCA_036570125.1. GTDB lineage: Bacteria > Chloroflexota > Limnocylindria > P2-11E > P2-11E > 3-1-20CM-2-70-9. The sequence continues at coordinate 12,154 of DATCPK010000020.1, forward strand.
GCGCGGAACGAGGTCGCGAAATCCAGCTCGGGATAGTTCGTTTGCTTGATCCAGGTCCTGGGATTCATCGCTCGGATCGTCGGGCGATTCTCAGCGATGATCGTCGCCATGTATCTGCCCCACATGTCACCGCATGAACGGAGATGAGCCAGGACGTCGTTGGCTGACCACTCGCCCTTTCCAGGGGCACGGTCCAAGCGTCCGGCGGGCAGACCCGCGGTGAGCGCGGCGATCGCCTTCGGCTGCTCGGCGAGCCGGGTCAGGAGCTCATCGATCGTGAGCGGTGTGTTGTACATCAGTCGTCCCAGCGGACGACGCGCCCTTGCACATCCGCTAGCGGCAGGGACGCCGCTTCCGTCTCGACCGCGGCGCGTGCCGGGCGCGTGAGACGACGCCAGGCTTGGATCGTCACGGTCCCCAGCGCGCGTCGCCATGTCCCGACGATCTCGCCATCGACGAGGACCGCGCCCGGCCAGACGCGCGGCGTCCAGAGCGCGCGGCGAAAAGAGGCGTTGGGGACGAGGAGTTCACGATCGCGCCCCTGGAGAAGGAAATAAGCATCGCCGCTCGGGAGTAGTCGGGCGGGAGCCGCAGGCCCGGGGGCGGCCCGCAGCGCTGGCTCGTCGCTCGTGAGGATCCACGAATCGCCGACCGGTGTTCGTACCGGGGAGAGCGATCTACGGAGCGCATCGAACGCAGCGATACCCTGCCGCCGGCCGATCCCCGACCACTGGGCGAACGCTTCGGCCGTGGTGGGACCGAAGATGTGCAGGTATCGACGCGCGAGCTCGAGGCGAGCATCTCGAGCCTCGACCTCGGGTCGCGGCACGGTCCAGATGACTGGTTGTCGCGCGCCATCCCACCGAATCAGGACGGTGCCTGTCGGTGCGGCGTACCTGACGCGATTCGGGTGGCCGCCGAGCGCTCTGCCTGCCTCGCCAAACGCCATCCTCGCGCCGCGGAGGTGGCGGTGCAGGCGAGCAGCGAGGTCCTCAGCCACACGCAGGGCGCCGCCTTCATCCGGCAGCCTTCCCAGCGAGAAGACCGCGACGTCCCGCGCCGGAATGACGTACGCGTGGTGACGCGGCCCCCAGAGCTGCACGAGTGACGAATCCTCCCAGGTCGACGGCTTCGTTCCTTCGACGCGAGCATGAATGGAGAGGAGCGCCGCGCGGGGCATGCTGTCCTGTAAGCCCGCCCATGCCGCACGCCGAAGCGATCGCCGTCCGCGCGGGAGCCGCTCGTCGAGCGCGCCGACATCGCGCCGGAACGCGAGGATCCGCGCACGCGTGAGATCGAGCCGGGATTTTGTCGTTGAGGCCTCCGCACGACGATACCCATCCGCGCGGCCGGGGCCGCGGGTCGAGGTTGGTATTTGACATATGCCGATATGGACATATATTTCGCCCATGGCCCGAGCCGCCACCACATCGGACGCGTTCAACGCGGTTGCCGAGCCGCAGCGGCGGCGGATCCTCGTCCTTCTTAAAGGGCGAGAGCGTCCGGTCAATGAGCTCGCCCGCGCGCTGCGGATCACGCAGCCGCGCACGTCGAAGCATCTGCGCGTGCTTCGCGAAGTGGGACTCGTGCGGGTCCGCGAGGCCGGGCAGCAGCGCCTCTACGGCCTCGACGCGCGCGGCCTCCAGCCGGTGCACGAGTGGGTCATCGGCTTCGAGCAGTACTGGAACGAGAACTTCGACCGGCTCAACGAGTACGTGAAGAGACTTCAGCAGAAGGAGCATGCAGATGGCAAGCGAAGCTAGCAACGAGTCGGACCGGGAAATCGTCGTCTCGCGCATCATCGAGGGTCCGCGGCGACTCGTCTTCGACGCATTCACCAGCGCCACCCACCTCGCCGAGTGGTGTGCCCCGTGGGCGGGCAGCAAGATCACCACGCACGCGTTCGACTTCAGGCCGGGCGGAGTGTGGGACGCCACGATCCAGGGCCCCGACGGGAAGGACTATCCGAACCACTGGGTGTGGAAGGAGATCGTGCCGCCTGAGCGCATCGTGTGGATGTATTCGCTCAAGAAGGACGACCCGAACGCGGTGAAGACGACCCTTACGCTCGCCGAGCGTGGCAACACGACCGAGGCGACACTGCAATTGCTTTTCGGCAGCAAGGAAGAGCGCGATGAGAAGGTCGCGAAGTTCTACGCCGCCCAGGGTGCAAAGCAAACTCTCGAATCGCTCGCCGCGTACGTTGCAAGCGCGCGAGCCGCGAAATGAATGCGCACGTCAGCGCGATCCTTTTGGGCGTCAATGACATGGAGAAGTCGAAGCGCTTCTACACGGAAGGCCTCGGCTGGAAGATCCAGAACGACTACAAGATCTCAGTGTTCTTCGTCCCGCACGGGGGGTCCCTCGTGGGCTTCTACGGGCGCGAAGGCCTCGCGGCGGACGTTGGCGTGAACCCGCAGGGCAGCGGCTTCCCAGGCGTGGTGATGAACTACGTCGTTCGCAGCGAGGCGCGAGTTGACGAGGTGATGGACGAAGCAAAGAAGGCCGGCGCGAAGATCCTGAAGCCCGCGGCGAAGCTGAAGTGGGGCGGCTACGGCGGTTCGTTCGCAGACCCCGACGGCTATATCTGGAGGGTCGGCTACAGCGCGCAAGGCAGCGATCAGCCATACGCGGAGTAGGAGGCGAACGACCCATCATGGGTGGGTGAACGCTCTGCTCTAACGCGATCAAATCAGTGTTTGGGGGAGGTCCTCGATGAGCACAAAGAAGAGTACGCAAAGGTCCGCCAAGAGCACCACCGGCAAGGCGTCGGGGGGATTGACGGCCGAGGAACGCGCCGCGCTAAGAGAGACCATCGCCGAGCGGAAAGCGGCCGGCGGCAAAGCCGAGGGGGAAAGCGCGGCGCTCGCGAAGATCGCCGAGATGCCGGCGTCCGATCGCGCAATCGCCAAGCGGATCCACGCCATCATCAAAGCCAGCGCGCCGACCCTCGCGCCGAAGACCTGGTACAGCATGCCCGCGTATGCGAACGAAGACGGCAAGGTCGTCTGCTTCTTCCAGAGCGCCGCGAAGTTCAAGTCGAGGTACGCGACGTTCGGCTTCAGCGACGCGGCGAACCTCGACGAAGGCGCGATGTGGCCGACCGCTTTCGCGCTGAAGGAGTTGACCGCCGCCGATGAGGCACGAATCGGCGCGATCGTGAAGAAGGCGGTGCGCTGAGTCGGAGCCGGCGCGTTCGTACGTCCTTCACATCGATAGTCGAGAGTGCCGGTCGGCTGCCGTTCGCGTTCGCCGCGGGCCTGCAAGGGTTCGGCGGGCTCTCCGAGCTCGCCTTCGCCCTGTGGCTGCTCTTCGGCGGTGCCGCTACGCCGCGACCATCGCGAGGAGACACTCTGGGGTCGTAGCCGCTCGCGGAGGAACTAGCGGTCAGGCACAGGGAAGAGGATTGGGCAGGGCCTGAAGCCTTTGACAACGAGCCAGACGCCCAGAGAAAACTCCCACAACGCGATGGGAAGCGCTGTGAGCGCCGCCGGAGAGGATGTTCTTCCGATGAGATCGAACAGGACGGCGATGTCGCCAGCGACGAGCAGAGGCGCTCCAATGAGTCCGATCACGGGTAGAGCTCGCGGCACCAGGCGCGACTGGTACAGCAGTGAGCCGAGCAGCAGGGCGTTCACGGCCGGAATGAAGCTTTGTCCGAGGAGGAACATGCGGTCATACATGGCGATCAGCGCTTGGCCGGTAACCAACGCATCTGCGCCAACTCCGGCCCGCCGCAGGGTCACGACCGACAGAAGACACGCGACGCCGACGAAGATCGTGCCGGCTTCCAGGACTCGCGCGCCGACGAAGCCGAGCGCGAATCCTTCGTTCTGCCTCTTGACCACGGGGTACAGCGCGATGGCGGTGCCGATGCCGGCGAGGGCCACGATTATCTCCAGGATGCCGCCGAATAGGACACCGGTGTCCGGGCCAGGGCCGACGATGAACTTCGAGTCGCGCACCGGAGCGTAGAGAGCGAGAGTCGGGATCGAGACAAAGGTCAGCAGGTAGAACGCACCCGCGACGAGAGAGGTCCTTCTTCGCGGCGTCATAACGGATCGGCCACGGACGAGATCCATCGTGCCGCCGAGAGCGAGCTCAAGGGTCAGCCATACCGTCGCTCCCCAATAAGCCCACGCCGTCGCCCGGGCGAGAGCGTCACCGCCCATAGCGTATGTTTCCGGCCAGATGCCAAAAGGCTGCGAGAACGTCCCTGACGCGCTGCAGCGAAATGACCAGAGCGCGACGACGGCCTAGCGCACCCTCCACTGAAACCAGCGGATACCAATGCCCGCGAAGAGAAGCGAATACATCAGGCTCGCGAGCGCTGCCCACCACGTGTCGGAGCTCCAGGTGGAAGGATGCATCGACGCCGCCAGCACGGCGACGACCACACCGCCCGGGGACCATTGGGCGATCGTCTCGAAGGTGGTGCCGAGGGCGGCCCCGAGGGCGGCCACGTGACCAACGAGACCAAGCGCGTAGAGCGGGATGTAGAGCAGGCGACCGACGGCGTTCACCGTCTCAGCCGATTTGACGAGACCGACCAGCGCCTGGCCGACGCTCAAGAAAACCGCCGAGCCGAAGGCAACGGCAAGCAGGGTGAGCAGAAGCGCCTCTGGGGACAGGGACAAACCTTGGAACAGGATCGCCAAGACCAAGGTCACGACCGCCATCACGAGGATCGCGATCACCTGGACGGTGAGCCGGCTGAGCATGATCGCCCACGGAGGCGTCGGCGTGACAAGAAGACGCTCGAACACCCCTTTTTCGCGATCTCGGGCGATGGTCATCGAGTAGCCAAGGATGGCGATCGAGGTCATCCCAAGGGTCAGGCTCGACGCCACCCGAGTAGGCGGGTCACCGAACAAGTCGGCGCGTTTTCCCAGGGAGGTCGCGAAGAGCAGGACGACGGGCAAGATAGTGCTGAGCAACAGCGCGCGGCGGTTCTGAATCTGGACGGCCAGATCCGCTTCCAGCAAGGCTCGCAAAGTGCGCCCGAGGCTGGGCGGGGTTGCGACGGAAATGAGCGACGCGTCCGCGCGCTCAGTCACGGAGATCTTCTCCGGTAAGCCCGATGAACACATCCTCCAGGGTGACCGGACCTCGCGCGACGCGGCGCACTTCCGGGTCATCCTTGTGCTTCTCGATCAGCCCCGCCGGCGTCTCGACGGTCAGGATCTTGCCGTGGTCGATGATCGCGACCCGATTGCAGACCGCCTGCGCCTCTTCCATCGAGTGCGTCGTAAGGAGGATGCTCCGGCCCTCCGCCCGAATCTGCTCGATGTGACTCCAGAGCTGGCGGCGGGCCTGCGGATCAAGACCGGCCGTGGGCTCGTCGAGCAGCACCAGAGTCGGTTTGTGGATCGTGGCAATCAGGAGTGCCAGCCGCTGCTGCTGTCCGCCCGAAAGCTGGCCGGGGCGTTTGGATGCCTCATCGCTCAGACCGACGCTCTTCAACGTCTCGACGATCTGGCTACCGGAGAGCGTCACACCGTACAAGGCCGCGTACAGCTTGACGATCTGCGAGACCGTGAGCTCCGACTGAAAGCTCGTCGACTGAAACTGCACTCCCATGCGCGCCTTCGCCCGCAATGAGTCCGCCTGGATGTCGATCCCCGCAAGCAAGATCGAGCCGGACTGGGGTCGGAGCAAACCCTCGATCGCGCTCAGCGTCGTTGTCTTACCGGCGCCATTCGGACCGAGGAGGCCGTAGATCTCACCGTCGTCGATCTCGAGACTGACGCCGTCGACGGCGACTTTCGACCCGTAACTAACGTGCAGATCCCGAACCTCGAGCGCGTGGCCAACAGTCGCCGTCATATCAGCGAGCGACTCTGCGCGCCCTCGCCATGGTCGGAGGCATCACCTGATAGTGCCATCGTGGGTGCCTGAAACGTGGAAGTGAGCCGAAAGCGTCAAGGGCGTCTCGGCCCATGCCCACCCTTCCCCAGAACGCGGACTCCCTTAGTCTCCTTGTGACAGGCACGCCCTCCTGATCAGAGCATCGGGCGACGAGGGAGCCAAAGACCGTAGGCATCATCGGAAGAACGACGGCGGGAGGATCAGGGGTATGAGCAGGGTGCGTGTACTCGTTGGCACACGCAAGGGCGCGTTCGTCCTAGAGGCGGACGGACAGCGCAAGAAGTGGAACGTCAGCGGTCCACATTTCGCCGGCTGGGAGATCTACCACGTGAAGGGCTCCCCTGCTGATCCCGACCGGCTCTACGCGTCACAGACCAGCGGCTGGTTCGGTCAGATCATCCAGAGGTCGGATGACGGCGGTAAGACGTGGCATCAACCCGGGACGCCACCAGGCGAACCGGCCAAGACACCCGACGGCATGCCGAAAGGCGAGAGCAACAAGTTCACGTACGACGCATCACCCGAGACCGGCAAGCCGCTCACGACGCACCAGTGGTACGACGGCTCGCAGCGGCCGTGGGAGTTCAAAAGGGTCTGGCATCTCGAGCCGTCGTTGAAGGACCCTGACACGGTGTACGCGGGCGTCGAGGACGCCGCGCTCTTCCGCACCACCGACGGCGGTCAGAACTGGAAGGAGCTCTCAGGGCTACGCGGCCACGGAACCGGTCCGCAGTGGCAGCCCGGAGCAGGCGGCTTGTGCCTGCACACGATCATCGAGGATCCGCAGAATCCCAAGCGACTGTTCGTGGCGATCTCTTCGGCGGGCGCTTTCCGTACGGACGACGGTGGCACGACGTGGAAGCCGATCAACCAAGGACTCCGGTCGGAATACATCCCCGACCCGAAGGCTGAGATCGGCCACTGCGTTCACCGGATCGCACTGCACCCCTCGCGACCGAACGTGTTGTTCATGCAGAAGCACTGGGATGTCTTGCGAACCGACGACGCCGGCGACTCATGGCATGAAGTGAGCGGGAACCTGCCGAGCGACTTCGGCTTCGTGATCGACGTGAACGCGAATGAGCCGGAGACGATCTACGTCGTGCCGATCAAGAGCGACTCGGAGCACTTCGTACCCGATGGGAAGCTGCGGGTGTACCGCAGCCGCTCCGGCGGAAACGAATGGGAGGCACTCACGAACGGTCTGCCGCAGCGCGACTGCTACGTGAACGTCCTGCGCGATGCGATGGCGGTCGATTCGCTGGACAAATGCGGCGTGTACTTCGGCACGACCGGCGGCCAGGTGTACGCGTCCGCGGACGCCGGAGACACCTGGGCGCCGATCGTCCGCGATCTGCCGCCTGTGCTCTCGGTCGAGGTGCAGACGCTGCGATGATCCGCGTCGTGCTTCCGCATCATCTGCGGACGCTCGCGCACGTCGGCAACGAGGTCGCGCTCGACGTGAAGGGCACCGTGACGCAGCGCGCCGTCCTCGACGCAGTGGAGACGGCGTACCCGATGCTGCGGGGCACCATTCGTGACCACACGACTCGGGAGCGCCGCGCGTTCATCCGGTTCTTCGCATGCCAGCAGGATCTCTCGCACGAGTCGCCAGATGCACCATTGCCGGATGATGTCGCCTCCGGGAAGGAGCCGTTCCTCGTGATCGGCGCGATCGCCGGCGGATAGCCGGATAAGCGCAACGTGCCGCGCCGGCGTGTAGCCCGGAGGGGATTCGAACCCCTGACCTCTTCCTTGAAAGGGAAGCGCCCTAGACCGCTAGGCGACCGGGCCGGGCTTGTGACTAAAGGATAGATGCGCGCTACGTGCTGACGCTCTGGATCCGGAAGATGAGCTCCCATGTGTTGAACACGCCCCACACAAGAGCGACGACGGCGAGGCCGGCGCTCAGATAGAGCGCCCACATTTCGCCGACAGACACGCCGATCGCCCCGACAAGCGCGGTCCCGAACAGGCCGAACCCGGCGATGAACTGAATGATCGTGACGTTGCGTGAATACCCGACACCGCTCGCGCGCAACCCACTCCGCGCCGCGGCACCGAAAGGGAGGAACGCGCCGACATTGAGTACGAAGAGCTCGACGCCGAACCACCGAAGAGTCTGCGGGACGAGAGCCAGGAACCCAAAGGCAAGCGCGACCACATAGCCAAGGAAGATCGTCCGCGCGACAGAGCGCAGCTCGGCATTGCGCCGATCGGTGAGCGTCCGGATATGAATCGATAGCGCCACGAACAGGAGCCCGAGCAGACCCGCCGCGGCGGTGACCAGGGCGACGTTGAAGTCGTGCCATAGCACGAGCTCTTCGGACATCACGCGATCTCCATCAACCACTCTTGCAGCGGCGTGAGCGCGCGGTAGTGCGTGAAGCAGTGTTTGACGAAGTCGCCTGTCGGCAGCGGCGTTTCGATCCACGCATAGATGCCATCGTGCTTGAGATAGCGCGCTCGCGGATGGTCCGGAGCGAAACCGCGCGGCACGCGCTTTCGCGCCGAACCTTCGAGCTTGTAGCCCTTCCGCTCGATGCTCTTGACGATGCGGTAGAGCGCATGGCCACGGCGCTCGTCGACCACCGCCGCGCGGTAGCGCTCGAGCAGCTCCGGATCGGCGAGATACAAACCAACCGCAAGCGCCACGCTCTTCGGCGTGAGGTGGAACCAGTAGCCCGGTGACCCTTCCTTCGCGGAACCCTCCCACCACCAGAGGGTCTGGTGATCCTTGTACGGCTTCTTGTCGCGCGAGAAACGGACATCGCGATTGATCCGCTTGACGCCGAAGTTGGTTCGCGGATCCACCTGCAGATGGGGACGCAGCTTACGAAGCTTCGACCCGAGCTCGATGACGAATTCCCGTGCCGGCTCGAGCAGCTGCTCTTCGTAGTCCGATCTGTGCTCATCGAACCAGTCTTTGCGGTTGTTCCGCCGCAATGCGCCGAGAAATCGAGCCGCGCTTTGTGGGAACCGATCCTTCATCGAGCCGCCTTCTGCGAGAAGTGGCGATATCCTGCGATATCGGCATGAATCGTGATCTGCGCGTTCTCATCGGGTACGGGGCAGCCCTCGGGGCGGTCGCGCTTGCCCTCGCCATCAAGTACGTCTTCGGCGGCCTTGGCGCCGATCACCCGTTCATCCTTCTACCCGCTGCCGTGATCGTCGCGGCCTGGTACGGCGGCCGCGGGCCTGGTCTGCTGGCGGCGGTGATTTCGGCGGTCGGTGCTGACCTCCTCTTTCTGCCGCCAGCCGGGCTCGGATTCCTCGCCGACGACGTCTTCCCCCTCGTTGCGCTGCTCTCGGAAGCGGTCCTCATCGTCGAGATCACGGTCCGACTTCGCAAGACTCGAGAGATCGCGCGGCGTGAGGCGGCATCAGCGGAACAGGCGCGCCGAGAGGCATCCCTTGGGCTGCACATGCGCGAGGAACTCCTGACCTTGCTCTCGACCAAGCTCAATCGCCCGCTCATCGGAATGTTGGACGGACTCATCTCGGCGCGATCAGCCGTCGAACGCGGCGAGAGCAGACAAGCGATGGACGCTCTCGACAGCCTTGCCTCTCAGGCGCGCGTGCTTCAGACGACGACGGAGCACTGGGTGGCGGAGGCGGGGCCGCAAGCTGAGGACAGCTAGCCCGGCTAGAGGATTCCGAGCACGTTCCGCGCGATGGTCCGGAGCGACGCGACACTGTTCGGAGCGAGCTCGCGACGCGCGTGCTTCTCGAGTGCGCGGATCGCGCGCTCCGCGTGCAGATCGTCATCGAGAGCCGCGAGGACATCCTGGGTCGACGAGTCGCGTTCGATCGGACCGAGGCGCCCTCGCCCAAGAGACTCGGCGAGAGCTTGCGCGCGCTTTCGGGCGCGGTCGAGACGGTCCTCGTCGTGGTCGAACGGCCGCCGGTAGTGCACGTCGAGCAGATACAGCCGGAGCGCCTGAGGCGTCGTGCTCTTCAGCGCGTCGCGGACGAAGATCATGTTGCCGTCCGACTTCGACATCTTCCCTCCGCCCAGTCGCATCGGGGCCACGTGCACCCAGTGGCCGACGAATCGCTTTCGTAGGCCGTGCGCGGCCTCGCTCTGCGCGGTCTCGCATTCGTGGTGCGGATAGATGAGATCGCTGCCTCCGCCGTGAATGTCGATCGGGAAACCGAGATGCATATCCGACATCGCCGAACACTCGAGATGCCATCCCGGGCGGCCGCGGCCGAACGGACTCGGCCACGTTGGCCCTTCGCTGACGCGGCGCCAGAGCGCGAAGTCGATCGGTGAGCGGCGGCTCGGATCGTCGAGCCGCGCGTCGTCCTGCGACGCGAGGATCCGCTTCATCTTCGGCGTCGAGAAACGCGAGAGCTCGCCGAAGCGCGGGAACTTCTTGACGTCGAAATAGAGGCCGCCCGGCGTCTCGTACGCGAATCCGCGGCGGCGCAGGCGCTCCGCGAGCTCGATCATGGCGGGGATCTCTCGCGTGGCGTGCGGGATTAAGTCCGGTTTGCGCCAGTCGAGAGCCTTCATGTCTTTCAGGAAGGCCCGCTCCTCGCGCCGCCCCAGCTCTCGCCAGCTCACCTTGTCCCGCGCGGCGCGCTGCAGGATCGACTCGTCGATGTCGGTGATGTTCTGGGCGTACCGCAGATTCTGGCCGCGCGCCTCTAGAAGGCGCGCCAGGATGTCAAAGACGAGGAAGGTGCGGGCGTGGCCGAGATGCGTGGTGTCGTAGGGCGTCACGCCGCAGACGTACATCGTCGCGACGCGGGTTCGGGGCTGGAAAGCGAAGGTGCCGCGCCTCCGCGTGTCGTAGAGCCATAGCACCTCTGTTGGACGATATCCTCGCGCGGGTTGCCGCGCTCACTCGATCCCGACGAGGTCCTCGCGGTCCTTCGGCGGATCGCTGCCGCGCCGACCGCGCCGTATCACGAATGGGCGGTCCTCGACGTGATCCGACACGAGCTCGAGGGGGCCGGAATCTCAACGAAGACCGACTCGTTCGGGCAGGTTCATGCGCGCGTTTCGGCCGGCACGGCGAAGCGCGCACTGGTGTTCGCGGCACACACCGATCACCCGGCGTTCGAGGTCATCGAGGCGTCCGGCAGGACCGGTAAGGCGCGCGTGCTCGGCGGATTCCGCCAACGCGTATTCCCGTCCGACGTTGCGATCACCGTTCACAGCGACGCAGCAGGGGCGTCGTTCGCCGCCGTCCTGACCGACCCGGCCACCGACATCGAACCGCTGCACAACTCCACGACGGTGTGCCGCATCCGGGCAGACCGGCCCCTCGCGGTCGGTCAGTTCGCGATGCTCGATCTTCCCGCAGCGGACGTCGCGGGCGACGAGATCCGCATGCGCGCGGCCGACGACCTGGCCGGCTGCGCCCTCATCGTCCAGGTTCTCCTCGGGCTACGGGACGAAGCAGCGCCGCACGACGTCCACGCCATCTTCACGCGGGCCGAGGAGACGGGTCTCTACGGCGCGCGCCTCGCCGCCGAGGACGTGCTCCTGCCGCGCGACGCCTACGTCGTTTCCGTCGAGGCGAGCCGCGCCATTCCCGGCGCCGAAGCCGGCCGAGGGGCTGTCGTTCGCGCCGGCGATCTCCACAACACGTTCAGCAACGAGGCGGAGCGCTACCTGCGAGTCGCGCGCGAGCGGCTTGCGGAACGGGGCACGCCGACGCAGCGGGCGCTCCTGGTCGGCGGCACGTGCGAGGCATCGTCATTCGTGCGGCTTGGCTGGACGGCGACGGGCATCGCGCTTCCGAACGTGAATTACCACAACGCCGCACCGGACGGCGGGTTCGCGCCGGAGATCGTTCGGCTGACCGACCTGCTCAGCGGGATCGCGCTCGGCATCGAGGCCTCGCTCGCGGCCGGCGATGATGCGGATGAGTCATGGTGGCCCGACGTTCGTGTAACGCCGGCCGAGATCCGGGATCTGCTGATGCGAGAACGGCCGAAGAGCTGATCATCCATTTCTGGTAGCGCTTGACTCGGCCCTCCATGGTGGGTGTACAACAAGAGGAAGCTCCGAACGGGCCCACGGAGCGACGGCAAGACCGGCGGACGCCGAATCGGAGGTCGCAATGGTCAAGCTTCATAAACGCTTCGGGGTGTTCCAAGTCGATCGATGACGCCCTCGACGGAAGGGGGCACTGCCGAGAGCTCGCTTTCGGTGGATTCAATGAATTCCGAGATCGCCTTTGTGCGATCTCCCTCATCGAGGCCAGATTATTGAGGCCTGTAGCCGAAAGCAACGGCGACCCCCGGAAACGGGGGTCGCTTTTTTGTGCCGTGTGTTGCGGAACGGCACCTCCGCTTTGCGTAGTCTCGCTACGTGGAATCGACGGGGGAGATGGCCTGGTTTCGTGGCGAGGTCCTTCGGTCGATCGTCCGCCCTCGTTCCTTCGCCAGATCCCTCGCTCGCGAGCACTTCGGCCTCGCCGGAGTCCTAATCGTGCTGGGGGCCGGCATCGCGCTCTCGCTCACCATCGACGCGCTGGTCCTCGCGGCAAAGGGCCTCTCGCCCAGCCCCTTCGTCGCTCGACTGATCTTCGAATCGCTCCTGCTCGGTGCGCGCCTCGCCGTGAGCGTTGCGGTCATCGCGTTCGTCGTCTTTCTCGGCACCCGCGTGACGCGGCAGAACGAGCTGACGCTCGACCAGTGCTTCAACGCGGTCGCCTTCGCGTTCGCGCCGCTCGTCGTCACGCCATTTGTCGCGAGCGTCGCGGTCTTCGTGCCGAGCGTCCTGATCCCCGTGGGCGTCGTGCTGCTGCTCGTCGGACTGCGGGCAGTAGCGGGTCTCGCCCTGAACCTGCGCGCAATGCTGCCGCTACCAGTCGCCGCACTCGCTCTGCTTCTTGCGCTCGTTAGCGGCGCAGTCGTGCTCGGCGATCAGGTCTCGAGGGTCCGAATGACCGCGTACGCCATAGCGCCGCAGCTCGCGTCCCCGCTGGCCGCGACGCCCGCCGAGGGAAAGTTCTATGACCTGCCGACCGCCACCATCACGGTTCCGGATGGGTGGGCGTATTCGGTGCGGGGCGTGCCGGGCGAGATCGCGCATTTCGAAACCGCGACCGCGACGCTGAACGTGGTGAGCGCGCACCCTGACGATCTCGCGACGATGGACGCGTTCGCCGACACCGTCGCTCGTGGCGAGCGTCTCGGATTCTCGGCGACGCGTAACCAGCGATCGGTCGAGCGCATCAACGGGAGTGTGGCCGTCGACGATCGCGCCGATGGTACGTACGAGGGACGACACATCGCCGTTCGCCAGTTCACGATCGCGAACGGGACGAACGGCGGCGCTCTGCAGTTCCGGTTCTTCGATCCTCCCGACGTCGAAGCCGCCTTCGCTCAGGCCGCGGCGATCGCCGCCACCTGGGAGATCAAGACGCCCTAGCTCTCGACGATCGGGATCTTCGGCGCCTTGCCGTCGATGATCCGATACGCGAAGACGTCGGGCGGCTCGGATCGGAGCGATGTGAGGACGTAGACCTGTTCCGGCCAGCGCGCATTCGCGATGTCGAACTCCGACGGCTTTGGCTCCGTGCGCGGATGGCTGTGATAGATCCCGACGAGAAAACGATCGGTGTCGTCGGTGCCGACGACGGCGTCCCGCAGCTGCGCTGGATCTATCTCGTAGCGCGTCTCGGGCGTCGCGTGGACGTTGCGCCCCCGAACGAGCCGATCCACCACTTCACCGTCACCGAAAAGCAGTCCGCAGCACTCGCGCGGCGCCGACTCGCGCGCGTGGGCCACGATCTCGTCTTGCAGCTTTCGCGGCAGCACGAGCCGAGTCCTATCGGTCAGCGACCGCCCGCCATCGCCGGGATGACCATGACCTCGCTCCCCTCGGCTACCGCGGCGCCGCTCCCGCCCCGACCACGAGCGTCCTCATCGCCGATGTACACGTTGACGTAGGAGCGCAGGTCGCCGGCCTCGTCGAGCACGCGCGATGCGAAACCGGGGTGTCGCCGATCGATGTCCGCGATCACCTCGCGGAGCGTTCCACCGGATGCGATGAGTTTCGTCTCGCCACCGGCGGCATCGCGGAGCGCGCCAGGCAGGCGAACGGTCACGGACATGATTTCACTCCCAAAGGGGGGTGCTGAGATATCGATCTCCCCCATCAGCTATCAACACGACGATACGGCCCGCTTCTTCCCGCGCGACCGCTATCGCCGCGGCGACGGCGGCGCCGCCCGACGGCCCAGTGAAGATGCCTTCCTCGCGCGCGAGGCGCTTCGTCATCACCAGCGCCTCCTCCGTCGCCATCACGCGGTGCTCGTCCGCGACCCGTTCGTCCCAGATCGCCGGTCGCATTGCGGTCGGCATGTGTTTCCAGCCTTCGATGCCGTGCAGCGCGTCGTTTGGCTGCACCGCGACGATGCGAACGCGCTTCGGACGAAGCGCGCGCGAGACGCCGACGATCGTCCCGGACGTTCCGACGCCGGCCACGAAGTGGGTCACTCGCCCACCCGTCTGCTTCCAGATCTCCGCGGCGGTGCCGAGCTCGTGCGACAGGGGGTTCGCCGCGTTCGAGTACTGATCGACGTAGACGTAGCGATCGGGATCGGCGGCAGCGCGCCGGTGCGCTTCGCGGATCGCGCCGTCCGTGCCTTCGAGTGGATCGGTGAGGACGAGCTGCGCGCCGAAGGCCCGCGCGATCCGTTTTCGCTCGAGCGACACCTTGTCCGGCATGCAGAGCTCAAGGGCGTGACCGCGCACCGCGCACACCATCGCGAGCGCGACTCCGGTGTTGCCGCTCGTCGCATCGAGCACCACCCGGCGGCGACCCAGCCAGCCTTCCTCCTCCGCGTCGAGCACCATCCAGAGGCCCGGCCGATCCTTCACGCTGCCGCCCGGATTTGCGCTCTCGATCTTCACCCAGAGATCGCCGCGCAGCCCCGCGCCGACGCGGTGCAGCGGGATGAGAGGCGTGTCGCCGACGCGCTCGAGGATCGTGCCCCGCACGCGCTCGCGGACGAGATCGGCGGTGAGACGGGACATGCGAAAGAGGCTAGTGGAGCGCGCGTTAGACCCGGACGGTCTCCAGCGCTCGTCGCGCGAGACGAAGCGCTTCGTCGGAATCGCCGGTCGCCTCAGCGGCGCGTGACCACCGATCGAAGATGAGGCGCAGAAGATGTGGAGCCCGCTCCTCCGCAAGCTGGCGCGCTTCCTGGAAGGACCGCCGCGCCGCCGCGCCGTTGGCCTTCAT